>DQIG01000282.1:0-3859 GCA_003525885.1 Stenotrophomonas sp.
TGAACCGCTCGCGCAGCGAGGCGGACCATGACGCCAACTCCGGCACCGTGACCAGCAAGCGCCGCAACTACACGATCGAAGGGAGCCAGACGCTGTTCAACTGGACCCAGATCAACAACCTGCGTTCGCAGCGCGAGCTGAGCAAAGCGGCGGATTTCACCCTCGATTCGGCCAACGACAGCCTGATCGTGCGCACCTCGGCGGCCTACTTCAACGTGCTGGTGGCGATCGAATCGCTGAACGCCGCCCAGACCAATGAAGCGGCCGCGAAGAAGCAGTTCGACTTCGCCGACAAGCGCCTGGAAGTGGGCCTGGCGCCGATCACCGACGTGCACGAAGCACGCGCCCAGTACGACCAGGCGCGCGCCAACACCATCGTTGCGCAGAACACCCTGGCCGACAACTACCAGGCCCTGACCGAACTGACCGGCCAGCCGGTGGTCAACCTGCGCGGCCTGCCGGCCGACTTCCGCCCGGAAGTGCCGGCCAACCGCGGCAACATCGACGAGCTGGTGCAGCAGGCAAGCACCCAGAACCCGGCGCTGAAGGCGCAGGAGCTGAAGGTCAGCGCCGCCGAAGCCGGCGTGCAGGCTGCCCGCGGCGGCCATTACCCGACCCTGTCGCTGGGCGGCAGCTGGGGCAAGAGCGCGACCTGGGGTGACAGCACCGGTGCCGGTTCGCTGTCGCCGGATGCACGCACCAACAGCATCGGCCTGACCCTGAGCGTGCCGATCTTCTCCGGTGGTGCCACCCAGTCCGGCGTGCGCCAGGCGCTGGCCCAGCGTGACATCGCCCAGGACGGCTACGAGCAGCAGAAGCGAGCCCTGGACCGCAACACCCGCAATGCCTACCAGACCCTGGTGCAGGGCATCAGCGAAGTGGAAGCCCGCCGCCTGGCGGTGGTCTCGGCACAGAGCGCCTACGATGCCTCGCAGGTCGGCCTGGAAGTCGGTACCCGCACCGTGCTGGACGTGATCCAGAACCAGCGCATCCTGTTCTCGGCGCAGCTGGATTACGCCAACGCCCGCTACACCTTCCTGCAGAACCGCCTGCTGCTGAGCCAGTCGCTGGGTGCGCTGGACGTGGCCGAGCTTCAGGACGTCAACCGCCTGCTGACCCAGGACGCAGGCAACCCGGCCACGACCACGCACTGAGTCGTCGCCTTGCCGGCAACGAAGAAGCCACCCGCAAAGGTGGCTTTTTTGTGGGCGATGCATTCACACGCCGACATGGCGTGGCCCCACGAACCGTCAGCCCGACCATGCCCGCAGGCGTTCCAACGCCGCAAGCGCGCACAGCGCGGCCGCCAAGGGGGCCAGCATCGGCATCATCAGCTCGCGACCGGCTGCGCCTTGCCCGGTGCCATCCCGTCGCCGCAACACCGCCAGGCACAGCGCCGCCATCACCACCAGCGTTGCCGCACCGGGCAGCGCCGGCAGGGTGCCCTGCGGCAGCCACAGCACCAGCATCACCGCTGGCAGCCCGACCACCACTGCGCTCAGGCCCGTGCGGGATCGTCCCGCCGCATCAGCTGCGCGGGGCCATAACGACGCGGCCAGCCGGACCGCAAGCATCAGCAGCACCAGCTGCAGGGCGGCCAGGCCCGCTGCCCCGGCCAGGGGCAACAACGGCAGCATCCACTGCAGCTGTGGGTGCACCTGCAGCGCGACCGACAGTGGCCGGGTACTGGCCAGCGCGGAAAACTCGACCAGCCCGGCCTGTAGTGCCGCCAGCACGATCAGCAGCAACATCGCCAGCAACGAGGCCAGCGCCAGCACCGCCGGCTGCCACATCGCGCCCTGGCGGCGCAGCGCAGGAAAGCCCAGTGCCAAGCCCACGCTGGCAAATACGCCCAGCAGTGGCACCGCAGCCGCCAGCACACCGCCCAGCCCGAAGCGATACGGCGCGGTCGCCGGTGGCAGCCAGGGAATCCAATGCGCGTAGTGCACGTGACGTGCCGCCAGCGCCAGCAGCAACACCCCCACACCGATCTTCACCGTCAGCAGCGCACACGCCGCCAGCGCTACACCACGCGGTGGCAGCATCGCCAGCGTAGCCAGCATCAGCAGTCCCACCGCCGCCGTCACCTGTTCGGGCAGCCAGTCGCTGGCCTGGAGGCCTACCGCGGGCAGCACCGCGTGTACATGGTGGGCCATGGACTGCGCCGCGCCCGCCGTGGTCGCCATCAGCTCAAGCAACAAGGTCGTGCCCAGAACGACGGCCACCCGTGGCCCCCAGCTGGCGGCCAGCAGCCCGTACAGGCCCTCGGCTGCCGGCAGTCGCAGCACCAGATCCTGCAGGCAGCACAACACCAGGCCAGCCCCCAGTGCGGCCAGCAGCAGGCTCAGCACGATGGCCGGGCCGGCCTGCGCCGCCGTGTGCTGGCCCACCAGCGCGATCACGCTGCCGCCCACCAGCAGCGTCAGCGCCACCACCGCCAGATGGTCCATCCCCAGCCGCGCCCCACCGGTGCCATCCCCGCCCCTGTCGCCGTCCATCGCAAGTTCCCTTGATTTCCGCCCAAGCGCGGTCGACAGCAGGCTGGCAGCCTGCGTCGCCCTGCGGAATCAGAATCGGTGCCGTGTGCACCACGATGTGATGGCAGGCACGCTGCCATCGGCAATGTCGGTCCAGCAACGACAGAAAAATCGTCGCTAAGCAGAATTGATGAAGTTGATCACGACAGTACTCGGCCGCGCAGCCAAAGCCGCGCTGCCGGGATCACTCGCGCGGCGGCGGCAGGTGCGGCGCAACCAGGGCAAGCGTGCGCTGCAGCGCGCCGCGGCCATTGCTGACCAGCGTGCAGCCGGCGCGCGCCATGTCTTCGCGGGCCTGGGCATCGTCGAGCAGGTGCTGCAGCAGATCGCCCACCGCCTGCATGTCCTCGCCGATCAGCAGCGCACCGGCCTCGCGCATGCGCCGGGAGATTTCCGCGAAGTTGTGCAGGTGCGGGCCGGTCACCGCTGCCGTTCCCATCGCGGCGGGCTCCAGCAGATTGTGGCCACCGATGGCCTGCAGGCTGCCGCCGACGAAGGCGACCTGGGCGCAGGCGTAGAACGGCATCAGCTCGCCGAGCGTATCGATGACGAACACGTCGGTGGCGGCGCGCGGCCACTGGTCCACGCGACGGGTCGCCACGCTCCAGCCCTGTTCGCGCGCCAGCGCTTCCACCTTCGGGAAGCGCTCGGGGTGGCGCGGCGCCCACAGCAGCAGCAGGTCCGGATGCTGCTGGCGCAGGCGCCGGTGCAGGTCGATCACCGCCTGCTCTTCGCCATCATGGGTGCTGGCGGCGATCCAGACCGGGCGCGCGCCCGGTACCCGTGCATGGAACTGTTCGACGAAGCTCTGCACGTCCGGCGTGGTGATGTCGAACTTCAGGTTGCCCAGGGCCTGCACCTGGCCGGGCTCCGCCCCCAGCTGCACGAAGCGCTCGGCATCGTCCTGCGACTGCGCGGCCACGCAGGTGACGGTGCGCAGCGCGCGGCGGATCAGTGCAGCCAGCAGCCGGTAGCCGCGCAGCGAACGGGCCGACAGCCGGGCATTGAGGATGTAGACCGGGATACCGCGGTCACGGCAGCCGAACAGCATGTTCGGCCACAGCTCGGTTTCCAGGATCAGCGCCAGGCTGGGCTGGAAATGGCCGAGGAAACGGTTGACGCTGCCCGGCACGTCGTACGGCAGATAGACATGGTCCAGTGCGTCGCCCCAGAGCGCACGCACACGCTCGGAGCCGGTCGGAGTGATGGTGGTGATGACCCAGCGGATGTCCGGGCGCTGCTTGCGCAGGGCATTGACCAATGGCGCGGCGGCATTGACCTCGCCCACCGAGACCGCGTGCAGCCACACCCGCGGCTGGCCG
>DQIG01000282.1:4014-4365 GCA_003525885.1 Stenotrophomonas sp.
CCCGCGGCTGGCCGGTCGGCTGCGGATAGGAGGCGTAGCGTTCATCCCAGCGCCGGAAGTATTCACGGACCCGGAAGCCGCGCCAGACCAGGTGGTACACGGTGATCGGCAGCAGGATGTAGAGCACGACCGAGTACAGGCCGCGCAGGATCCATTCGACAGGGTCTTTACGCATGCCGCAAGGATACGGGAGCCCCCCGGGAAAGACACGCGGCCGCCTTGGTAGAATGGCCCCATGTCAGATGCCTCCACCGCCGTCCGCCCGTCGCTGCGCGATCCGCGCAACTGGCCGATGTTCGCCGCCATGTTCGGCGCCTTCGCCATCGCCCGCCTGCCGTGGATGCTGCAGCG
>DQIG01000282.1:4513-21089 GCA_003525885.1 Stenotrophomonas sp.
CCTGCCGTGGATGCTGCAGCGCGCGCTGGGCCGCGGCGTCGGCTGGATCACCTGGCGCCTGCTCGGCAGCCGCCGCCGCGCCGCCGAGGTCAACCTGCAGCTGTGCTTCCCCGAGAAGGACGAAGCGTGGCGGCAGCGCCTGGTGCGCGATAGTTTCGATGCGCTGGGCGTAGGCGTGTTCGAGTGCATCCGCGCCTGGTGGGGCAGCATCGACAGCATCCGCCCGCAGGTAAGGATCGAAGGCCTGGAACACCTGCGGCAGATGCAGGCTGAAGGCCGCGGCGTGCTGCTGGTCTCCGGCCACTTCATGACCCTGGAAATGTGTGGCCGCCTGCTGTGCGACTACGTCGACCTGTCCGGCATGTACCGCAAGCACAAGAACCCTGTGTACGAGTGGGCGGTGAAGTTCGGCCGCCTGCGCTATGCCAAGGCGATGTTCGCCAACGAGGATATCCGCGCGACCGTGCGGCACCTGAAGAAGGGCGGCTTCCTCTGGTACGCGCCGGACCAGGACATGCGGGGCAAGGACACCGTGTTCGTGCCGTTCTTCGGCCACACCGCTTCGACCATCACCGCGACCCACCAGCTGGCGCGGATGACCGGTTGTGCGGTGATTCCGTACTTCCACCGCCGCGAAGGCGGGAAGTACGTGCTGAAGATCGGCGCGCCGCTGGAGAACTTCCCCAGCGAGGACGTGGAAGCCGATACCACGCGGGTCAACCAGGCCATCGAAGAGATGGTGCGCGAAGCCCCCGACCAGTACCTGTGGATCCACCGCCGCTTCAAGCGCCAGCCCGGCGGCCGGAGTGATTTCTACAAATAACGGTGGGGCGGGATGGCTTCATCCACGCAGGGCGTGGATTTGATGACGCGGAGCATTCTGAAGTAGATCCACGCCATGCGTGGATGCTCTACATCCGGGAGCCCGCACCTACAACGGCCAACGGCACCATGCGTGCAGGTACTCACCCAACGTGCCGGCCAGGCCCGCACGGACCGGATTGGCCAGGATGTACATCACCTTCTCATGAAGGGATTCATCGCTGCGTACGGCGTGATCGTGGTAACCGTGCTGCCACAGCGCCCCTCGTCGCTCCAATCGCCGGTTCAGCAGCCTGCTGCTGCGTGACTTCAGAAGGGACATGCACTCGGCCAGGGTTCCACTGCGCAGCTCCATCAGCCAGTGCAGATGGTCGGGCATGACCACCCAGGCGAGGCTGTGGCTGAAGCCCTTGCGCTCTACGAAGCGCAGGGTGTCGATAAGGACGGTTCGCGGCCGAGGGTTGCTGTGGTCAATGAGTACACGTTGCCGGATCGGGAATACCGACCGTAGCGAAGTCTGGGGCTGGCCATGCCTCCAGCGTGCGCGAACTCCCGGGGCGCCGATAGTGGAGATGCTGCCGTGTTCAGGTCGGGAAAGCCCCATCCACGCATGGCGTGGATCTACTGATCGGCTCCCTGGTTGATCCCTACCATGCGCGGATGCGCGGTCACTTCACCGGCGGAGAATCTTCTGCGTCGCGGGCCAGCAGGCTGCCGGCGAACAGAGCTGCCAGCAGCACGGTCAGGCCACCCCAGAACGCGGAGTAGAACGCCAGGTGCGTGTTGAGCGGGAACACCGTGACCGCCAGCGCCAGCATCGCCGGTCGGGCGCGGTCACGCGCAGCCGGAGGCGCATAGCGCCAGGCCCGCCAGGCCTGCGCCACCGCCGCCAACCACAGCAGCAGGCCAAGCACGCCGGTCTCGGCAAGGATTTCCAGCACGATCTGGTGGGCGTGCAATGCCGGTTGATTGCCCCACACTGCGGGGCCCTCGTCGGCCACGCAGGCCGGATACGCGTCGCGGAAACCACGCGCACCGACACCGTTGACCGGATGTTCTTCGATCATGCACAGCGCCGCCTTCCAGATGCGCGCGCGCCCCGACAGTGCCTCGTCAACGCCCTGCCCGTCTTCGTTCCACGCCTGTGCCGTGCGCGCGACACGCTCGCGCAGTTGCGGCACTCCCGCTGTCAGTGCGGCCGTACCCAGCGCTGCCACCAGTGCCAGCAGCAGCAGCCGCTTCCAGCCGAACTGGCGCACGCCGCTGTAGGCCAGCACCAGCATAAAGGTGATCCACGAGGCGCGCGAACCCGCCAGCAGCAGCACGCATCCCAGTGCCGCAGCGGCCAGCAACCACCCTGCGCTACCGAAACGCCGCGCCATCGGCAGCAGCAGGAACGGTGACAGGCTGGCCAGCACCTGGCCGAATTTCAGATTGCAGGGCCCGAGCGCGCCGCTGAGGCGGTCGGCCAGTGCGGCTTCGTCCGCCGGGCACAGCGCGTGGCCACTCACAGCCAGCTTCAGGTGTTCCAACGACCAGAACCACGGGCTGGTGCCGGCCAGCGCCTGCACCAGCGCATCCAGCGTCCACACGGCGGTGATCAGTGCCAGGCCACCGAAGGTCAGCCGCCGCCGTTCCGGCGTGGCCACCGCGATCGCCACCAGCCACATGAAGGGCAGGTAGCGCAGGCCGGCGGCAGCCTTGGTCCACGAGGCCGAAGGATCGATCGCATCGATGGCCGAGAACGCCTGCGGCAGCCAGTAGCCGAGGAACAGGATCGAGGTCAGCGCCCACGCCGCCGTGCTCAACAGGTGCGGGCGCCGCTGCAGCCGGCGCATGACCATGCGCGCGGCAGCATAGAGCGCGCCAAGGCCCAGCACGGTTTCGGCGATGCCCGGCAACGGCCACATCGCCACGTACGCCAGCACCCACCAGGGCGCCCAGCGCCCGGCGCGGTCGTCACGCACGATGACAGCGGGGTCAGCCGGCGAGATCGGCATAGAGGCGGAGGGTATCGCGCTGCATGGCCTGCAGGGTAAACGGGATGCGGGTCGGCAAGGACGGCGGCTGCGCCAGCAGGGCCAGCGCACGTTCACCCAGCGCGCGCGCATCGCCGAGCGGCACCGCGCCGCTGGGCTGCAGCTGCTGCAGCAGTTCGCCGACGCCACCGTGGTCCCAGCCCAGCACCGGGCGGCCGACCGACAACGCCTCGACCACGGTGCGGCCAAAGGCTTCCGGCTTGTCCGACAGCTGCAGCACCAGATCGCTGGCGGCGTAGGCCTGGGCGATGCGTGCGGTAGGCGTGCTGATCTGTATGGCTTCGGCCACGCCCAGTGCCGCAGCCTGGTGCCGCAGGTCTGCTACGTAGGCCTCACGCCCGGGTTCGTCAGTGCCCAGCATCCACAGCTGGGCAGGCACGCCGGCGGCACGCACATCGGCCAGCAGGCGCAGCGCGTGGGCGTGACCCTTCAGTCGGGTGCCACGCCCGGGCAGCAGCAGTAGCGGGCCTTCAACCTGGGCCAGCCAGGGGTAATCGGCCGCCAGGGCCAGCCGCGGGCGACGGTCGGCACGCGCTACGCGTGGGAACTGGCCGACATCGACACCGCGGGGAATCACCTGCAGTCTCTCTTCCGGCACCGTCGGGTAGTGGCGTTGCACGTAGGCGCGCACGGTATTGGATACGCAGACCACGCGTTCGCCACTGGTCATCACCGCGCTGTAGCGGCTGGGCGAATTCAACCCGTGCACGGTGGTCACCCAATGCGGGCGCTGTGCGGCGGGCATGGCGCGGATCGCGTACAGGCCCAACCAGGCCGGCAGGCGCGAACGTGCATGCACGATGTCCGCACCAACCTCGGCAAACAGCCGGCGCAGGGTCGGCAGATGGCGCAGGGTCAGCAGCGACTTGCGGCCGATGTCCAGGGTGAGGTGCTCAGCACCGCTGTCCAGCAGCGGCTGCACCAGGCGGCCACCGGCTGACACCACCAGCGCGCGATGGCCGGCAGCAACCAGGGCCGCAGCAATTTCAAGGGTCGAGCGCTCGACTCCACCGGAGTGCAGCGCCGGCAGCAACTGCACCACGGTCAATCGGCGCATCGAAGGGGCCGCCGTTTAGTCGGCCAGCACGAACACGGAACCGCAGTACGGGCACTGCGCTTCGCCGTTGGGCTCGTCTTCGATCGGCAGGTACACGCGCGGATGCGAGTTCCACAGCGCCATTTCCGGGGTCGGGCAGCTCAACGGCAGATCGCTGCGGTGCACGGTGTAGCGCTTCTCGGCGTTGGCGGGCGCGGTGGCGGTATGGCTCATGGCGGATGTCGGTGAACGGGTTGCGAGGCCTGTGATTCTAGCATCTGGGCCGCACCGACATTGCGCCGCAACGGGCTTTTGCGCGCTCCCGCCACCGTCGCGCCCCTCCGCGCTGCACCCTGGGCGGTGGCACCCGCGGGGATTCTGCGGTGGTTCCGGCGGGTTCCCTCGCCAGAATCGTCTCCAGCGATATTTCCCGCATTTGGATCGAACTAAATGGCACTTGCCAGCACGCAGCGGCTGTTGCAGGATCGGGCCAGGTCGTACTCCGACCCACCCAATCCAACCCGATCGCATGGCCCGCCCCCACCGGACCGGCATCGCCTCTTCCACTGCCATCCCGGCGGGCGGAGCGATGCTGTCCGTGGTGTCCGCCGATGCGGGTTCTGCCCGCCGCCAGCCCTCCCGGGAGACCCTTGCATGACCCTGTCCGATCCGCGCCGCGCCCTGCTTCCGCTCGCCCTGGCCCTGGCCTGTGCGGCCACTGCGACGCCGGTGCTGGCGCAGGGGCTGCAGACCTCGTTCGAACCGGGCGAACCTGCCCCGACGCAGACCGCGGGCGCGCTGCAGGTCACGATCGGCAATGGACCGGCCGCGCCCTACACCGCCAAGCGCAACGCCGGCTACAGCGGCCTGCATGCGCTGCGCTACAGCAGCGAGGGCGGCAGCGCGCGGCGCGAACTGTTCAAGGCCGACCTGCCCATCGAGGCCGATACCACGCTGTCGTGGCTGGTGCTGCCGGAGATCGTCGGCAAGGACACTGTCGCCTCGACCTATGTCTCGCTGGACCTGCTGCTGGACGATGGCAGCCGCGTTTCGGCCGGTGCGGCGCGCGATCAGCATGGGGTGGCGATCGGCGCGCGCGCGCAGGGCGAGTCGAAGACGCTGTACCCGCAGCAGTGGGCGCGCAAGGCGGTGCGGCTGGGCGATGTGCCTGCGCTGAAGGGCCGCCGCGTGGTGGCGATCGAGCTGGACGTGGCCAGTGCCGACGGCGCGCCGGTCTCCGGCTGGATCGATGACGTGCGTCTGGACACGGTGCCGAGGCAGCAGCCGCAGCGCGTCTCGGACTGGGTGCTGACCACCCGCGGCACCCAGGCCAACGGCACCTTCTCGCGCGGCAACAATTTCCCGGCCACGGCGGTGCCGCACGGGTTCAACTTCTGGACCCCGGTGACCGATGCCGGCGCACTGAACTGGCTGTACCGCTGGAACGAGCAGAACGATGCGCAGAACCGTCCGCAACTGCAGGCGCTTGCGCTGAGCCACCAACCCAGCCCGTGGATGGGCGACCGCCAGACCTTCCAGGTGATGCCCTCGTCCAGCCGTGGCGCGCCGGAGGCCGACCGCCGCAAGCGCGCGCTGTCGTTCGATCGCAGCCATGAAAGCGCGCGACCGTATCGCTACGACGTGCGCTTCGACAATGGCATCGCCGCCGCCATCGCACCGACCGACCATGCCGCGCTGTTCCGCTTCGACTTCCCCGAAGGTGGCGATGCCAACCTGCTGTTCGACAACGTCGATGCACGGGGCGGCCTGGCCCTGGACGCGGCCACGCAGACGCTGTCCGGCTACACCGATACGCGCAGCGGCCTGTCCAACGGCGCCAGCCGCATGTATGTGGTGGCCAGCTTCGACAAGCCCTGGCGCAGCAGCGGCCGCCTCGACACCGGTCGCCCGACCGGCTACATCAAGTTCGATGCCGGCAGCGACCGGCGGGTGACGATGCGTATCGCCACCTCGCTGATCTCCGTGGAACAGGCGCGGCACAACCTGGCGCTGGAAATCGCCGCCGCCGATACGCTGGAGAGCGTGGCCGGCCGCGCGCAGGATGCGTGGGACGCGCGCCTGGCCCGCTTCGACATCGGCGATGCCAGCGACGACCAGAAGACCACGCTGTACTCCAGCCTGTACCGGCTGTACCTGTATCCCAATTCCGGCCACGAGAATGCCGGCAGCGCGGCCGCGCCTGACTGGCGCTACGCCAACCAGGCCAGCGCCAGCGACGACAACACCGAGGGCAGCGCGAAGCGCAGCTTCACCGGCGTGCGCGATGGCAAGGTGTTCGTCAACAACGGCTTCTGGGACACCTTCCGCACCACCTGGCCGGCCTATGCACTGTTCACGCCCGACGATGCCGGGCAGATGGTGCAGGGCTTCATCGAGCAGTACCGCGCCGGTGGCTGGATCGCACGCTGGTCGTCGCCGGGTTATGCGGACCTGATGGTCGGCACCAGCTCGGACGTGGCCTTCGCCGACGCATGGCTGAAGGGCATCGGCGGCTTCGATCCGGCCGAGGCCTACGCCGCCGCGCTGAAGAACGCGACCGTGGTCCCGCCCGACCGCCATGTCGGCCGCAAGGGCATGGACCGTTCCACCTTCCGTGGTTACGCCAGCGCGGACGTGCACGAAGGCATGTCGTGGACGATGGAAGGGGCACTCAACGATTTCGGCATCGCCAACATGGCCGATGCGCTGGCCAGGCGCGCGACCATGCCGGCCGCACGCGAGCGCTACAACACCGAGGCCGAGTACTTCCGCTATCGTGCCGCCAGCTACGCGACGATGTTCGATCCGGCGGCCGGCTTCTTCCAGGGCCGCAAGGCCGATGGCCACTGGCGCGTGGACGCCAAGGACTACGACCCGCGCGTGTGGGGCCACGACTACACCGAATCCAATGGCTGGACCTTCGCCTTCACTGCCGCCCACGATGGCGAAGGCCTGGCCGTACTGTACGGTGGCCGCGACAGGCTGGCCGCCAAGCTGGACATCTTCTTTGCCACCCCGGAGACCGCCGATCCGGCACTGGCCGGTTCCTATGGCGGCACCATCCATGAAATGACCGAAGCGCGTGACGTGCGCATGGGCATGTACGCGCACAGCAACCAGCCGGCGCACCACATCCCGTGGATGTACCTGTACGCCGGGCAGCCGTGGAAGACCCAGCAGCACGTGCGCGAGATCCTGTCGCGGCTGTACGTCGGCAGCGAGATCGGCCAGGGCTATCCGGGCGACGAGGACAACGGCGAGACCTCGGCGTGGTACGTGCTGGCCTCGCTGGGCCTTTATCCGCTGCGCATGGGCGCCCCGGAGTACGTGATCGGTTCGCCTGCATTCCGCCACGCACGGGTGGAACTGCAGGGCGGCGCGGTGCTGACCGTGAACGCGGCCAACAACTCGCGTGAGAACGTGTACGTGCAGTCGCTGAAGATCAACGGCACGCCCTGGACGAAGACCTGGGTGCCGCACGACCTGATCGCCAAGGGTGCAACGCTGGACTTCGTGATGGGCCCGCAGCCGTCGCGCTGGGGCAGCGGCGTCGATGACGTGCCGCGCTCGTTGACCGCCCGTGGCCAGCGACCTCAGCTGCTGCACGACCTGCTCGGCAGCGGCGCGAAGGCGACGCTGGCCGATGGCCGCGTCCTGCCGGCACTGGTCGATGACGATGCGTCCACCACCGTCGGCCTGGGTGGCGGCGCGACCATCGCACTGACCGGCCTGAGCGATGGCGCGCCGACGATGTACACGCTGACCAGCGGTGACGGCCGCATCCAGGGCGGCGAATGGACTCTGGAGGCGCGCAGTGGCAACGGCCGCTGGGTCGTGCTCGACCAACGCAGTGGCGAAGCCTTCGAGTCTGCCCGCCAGACCCGCCCGTTCCGCATCGCAAAGCCCGGTCGCTACAGTGAGTACCGCCTGCGCCTGGCCGCGCCGGGCCGGCTGCCGCTGGCGGAGATCGAACTGTTGGCGCCCAGCGCCGTACAATGAGCCCTATGCGCTACCGTCTGTTGCCCCTGGCCCTTGTTGCCCTTTCCTTCCCCAGCTTCGGCCAGACCCAGGCCTTTGATGCGCAGCTGACCCGCGACGGCGTGACGCTGAACTACCAGGACGCCCGCGGCGCCCTGGCCGCGCCGCAGCGCAAGCGGGTGATCGATACGTTCTACTTCGCCTACCTGCGCGAACGTGCGGACTTCCACCCGGCCGCGCCGTCGATGGTGCGCATCGTGATCGATCCGGCCTACACCGGGATCGCCTTCGTCGGTGACAAGGACCAGGCGGCAACGATCACCATCAACCCGGGCTGGTTGGCGCAGCACCCGAACGACATCGACCTGGTCACCCATGAGGCCATGCACATCGTGCAGGGCTATCCGGGCTACGGCGACGCGCGGGTGCCGGGCTGGCTGGTGGAAGGCATCGCCGACTACGCACGCGACCGCTACGGCATGGACAATGCCGCCGCCGGCTGGGCACTGCCGGGCAAGGTCGAGAAGGGGCAGAACTTCGACAGCGGCTACCGGGTCACCGGTGCGTTCCTGAAGTGGGCCGACACCGAGCACCCGGGCCTGGTGCTGGCACTGGACAAGGCCCTGCGCGACGGCCGCTATGCACCGGCGCTGTGGCAGAAGCACACCGGCAAGGCACTACCGGCGCTTTGGGCGCAGTATGCCAAGCCACGTTCGGATGCACCGCCGCCGGCCCCTGCACGCCGCGGCAAGCGGCACTGACGCCCACGCACCACGCATTCGCCGGGCATTGCCCGGCGCTACCGCATCGCTGCCTCAGCGCGACTGCACGAAACCGGCGTACAGCGCGAACAGCTGCTGGAAATATCGCCGCGTCACTCGATTGCGCATGACACCCTCGCCCATGGAAAGTTGGTCGGGCCCAGGGTGGGAAGGCCGGTCCGGTCCCTTCCCACGGCCGGGCCGCGTGGGCGTATTGGGCCGCAACGGCGTTGCAGGGAAATGACCGGGCGGCGTAGCGCGTGTGGCAGACACCCCTACGGTAGTGCCGGCCGCTGGCCGGCTGTCATTGCCGGCCAGCGGCCGGCACTACCCGTTTCCGCGTTGCGGAAACAGAAACGCGCCCCGTGGGGCGCGCTTCTGCAGATCGAACCGGGAAGAAGGCTTACGCCTTCTTCTCCGCTTCGATCTGCTTGCGGATCTGCGCATCCACCGCCGCGATGGCGGTCATGTTCAGGATCCTGCGCGAGGTCGCGCTGGTGGTCAGGATGTGCACCGGCTTGTTCACGCCCATCAGGATCGGGCCGATCGCCACGCCATCGGTGAACACGCGCACCAGGTTGTAGGCGATGTTGGCCGCTTCCAGGTTCGGCAGCACGAACAGGTTGGCGCGGCCCTGCAGGGTCGAGCCCGGCAGCAGCTTCTGGCGCAGCGCTTCATCCCATGCGGTGTCGCCCTGCATTTCGCCGTCCACGTTCAGACGCGGGTTGCGCTTGAGCAGCAGCTCACGCACCTGGCGCATCTTCAGCGCATCCTTCGAATCATGGCTGCCGAAGTTGGAGTGCGACAGCAGCGCCACCTTCGGCTCGATGCCGAACAGCTTCATGCGGTAGGCCGCCTGCAGGGTCGCTTCGCACAGCTGCTCGGCGGTCGGGTCTTCCTGCACGTGGGTATCCACGAAGAAGAACACGCCCTGCTGGTTGATCACGCCGGTCATCGCCGAGGTCGAGGTGACCTTCGGCTCCAGCGGCAACACGCTGCGCACGTAGCCCAGCTTCTTGTGGAAGCGGCCGACGATGCCGGTCAGCATCGCATCGGCTTCGCCACGGGCGACCATCACTGCCGCGATCAGGGTCGGGCGCGAACGCATCAGGTTCTTCGCCGCGGCCACGGTCACGCCACGACGGCCGGTCAGGCCGTGGTAGTACTGCCAGTATTCGTTGAAGCGCGGGTCGTCGTTGATGTTGGTGACTTCAACGTTCTCGCCGATCTTCAGGCGCAGGCCGAGGCGCTCGATGCGCGACTCGATCACTTCCGGGCGGCCGATCAGGATCGGGTGCGCCAGGCCGTCATCGACCACGTTCTGCACTGCCTGCAGCACCACTTCCTCTTCGCCTTCGGCGTACACCACGCGCTGCTTGTCGCTGCGCGCGCGGTCGTAGACCGGCTTCATCATTAGGCTGGTGCGATAGACGAACTGGGCCAGCTTGTCGCGGTAGGCGCCCATGTCCTCGATCGGGCGCGAGGCCACGCCCGAGTCCATCGCGGCCTGGGCCACGGCGGCCGACAGCTCCACCAGCAGGCGGCGGTCGAACGGACGCGGAATCAGGTATTCACGGCCGAAGCTCGGGGTATCGCCACCGTAGGCCGACCCCATGTCGGTGGCGGCGCGGCGTGCCAGTGCAGCGATCGCACGCACGCAGGCGATCTTCATTTCCTCGTTGATCGCGGTGGCGCCCACGTCCAGCGCACCACGGAACAGGTACGGGAAGCACAGCACGTTGTTGACCTGGTTCGGGTAGTCCGAACGGCCGGTGCCGATGATCGCGTCCGGACGCGCGGCACGCGCCAGTTCCGGCATGATTTCCGGGGTCGGGTTGGCCAGCGCGAAGATCACCGGATCCGGCGCCATGGTCTTGACCATGTCGGCAGTCAGGATGCCCGGTGCCGACAGGCCCAGGAAGATATCCGCGCCGTCGACGATCTCGGCCAGGGTGCGCTTGTCGGTGTCGCGCGCATAACGCTGCTTTTCCGGGTCCAGGTCGGTACGACCGGTGTGGATCACACCCTCGCGGTCGAAGGCCAGGATGTTTTCCGGCTTCAGGCCCAGCTGCACCAGCATGTTCACGCAGGAAATGCCGGCCGCGCCCATGCCCGTGGTCGCCAGCTTCACTTCCTCGATCTTCTTGCCGGTGATCGCCATCGCGTTGAGCACCGCCGCGCCGACGATGATCGCCGTGCCGTGCTGGTCGTCATGGAACACCGGGATCTTCATGCGCTCGCGCAGCTTGCGCTCGACCACGAAGCATTCCGGCGCCTTGATGTCTTCCAGGTTGATGCCACCGAAGGTCGGCTCCAGCGAGGCGATGATGTCGACCAGCTTGTCCGGGTCGGTCTCATCGACTTCGATGTCGAACACATCGATGCCGGCGAACTTCTGGAACAGCACGCCCTTGCCTTCCATCACCGGCTTGCCGGCCAGTGCGCCGATGTTGCCCAGGCCCAGCACCGCAGTGCCGTTGGAGATCACCGCCACCAGGTTGCCGCGGGCGGTCAGCTCGCTGGCCTGCTGCGGGTCGGCCTTGATCGCTTCACAGGCGTACGCCACGCCCGGCGAATACGCCAGCGACAGGTCGCGCTGGGTCAGCATGGGCTTGGTAGCGGAAACCTTGATCTTTCCCGGCGGGGACATCCGGTGGTAATCGAGGGCGGCCTGTTTGAAATCTTCGTTGGACATCGATGTGGGTTACATGAATGGGCAGAAGGGACAGGGGATGATACCCCCGTTGGAGCGTCTGGACCTGTCGCTATCCTGTCGCAAGCATGCTGCGACCGCACAATTCCGTGCCGTATGCGACGGTACCGCGACACCAGCTTCGGCGCTGCCCATGACAGCCATGGGACGCCCTGAAACGCCGCGGGGCCGTACCACTGTCGTGACCGGCCCCGCGGTACCACACACCTGGATCAGCCCTTGGCCGGCAGCGCCTCGGGCAGCGCATCGACCGGCGGCGGCAGTTCGCTTTCGCGGCCATCCAGCGCCAGTTGCAGGCGGTTGCGGTCCAGCGCGCCTTCCCAGCGCGAGACCACCACGGTGGCCACGGCATTGCCGATGAAGTTGGTCAGCGAGCGGCATTCGCTCATGAAGCGGTCCACGCCCAGGATCAGCGCCATGCCGGCCACCGGCACTTCCGGCACCACCGCCAGGGTCGCGGCCAGGGTGATGAAGCCGGCACCGGTGACGCCCGCGGCGCCCTTGGAGCTGAGCATGGCGACCAGCAGCAGGGCGATCTGGTGGCCCAGGGTCAGTTCGGTGTTGGTGGCCTGGGCGATGAACAGCGCCGCCAGGGTCATGTAGATGTTGGTGCCGTCCAGGTTGAACGAGTAGCCGGTCGGGACCACCAGGCCCACCACCGACTTGCTGCAGCCGGCACGTTCCATCTTCTCCATCAGCGACGGCAGCGCCGACTCCGACGAGGAGGTGCCGAGCACCAGCAGCAGCTCGGCCTTCAGGTAGCGCGCCAGCTTGAAGACCGAGAAGCCGCACAGGCGGCAGACCACACCGAGGATCACCGCCACGAACAGGAAGGCGGTGAGGTAGAACGAGCCGACCAGCCAGGCCAGGTTGATCAGCGAACCCACGCCGTACTTGCCGATGGTGAAGGCGATCGCACCGAAGGCACCGATCGGGGCGGCCTTCATCAGGATGTGCACGAGCTTGAACACCGGGGCGACCAGCGCCTCCAGGAAGTTCAGCACCGGCTTGCCCTTCTCGCCCACCATCGCCAGCGCAATGCCGAACAGCACGGCCACGAACAGCACCTGCAGGATGTTGCCGTCGACGAAGGCGCTGAGCAGCGTCTTCGGGATGATGTCCATCAGGAAGCCGACCAGGGTCAGGTCGTGCGACTTCTCGACATAGCTGTGCACCGCGGTCTGATCCAGCTCGGCCGGGTTGATGTTCATGCCGGCGCCGGGCTGCACCACGTGCGCCACGATCATGCCGACGATCAGCGCCAGCGTGGAGAAGAACAGGAAATACGCCATCGCCTTGGCGAACACGCGGCCCACCGTGCGCAGGTGGGTCATGCTGGCGATGCCGGTGACGATGGTCAGGAAGATCACCGGCGCGATGATCATCTTCACCAGGTTGATGAAGGCATCGCCGAGCGGCTTCATCTTCTCGCCGACCAGCGGTTCGTAGTGGCCGAGGATGGCGCCCAGGACGATCGCCACGATCACCTGGAAGTACAGCTGGCGATAGATCGGCAACGGCTTTGCAGGCGCCGGGGCTGCGGTCGGGATGTGCATGGCGGACTCCGGAAGGGGCGTTTTCAGGCACGTACGGCCCCGGGACAGCACGGGAACCGTTACCGTGGAGACTGATCGCAGGCCCTGTGCAGCACGCACAGGGGTGCGACCAATGGACGCCTTTGTACGCGCCGGGCACGCCGGCGCAGATAACCTATTGGTACTAGCCCCCCGGTTCAGGTGGCACAGGTGCCTACACTGGCGCCGCACCGCCCGATCCTGGGGAGGCCGGTGGCCCGGGCTGAACGGCCCGGCGCGTCCTTGCGAAAGTTTCGGCCCCTGCGGCCGTTGTTGTCCTGTCCACACGCAATCTGAGAGAGCCGCACCCAACATGCGCCCGAATCCCACCTTGCTGGCCCTGTCGCTGGCCGCCCTTCCCGCCTTCGCCTCGGCCGCCGATTTCGACAACTGGCCGACCAAGTACACCTTCGGCGATGGCACCGAGCTGGCGGCCACCGCCAACATCGCTTACGACTACAACGACTTCTCCTCGGCCAGTGGCCTTGAGGACGACGATGCCGTGCGCCGCAAGGAGTTCGGTGCGACGCTGAAAAAGAAGGGCGTCTACGATGCGATGGTCTACTACGACTTCCAGGCCGACACCTGGCTGGACGTGTTCGTGCGCTTCGAGAGCAAGGCCTTCTTCGGCCGTGACGTCGGCCGCTTCCGCTTCGGCTACATGAAAACGCCGGTCGGCCTGGATGCGAACACCTCCTCGCGTGCCGGCAGCTTCCTGGAAACCTCGCTGCCGGTGCAGGCCTTCTACGAAGGCCGCCGCACCGGCGTGGAGTGGGTGCTGGAGCGCCCGCAGTACCTGCTGCAGGCCGGCGCCTATGGCGGCAAGGACCTGCAGGGCGACAATCCCGGCACCACCCAGGCGGTGCGTGCGGTGTGGACGCCGGTGAAGGCACCGGGTGATGTGATCCACCTGGGCCTGGCCTACTCGCAGGAAAATCCGCGCGGCTACAGCGATGGCCGCGACGTGCACCACGAGGCCAGTGCCCGTCTGCGCGCACGCCCCGAAGCCGGCCTGACCGACATCCGCTACGTCGATTCCGGCGCGCTGGTCACCGCCGACCAGATTCGTCGCACCGGACTGGAAGGCATCTGGATCCGCGGCCCGTTCTCGCTGCAGGCCGAAGCCCTGCAGGCCACCGTCGCCCGCAAGGGCCTGCCGGATTACACCGGTAGCGGCCAGTACGCGATGGCCAGCTGGGTGCTGACCGGCGAGTCGCGGCCGTACAACGCCGGCGCGGTGGCCAACATCAAGCCAGCGCACAACTACGGTGCAGTGGAACTGGTAGCACGCTACAGCCGTTTGGACCTCGACGACGGCGACATCCTGGGTGGCCGCCAGCACGACCTCACCCTGGGTGCGAACTGGTACCTGACCAGCCACTTCAAGTTCCAGGCCAACTACGTGAAGGTCGACGCCAGCCGTCGTGGCGTGCACAGCACACCGGAGATCTTCGAACTGCGCGCGCAGATGCACTTCTGACCCCTTCCACGTCAGACCCCGGCGGGCGTGCACGCCACGCCCGCCGGCCCTGCGTAGACTGCCGCCATGTACTGGCTCAGCCGCCACCGGATGTTGTTGCTGACCATCCTGGTGATGGTCGGTGGCACCGTGCTGTGCGCGGTCGCCGCTGGCCACTACGCCTGGCGGCGCGCGCTCGGCGACGAAAGCAGCCAGGTGCAACGCCAGCTGCAGCTGTATGGCCAGGGCCTGCAACAGCGCATCGACCGCTTCGGCACCTTGCCACAGGTGCTGGCGCTGGATCCGGACCTGCTGCACGCGCTGCGCGTGCCGCCCTCGCCCAGCGAACGGCAGCGGCTGAACCTCAAGCTGCAACGCGCCAATGAAGTCACCCGTGCCTCGACCCTGACCCTGGTCGGCCACGACGGCGTAGCGGTGGCCGCCAGCAACTGGGACCAGCCGACCACCAACGTCGGCGAGAACTACAGCTATCGCCCTTACTACCGCCAGGCGCTGGCACAGGGCCGAGGCCGCTTCTACGGCATCGGCATGACCACCGGCGTGCCCGGCTACTACCTCTCGCAGGCCATCGAAGAAGATGGAAAGCGGCTGGGCGTGGTGGTGATCAAGGTCGAGCTGTCGGCGCTGGAGCAGGAGTGGCTGAGCAGCCCCGACGTGGTGCTGGCCAGTGACGACCACGACGTGGTCTTCCTCGCCAATCGCGACAGCTGGCGCTACCGGCTGCTGCGCCCGTTGGGCGCCCATGAGCGACGCGAGATGCTGGACGCCCGCCAGTACGCCGACCGCGCATTGCAGCCGCTGCGCGCGCGCACCGAGGACGTGCTGGCCGACGGCGGCCGCATGGTGCGCTTGCTGGACCCGGCACTGCCGCAGCCGATGCTGTGGCAAAGCCTGTCGCTGCCCGCCGAGGGCTGGAACCTGCACCTGCTGCACGACGCCAGTGCTGCCACCGCGGCCGGGCGCGCAGCCGCACTCACCGGCGGTGCCGCGTGGCTGGCACTGGGCTTCCTGGTGCTGTTCGTGCAGCAGCGCCGGCGCCTGGCCAAGCACCGCCTGCGCAGCCGCCGTGAGCTGGAAACCCTGCTCAAGCAGCACGCGCAGGAACTGCGCACCGCACAGGATGGCCTGCTGCAGGCGGCCACCGACGCCGACAGCGGCCTCAGCCGCAGCCTGGAACATCTACCGCAGGGCGTGGTGGTGATCGACCGCGAACTGCGCCTGGTCGCGTGGAATTCGCGCTATCTGGAACTGTTCCGTTTCCCGCAGGACCTGGTGCGGGTGGGCCGGCCGATCGAGGAACTGTTCCGCTTCAATGCACGCCGTGGCCTGCTCGGTCCCGGCCCGGTGGACGAGGCCATCGAGCGCCGCCTGAACCACCTGCGCAGCGGCCGCCCGCACATGCGCGAGAGCGAGAAGGACGACGGCACGGTGCTGGAAATCCGTGGCAATCCCCTGCCCGATGGCGGCTTCGTCACCAGCTACGCCGACATCACCAGCTACAAGAACGCCGCGCGTGAACTGCGCTCGCTGGCCGATGCGCTGGAGCACCGCATCGCCGAGCGTACCCACGACCTGGACGAAGCACGCCGCGAAGCCGAACAGGCCAACCGCTACAAGACCCGCTTCGTGGCTTCGGCGGTGCACGACCTGCTGCAGCCGCTCAACGCCGCGCGCATGTTCGTCTCGGTGCTGCGCGGCAAGCTGAGCGACCCGGCACAGCAGCAGACCAGCGACCATATCGATGCAGCCTTGGCGGCGCAGGATGCGATTCTCAACAGCCTGCTGGATATCTCGCGACTGGAATCAGGATCGTTGCAGATCCGCGTGCGCACGTTCGCACTTTCTCCGCTGCTGGAGACGCTGGCGCGCGAGTTCGGCATCGCCGCCCAGAGCCGTGGCCTGCAGCTTGACTGGGTGGATACCCGCGCAGTGGTGGTCAGCGACGAAGCCCTGCTGCGGCGGATCCTGCAGAATTTTCTGTCCAACGCGTTGCGCTACACCCCACGTGGGCGCGTGCTGATCGGCTGCCGGCGTGCAGGCGATCAACTGCGCATCGAAGTGCATGACCAGGGCCCGGGCATTCCGGAAAGCCTGCAGGGTGAGATTTTCGAGGAGTTCCGCCGGCTGAACGATGGCGTGGAACAGGAACGTGGCGCCGGCCTGGGCCTGGCCA
>DQIG01000282.1:21253-21589 GCA_003525885.1 Stenotrophomonas sp.
CTGGCCATCGTCGAACGCATCGGCCGCCTGCTTGGCCACCGTATCAGCCTGCGCTCAACCCTGGGCAAGGGCAGCGTGTTCGCCGTGAGCGTGGCACTTGGGCACGCCGACGATGTGATCGTACCCGCCGCAGCGCCGGTCGTCGCGAGCGAACCCTCCGACGACAGCCCACTGCAAAAGTGCCGGGTGTGGAGCATCGACGATGATCCCCACGTCTGTGCGGCGACCCGTGCGCTGCTGGAGCGCTGGGGTTGCCAGGTGGAACTTGCCGATGGCCCGCAGGGTGCACTGGAAATCGCCAGTGCATTGAACGTACCGCAGTTGCTGCTGCTGGAC
>DQIG01000216.1 GCA_003525885.1 Stenotrophomonas sp.
CCTGCTGAACGTCTGGGGCAGCTGGTGCGCAGCCTGCCGCGAGGAACACCCGGTGCTGACCCGCTTCGCCGAAAGCAAGCGCGTGCGCGTGATCGGCTACAACTGGAAGGACGACCCGACTGACGCGCTGCACTGGCTGGAGCAGCTGGGCAACCCGTTCATGGTCGTGCTCAGCGACGTCGAGGGCCGTACCGCGATCGACTGGGGCGTGACCGCCGCACCGGAAACCTTCCTGGTCGATGGCAGCGGCATCGTGCGCTGGAAGTACAGCGGCGCGATGACCCAGCGCGTGGTCGACGAGAAGCTGATCCCGGCGCTGCAGAAAATCGAGAAGGCCCAGGGCAGTGCCGGCAACACCCTGCATACGGCGCCCTGAGCCGATGCGCTGGCTGCTGGCGCTGCTGCTTCTGATGCTGCCGCTGGCCGCGCTGGCCCAGCAGCCGCTGCACGATCCGCAGCCACTGCAGTTCCGCGATGATGCCGAGGAACGCCGCTTCCATGACCTGGCCGCACAGCTGCGCTGCGTGCAGTGCCAGAACCAGTCGCTGGCCGATTCGAACGCGCAGATCGCGCAGGACCTGCGCCGTGAGGTACTGCAGCTGATGCAGCAGGGCCACGACGACACAGAGATCAAGCAGTTCCTGGTCGCCCGCTACGGTGAGTTCGTGCTCTATCAGCCGCCGTTGCAGCCGGGTACCTGGCTGCTATGGGGCGGCCCCCTGCTGGTGCTCGGCGCCGGTGCACTGGTGGTGCTGGGCATTGTCCGCCGACGTGGTCGCACCGTCGGCGCCGCACCGGCCGGCAAGGCCGATGAAGGAGACGGATGGTGAGCCATTGGCTGCCGGTGCTGGCCGGCCTGGTTGCTGCGCTGATGGCAGCGCTGGTGCTGTGGCCACTGCGCCAGCAGGGGCGCCTTGGTTTCGTGGTGGGCGTGCTTGCGCTTGGCGTAGCCGGCGCCTGCCTGTATCTGCTGGTCGGTGACCCGCGTGCGGCACAGGTGCAGCCGGCGCCCTCGGTGGCGACATTGCGCGATGGCGTGCAGGCCCTGCAGGACGCGCTGAAGCGTGATCCGCAGCGTGCCGATGGCTGGGCATTGCTGGGACGTTCGCAGGCCGAACTCGGCAATGCGGCAGCTGCGGCAGATGCCTTCGCGAGGGCCGCCGCATTGGCACCGGAGGATCCGGGCGTGCTGGTGGAAGCGGCGCAGGCGCGCGCGCAGGCCGATGCCGGCAAGCAGTTCGACGACACCGCAATGGCATGGTTGCAGCAGGCGCGTAGACAGGCTCCCGATGCCGAGCGCGCCAGCTGGCTGCTGGGCATCGCCCTGCGCCAGCGCGGAAAGAATGCCGAAGCCGCTGATGTGTGGAGCGGCCTGCTGCCGCGACTGGAACCGGGTGCCGCGCAGGCGCTGCAGGCGCAGATCGCCATCGCCCGCGAGGCCGCCGGCCAGGCACCCGATGCTGCCCCTGCGGCGCCACCGGCGCTGCTGCAGGTGCGCGTGCAGCTACCTGCGCTGAACAGCGCCGAGTGGCCCGCCAGCGCCCAGGTATTCGTACTGGCCCGGGCCGTGGGTGGACCGCCGATGCCGGTGGCCGCACGCAAGCTGCCGCTGAGCGGTTTCCCGGACACGGTCGGGCTGGGCGACGGCGACAGCCCGATGCCGACCGCACCGCTGTCGGCGCATCGCGAAGTGGAAGTGCTGGCACGCATCTCGCGCAGCGGCAGCGCCAATCGCAGTGAAGGCGACCTGCAGAGCCTCCCGGTGAAAGTAAGCCTGCCGCATCAAGGCGTGGTGGAGCTGCGATTTCCGTAGTGCCGGCCGCTGGCCGGCAACCACGCGGACGTATCAGGATTCATGGGGTTGCCGACCAGCGGCCGGCACTACCGGATGCGTCGCCAATGGAAACCAGCGTGTCGCCAGCTCCACATGCGGCCCCGCTAGAATGCGTGCATGACCGAATTCATCCCGCCCGGCACCCGCTTCCACGCCCTGCCCTCGCCGTTCCCGTTCAAGCGCGGTGGCGCCCTGCACGGCGCACGCGTGGCCTACGAGACCTGGGGAACGCTGGCGGCCGACGCCAGCAATGCGATCCTGATCGTGACTGGCCTGTCGCCGGATGCGCATGCGGCGGCCAACGAGGCCAATCCGGCGCCGGGCTGGTGGGAAGCGATGGTTGGCCCCGGCAAACCCATCGATACCCACCGCTGGTTTGTGGTGTGCGTGAATTCGCTGGGCAGCTGCAAGGGCTCGACCGGCCCCGCTTCGATCAACCCGGCCAGTGGTGAGCCCTACCGCCTGGACTTCCCCGAACTGTCGATCGAAGACGGTGCTCGCGCCGCGATCGAAGTCGTACGTGCGCTGGGCATCGAGCAGCTGGCCTGCGTGGTCGGCAATTCCATGGGCGGCATGACCGCGCTGGCCGTCCTGATGCTGCACCCGGGCATCGCGCGCAGCCACGTCAACATTTCCGGCAGCGCGCAGGCGCTGCCATTCTCGATCGCGATCCGCTCGCTGCAGCGCGAGGCCATCCGTCTCGACCCGCGCTGGAATGGCGGCCACTACGACGATGCCGAGTACCCTGAGTCCGGCATGCGCATGGCACGCAAGCTGGGCGTGATCACCTATCGCTCGGCCCTGGAGTGGGATGGCCGCTTCGGCCGCGTGCGGCTGGATTCGGACCAGACCGACGACGATCCGTTCGGCCTCGAATTCCAGGTCGAAAGCTACCTGGAAGGCCACGCACGGCGCTTCGTGCGCTTCTTCGATCCCAACTGCTACCTGTACCTGAGCCGCTCGATGGACTGGTTCGACCTGGCCGAGTATGCCGACGGCGACGTGCTGGCCGGGCTGGCGAAGATCCGGGTGGAGAAGGCGCTGGCGATCGGCGCCAACACCGACATCCTGTTCCCCGTGCAGCAGCAGCAACAGGTCGCCGACGGCCTGCGTGCCGGCGGCGCCGATGCGCACTTCATCGGCCTGGAATCGCCGCAGGGCCATGACGCCTTCCTCGTCGATTTCGAGCGTTTCGGCCCGGCCGTGCGCGGCTTCCTCGACACGCTGTAAGTGGGCTGGCGGCGTAACCTCGCACTGGCCGCGTTCGGCGCGTTGATCGCGCTGATGATCAGCGGCGTGCTGCCGCTGTGGCTGGGCGGCTGGTGCCTGCTGGCCAGTGCTGTCTCGTTCGGCCTGTACGGCCATGACAAGCGCGCGGCGCAGCGCAAGCAGTGGCGGATTCCCGAGCGCACCCTGCAGCTGCTGGCCTTTGCCGGTGGTTGGCCGGGGGCGCTGATGGGCCAGGCGATGTTCCGCCACAAGCACCGCAAGGCCGCATTCCAGTGGGTGTTCTGGCTGTGCGTGCTGGCCAACGTGGCCTCGATCGCGGTGATGCTGCGCGAGTTTTCGCGGTAGCCCTCGCAATTGGTAGTGCCGGCCGCTGGCCGGCAATTCC
>DQIG01000064.1:0-163 GCA_003525885.1 Stenotrophomonas sp.
CTGCTGCAGTGGCTGCCGGAAAGCGAGCGCTTCCAGCCGGTGCCGGGTGCGCCGGCAACCGCGATCCATGCGTTGCATGTGGGCCGCGACGGCCAGGTCTGGTTGTCCGAGGACGGTCGCCTGTCGCGTTACCGCTGGAGCCAGGGGCGCCTGGAACGGCAGG
>DQIG01000064.1:366-1157 GCA_003525885.1 Stenotrophomonas sp.
CGCCTCCGGCCTGGTGGTGGATGCACAGGGCGTGGCCTGGGCGACCAGCGCACGCGGCCTGGTGCGTGTCAGCGCAGATGGGCAGAGCGTGCGCCTGTATGGCGTGCACGATGGCCTGCCGAGCCAGGAATTCCGCGAGCACACCTTGATTGCGGCGGCCGACGGCCACCTGGTGGCCGGAACGGCGGCGGGCGCGGTGGTGTTCGACCCGGAGCAGGTGCGGCCTTCGGTCCGTCGCGCCCCGCTGGTGATCGAGCGGGTGGAAGTGCGCCGCAACGAGCAGGTGCTGGACATGACCCACGATGCGCCGTTGCAGATCGCCGATGGCGACCGCGACCTGCGCATCGTCGCGCGATTGCTGTCCTTCGCCGACTCGGCGTCCAATACGTACCGTTACCGCCTGGCCGGCTACGACCCGGATTGGGTCGAAGTCGGCCCAGCCGGCGAGCGCCTGTTCTCGCGCCTGGCGCCGGGCAGCTACCGGCTGGAAGTGCAGGCACGTTCGGCCGACCATGTGTGGTCGCGGGTGCAGAGCCTGGAGTTCCGCGTGCAGCCGCCGTGGTGGCGCAGCCTGTCCGGCCTGCTGGTGCTGGCGTCGGTCGGATTGCTGCTGACCAGCTGGTTCGCCTGGCTGTACCGACGCCGCCTGCAGCGGCGCCACGCCTACCAGCTGGCGCTGCACAAGCAGGAACTGGCCGAGCAGGCCTCGGCGGCCAAGACCCGCTTCCTGGCCAACCTTGGCCATGAGATCCGTACGCCGATGACCGGCGTGCTGGGCATGAGCGAGCTGC
>DQIG01000064.1:1314-1503 GCA_003525885.1 Stenotrophomonas sp.
CATGAGCGAGCTGCTGCTGGCCTCGCCACTGGACCCGCAGCAGCGCGGCTACACGCAGTCGATCCGGCATGCTGGCGAGCACCTGCTGCACCTGGTCAACGATGCGCTGGACCTGGCGAGGATCGAGTCCGGGCGCCTGGAACTGCAGTCGCAGTCGTTTGCGTTGAATGGCCTGTTGCAGGATCTGGC
>DQIG01000064.1:1653-1799 GCA_003525885.1 Stenotrophomonas sp.
ATGGCCTGTTGCAGGATCTGGCGGCGCTGATGGGCCCGCTGGCCGCACAGAAGGGCCTGCGCTTCACCCTCGACAACCAGCTGCCAGCGGGCCTGCAGGCGACCGGTGATGCCATGCGCGTGCGGCAGATCCTGCTCAACCTGCTG
>DQIG01000064.1:1951-2183 GCA_003525885.1 Stenotrophomonas sp.
GCAGATCCTGCTCAACCTGCTGTCGAACGCAGTGAAGTTCACCAGCCGCGGCACCATCACGCTGCACGCGCGCTGCGATGGCGAACTGCGCGCGCTGCACTTCGAAGTGCGCGATACCGGCCCGGGCATCAGCCAGGAACAACAGCAGCGCCTGTTCCGCCGCTTCGAGCAGGCCGATGGTGCACGTACCGCAGCGCAATACGGTGGCAGCGGCCTGGGCCTGGCGATCTGC
>DQIG01000064.1:2335-2822 GCA_003525885.1 Stenotrophomonas sp.
CCTGGGCCTGGCGATCTGCCGCGAGTTGGCGCATGCGATGCAGGGGCGGATCCAGGTGGAGAGCCAGCTGGGCCGGGGTACCTGTTTCGGCGTGACCCTGCCGTTGCCGCTGGTGGTGGACAGTGATGCCGAGGCGTCTGCCGAGGGGCATCGCGATGAAGCTGCGAACATGCCACCGCTGCGGGTGCTGCTGGTCGAGGACGATGCCACCGTGGCCGATGTGGTGCGGGGGCTGTTGAGCGCACGCGGCCACGAGGTGGTGCATGCGGGTCACGCGCTGGCGGCGCTGCGCGAGATCAGTGCCGGCGATTTCGACGTCGGCCTGCTGGATCTGGACCTGCCGGGCCTGAGCGGCTTCGAACTGGCCCAGCACCTGCGCAACCAGGGCTACATGCTGCCGTTGCTGGCGGTGACCGCGCGCACCGATCCGGACCTGCAGCAGCAGGTGGAAGCAGCCGGTATCGGTGGCTTCCTGCGCAAGCCGGTG
>DQIG01000126.1:0-295 GCA_003525885.1 Stenotrophomonas sp.
GCCGCCGGACAGCGTGCGGCTCATCACCTGTGCCTTTTCCCACAGGTGCGCGCGCTTCAGTTCCTCTTCGGCACGCTGCTCGGCTTCCTCGCGCGGTACGCCATAGAAGCCGGCGTAGTTCACCAGGATGTCGAAGGGCTTTTCGAACAGGTTGAAGTTGATTTCCTGCGGCACCAGCCCGATCAGCCGCATGGTGGCGCTGCGGTTGCGCACCAGGTCGCTGCCGAATACTTCCACCTGGCCCTCGCTGAGGTTGACCAGGGAGCTGATGATGCCGATCAGGGTCGACTTGCCG
>DQIG01000126.1:467-1527 GCA_003525885.1 Stenotrophomonas sp.
GGCGCCGTTGGGGCCGAGCAGAGCGAAGAAGTCGCCCGGGGCCACTTCCAGGGAAACCCCCTTCAGGGCCTGGGTGCCGTTGTCGTAGGTCTTGCGCAGGTCGCGCACGCGCAGGGCGGGCGCCGAATCGTTCAGGGAAGCCAAGCTCGAAGCCTTCGCGCCCATGGGCTGGCGCTGGAGAGGGGCGGGGAGGGGCTATTATAGAAGACCCCGAGGGCTTGCCCCGGCTACACACTGTCCCGAAAAGTCGTGCCTGTTCAATTCCCCCTCAAGCTGGTCGGCTGCCGCATGCTGGCCCCGACCGTCGGCCACTACCAGTTCGTGCGTGATGATGGACAGCCGCTGGATTTCCAGCCCGGCCAGTTCATCCAGGTCCATTTCAGCTACGCCGACGGCACTGAAACCAAGCGCAGCTACTCGTTGGCGACCATCCACGACCACGCGCTGGGTCCGGGCGAAGCGGTCGATATCGCGGTCAGTTTCGTGCCCGGTGGCGCCGCCACGGCCCTGTTCGAGGCGCTGGAGCACGGCGGCCAGATCAGTGCGTCCGGGCCCTACGGCCGGTTCTGCCTGAATCCCGGCGACCACAACGCCCGTTACCTGCTGATCGCCACCGGTACCGGCGTTACCCCCTACCGCTCGATGCTGCCGCTGCTGGAAAAGGCGATGGCCGAACGCGGTGTGCAGATCGTGCTGCTGCAGGGCGCGCGTAGCCCAGGTGAGCTGCTGTACAGCGAAGATTTCTACAGCTTCGCCGAAAAGCACCCGAACTTCCGTTATGTTCCGTGCCTGTCGCGCGAGCTGCCGGCCGAACCGCACCCGGACGTGCAGCACGGCTATGTGCAGCAGGCGCTGGCCGGCTTCACGCCGGACCCGGCTACCGACATCGCCTACCTGTGCGGCAACCCGGACATGGTCGATGCCTGCGCCGAGCTGCTGAAGGCCGCTGGCCTGGGCAACCCGCAGATCCGCCGCGAGAAGTACGTCAGCAGCAAGTAGGTCCAGCTGGTGCCGGCCGTTGGCCTGCAGCCCCACGAACCCTGGTAGTGCCGGCCGCTGG
>DQIG01000126.1:1692-1831 GCA_003525885.1 Stenotrophomonas sp.
CTGGCCGGCAACCCCATGAACCGGAGGCGGCATCACGCCGCCCCCGGTGCGCTGCCTCAGTACTCGATCCAGGCATCACGCCAGGCGGAGCCGGTACCCGGGCGGTAGGCCTCGGCGTTGACGTTGCACCACGCGCCTT
>DQIG01000126.1:1996-2326 GCA_003525885.1 Stenotrophomonas sp.
CTTCCGGGAACGGGCGGCAGGCGTAGAGCTTGCCGTCGGTGCCCTTGACCACGGTTTCGCCGGGTGTGTAGGTGCCGATACCTTGCGGATACACGAAGTCGTAGTCACCCGGCGGCGGATCGACCGGATCGACCGGGCCCGGCACACGGGTATCGATCTGGAACAGGTTGCCCGGCTTCAGGTATACACGGTTCTCGGTGGCCGAGGCGACGGGCGTGATCACGCCGTTCTTCATCACGCCCACGCGCGCCTGCTGTGCAGTGGCGTTGACCTTGCGGGCGAGCACCAGGGGCCACTGCGTGGCGCCTGTCTGGCCGGCGGTCAGGGTGA
>DQIG01000126.1:2478-2887 GCA_003525885.1 Stenotrophomonas sp.
TCTGGCCGGCGGTCAGGGTGACTTCGGGACGTTCCAGATCGTTACCCTGGGCGTTGAACACGCGCAGGGTCAGAGTGGTGCCCTCCTCCAAGGCCCCGCGGGCGGTGACCGGACCGGCATCCTGCCACTGCGGCGGCGGCTCGACGCCACCACCGCCTTCGAAGCGTACGTCCATGCAGGTGTAGAACGCCTCCTTCGAATCGGAGCGTTGCCAGGTGTTGTAGATCACGTGCTGGCCGATGCGCTTGGGCAGTGGGCAGTCCAGCTTGTAGACATCGCCGGAAAGCGGCACGTTGCCCAGCGTGCAGAATTCCTGCAGGTCGGCCCAACGCAGCGTGCTGCCCGACTGCCAGCCTTCACGGGTGATGTAGAACTTCCAATCGCGGGTGGCGTGCGGCGCTGGCGCCTT
>DQIG01000126.1:3035-3690 GCA_003525885.1 Stenotrophomonas sp.
TGGCGTGCGGCGCTGGCGCCTTGAACTCGAACGTGTAGCGGCCACGTGCGTCGGCACGGATCGGCGAGCTCTGCCAGTCACTGCGGTTCAGATCCAGGCCGCGGTACTTACTGTTGCCGCCGCTGCACAACTCGCCATCCGGCACGACGGCCTGGTGGTTGCCACTGGCCTCGGCCTGGTTGATCCCGGCCCAGTCATAGAACGGTTGCGCACCACCGATGGCCTTGGCGGCAGCGCAGGCCGGGTTGGTGGGATTTTCGGGATTGCCCTGGTAACAGGAATAGACGCGGCTGGAGGGTTTGGACATGGTGCCGTGGGCGAAGGCGCTGCCAGAGGTGGCAATGCCTGCGATCACAGACAGCGCGATGACAGTCCGATGAGACAGATGCATGGAGATCTCCTGTGGGTGGTGAAACCCAGCGAAGTCTTGGCATCCCGCCCGCCCGCATCCATCGGATTACTTTGAAAAAAGCATCGCGTGGTTCCGTATGGGAACGGCTTCACACTCACGCGCTGGCGCGCCTCACGCTATGCAGGGAACGGCGCTCTGCCACCGTTCCCTGCGCCCGATCTCAGTACGCGATCCAAGCATCGCGCCAGGCGGCACCCACACCCGGCCGGTATGCCTCGGCATTGACGTTGCACCACGCGCCTT
>DQIG01000126.1:3859-4787 GCA_003525885.1 Stenotrophomonas sp.
CTTCCGGGAACGGGCGGCAGGCATACAGCTTGCCGTCGCTGCCCTTCACCACGGTCTGGCCTGGCACATAGCTGCCGATGCCCGCCGGGTACACGTGGTCGAAATCACCGCCTGGCGACGGCGTGCCCGGGTCCGGCACCTGCGTATCGAGCTGGAAGCGGTTGCCGTCCTTCAGGTACACGCGGTTGTCGGTGGCCGAAGCCGCTGGCGTGATCACGCCATTGCTGAGCACGCCCACGCGCGCGTGCTGGGCACTGCCATTGACCTTGCGGGCGAGCACCCACGGCCACTGCGCGGCTGCAGTCTGGCCACTGGCCAGCGTGGCCTCGACGCGTTCGACGTCATTGCCGTTGGCGTTGAACACGCGCAGCGCCAGCGTGGTACCCACCGGCAGCTCACCGCGCGCGGTGACCGGACCGGCGTCCTGCCACTGCGGTGCCGGTATCGCACCGCCGCCGCCCTGGAAACGCACGTCCATGCAGGTATAGAACGCCTCGGTCGAATCCGAGCGCTGCCAGGTGTTGTAGATCACATGCTGGCCGGTACGCTGCGGCAACGTGCACTGCAGCTTGTAGGTACCATCGGCCGACAGCGGCGTATTTCCCAGCGTGCAGAACTCCTGCAGATCGGCCCAGCGCAGCGGGCTGCCCGGCTGCCAGCCTTCGCGGGTGACGAAGAAGCGCCAGTCACGGGTGGCGTGCGGCGCGGTTGCCTTGAACACGAAGGTGAACTTGCCATTGGCATCGGGCTGGATCGGCGTGGTCTGCCAGTCACTGCGGTTCACGTCCAGGCCGCGGAAGGTCGGGTTGTTGCCGCTGCACAGCTTGCCGTCGGGCACCACGGCCTGGTGGTTGCCGTTGGCATTGGCCTGGTTGATGCCGTTCCAGTCGTAGAACGCCTGTGAACCGCCGATGGCCTTGGCCGCGGC
>DQIG01000126.1:4936-6277 GCA_003525885.1 Stenotrophomonas sp.
CGCCGATGGCCTTGGCCGCGGCACAGGCCGGGTTGGTCGGGTTCTCGGGATTGCCCTGGAAGCAGGCATAGACACGGCTGACCGGCGTGGTCATGGTGCCGTGGGCGAACGCGTTGCCGGCCAGGCACAGGCCCGCAGCCACGAACGAGGTGGCCAGCAGCAGCGGTGTGGATCGGAATGACATGGCGCATCCTTGTGGTCGTCGAAAGGGAACGGTGACCGCAGGAGCTGCGTTGCGTGGCGGACTTTCGGCGGCACCACGGCGAGTATCAAGTCGCGATGCCGGCGGCGGAACCATCGCAGTGCCGATCCGTGACTGTGCATGTGAAGCCCTTCCCGCAGGCTTCACGCAGGGCTGAACGGATGCGCTGGACGTCACGTGATCGGCGTGGCATCGGTCACGCCATGGAGATCGCACTACGTGGTCTGCCCATCCACTCGATCCGCCTGGCACGAGAAGCAGCCATGCGCGGCGTTGTGCAACTGGACAAAGGCCACCGCAGGGTCGGCGAACAGCGCATCCAGCCGGTCGGCAATATCGGTGCCCGCGCAGACCTGGGCACCGCGCATCAGCGCGGCGTGGTCATAGGCGCGCACCGAAATCATCCGGCGCAGCACATACGGGGGCACCTCGCCCGGCGGCAGTACGCAACGGGTCACACCGCGCTGCACGAAGATCGGGCCGGAGGCGCGATACGGCGAGTGCAGCGGCAGGTGGACGTGGGACAGCAGGAGCAGCTCGCTGCCAGGCGCGGGATCGCTCAGGCTGATACGGCAGGGATGGCCACCATTGTCGCCCGCCCAGCGACGCTGGACGCCGAGCGCAGCGAGCGCGCTGTCGCTCATCTCGAACAGGTGCAGGAACGGGCGGTGGTCGATGCCACCGAGGTACCACGTGTGCATGGGCGTCTCCTGGGTCTATCGCGGATTCTGCGTGTGCACCGGCTGCCGTGCTCGCCGTTTTCAGACCCCGCATCGCCTTCGGGCCGGAGCAGGCCACGGGGATTGCTCCGCAAGGCGCTAAGATGCGCGCGCCGCCCCGGCCGACGAGCGCCGCATGTCCCTGGATTTCCCCACCATCACCGTGCTTGGCTTCCTGCTCTGCATCGGCATTGCGGTGGGGTTCTCGCTGCTGCTGGTCGTGCTGCGCGGACAGCCGGTGCTGCGGCAGTGGACCATCAGCCTGTGGCTGCTGACCCTGGGGGTAACCCTGCTGGCCATGCGGCCCTACCTGCCCCTGGTACCGGCGGTGCTGGCCGGCAATGCGGCGATGGCCGGCTGCGGTCTGATGATGCTGCGCGGCGTGGCCCTGCATCTTGAGCAGCCGCTGCCGCAGTGGCG
>DQIG01000126.1:6435-6855 GCA_003525885.1 Stenotrophomonas sp.
TGCCGCAGTGGCGGCCGTTGCTGGTGGCGGCCGCGTTCATGGCCTGCATCTTCGCCTTCCTGGTGCTGTGGCCGAACCTGGGCATTCGCCTGCAGGTGTTCAGCGTGTTCGCACTGATCGTCGATGGCTGGATCGCCGGGTTGCTGCTGCGGCATGCACCGCCGCAGCAGCGCACCAGCTGCCGCCTGGCCGCTGCCGTGTTCCTGGCAGAGGCGGCGTTGTATGCGATACGCCTGTTCCTGCCGGTGGAGCCCGATGCCGGCGAGGACATCATGCGCACCGGATCACCGATGTTCGCCACCTATATTGCCGGGGTGATGCTGGAATTGGCGCGTTGTTTCGCGATGGTGCTGCTGCTGGTCGAGCGCATGCTGGTCGACCTGCGCCGTGCGGCCCGTACCGATGGCCTGACCGGCCTGC
>DQIG01000126.1:7003-7128 GCA_003525885.1 Stenotrophomonas sp.
ACCGATGGCCTGACCGGCCTGCTCAATCGCAGCGCGGTACTGGCCGACGGCCAGGCGCAACTGCAGAAGCTGCGCCGCCAGCGCCGCCCGCTGGTGTTGTTGCTGATCGACGTGGACCACTTCAA
>DQIG01000126.1:7279-7428 GCA_003525885.1 Stenotrophomonas sp.
GATCGACGTGGACCACTTCAAGAAAATCAATGATCGTTGGGGGCACCTGGCCGGCGACCAGGTGCTGCGCCATTTTTCGGCGACGCTGCAGCACTGCGTGCAGGGCCATGAGCATCTGCTGGGCCGTTATGGCGGCGAGGAGTTCGTGC
>DQIG01000125.1:0-2917 GCA_003525885.1 Stenotrophomonas sp.
TGCTGCGCGCAGCAGGCTACGAGCCGATTGGTGGCGATCACTACCAGCGTGGCGACCTGCCGAACCCACATGGCCCGGGCGATGGCCAGCGCCATTGCGACCTGGCGGGCGTGCCACGCCGCGACCGCAGCGATTTCATCGGGCTTGGCCTGTCCGCCTGCAGCCAGATCGGCGAGGTGTTCTACCGCCTGGAGGACGAACTGGGTGAATGGCGTAAACGGTTGCAGGCCGGGCACATGGGCGTGTCTGCCGGATTGATCCTGTCCGAAGACGAGCGGCTGGTGGCCGAGGTGGCGCAGAGCATTGCCTGCGATCACGCGCTCGATGCGGCTGCCTTCGAATGGCGCAACGATGAACCGTTCGAAGAGTGCTTCGCCGGGCAGCTGCCGGCGTTGTCGCCGATGCTGGCGCGCGGCTGGGCGCACTGGGATGCGCGGGTGCTGCGGCTGGCCGAAGAAGGGCGCCTGCTGTGGCGTATGATGGCCGCATGCTTCCGGCCGGCGGCCGCCATCGCTTGAGTCTTGCCCCGATGTCTTCGAATCCGCCTTCGCACGGCCGCCTCGGCCAGGCCACACCGAACCCCGCCGCCGCTGATGACGGCGACGCGCTGCACTTCTGCAGCACCTGTGCGTTTTCCGACGCCTGCATGTCGCAGGGCTACGACAAGACCGCACTGGGCGATCTGCACGTGCTGGTCGATCACATCGGTCCGTTCCATGCGGGAGACTACATCTTCCGCGCCGGCGAGTCGTTCGATTCGATTGCTGCGGTGCGCGCCGGCATGGTCAAGACCTTCGTCGATGACAGCCAGGGCAACGAGCAGGTGCTGGGCTTCAGCCTGCCGGGCGAAGTGATCGGGCTGAATGCGATCCACGGCTCGCGCTTCCCCTGCAATGCGGTTGCGCTGGATACGGTGCACCTGTGCCGTATCTCGTTTCCCAAGCTGAGCCTGTTGGCCACGCGCATGCCGGGGCTGCAGGCCAAGCTGTTCAGCCTGCTCAGTGCGGAGATCGGCAAGGTCGCCACGCTGGCTGCCAACCACCGTACCGAAGAGCGCATGGCCGCGTTCCTGCTGGACATGTCCGAGCGTTACGCAAGGCGCGGTTTTTCCGCCACGCGCTTCAACCTGACGATGGCGCGTACCGAGATCGCCAACTACCTGCGGATGGCGCCGGAAACCGCCAGCCGCGTGCTGCGCCGCCTGAGCGATGATGGGATCATCGCGGTGAAGCAGCGTGAGATCCTGCTGTTGCAGCCCGAGCGCTTGGCGGCGCTGGCGGTGGCCGACGAATCCGATCCGAACTGAACCTGGCCGGGAGCCGACGATGAAGCGAGCTGGACTGTTGTTGCTGGGACTGCTGGCCGCAGTGCCGGCCTGGGCGGCCGACCTGACGGTGTCGGCGGCATCGAGCCTGACCGAGAGCTTCCGCGAACTGGGCACCGCCTATGAGAAGGCGCACCCGGGGACCAAGGTCGACTTCAACTTCGCCGCGTCCGGCGTACTGCTGCAGCAGATCAGCCGCGGCGCGCCAGTGGATGTGTTCGCGTCGGCCGATGAAACCACGATGGACCAGGCGCAGCAGCAGGATCTGCTGGTGGCGGGCACCCGCGAGGTGTTCGCGGTGAACGCGCTGTGGGTGGTGGTTCCGCCGCAGGCCAGCGCTGCGCCGCGAACCTTGAAGGACCTGGCCGGTGCCGGTGTGCAGCGCATCGCACTGGGCAACCCCGACAGCGTGCCGGTCGGCCGCTATGCCAAGGGCGCGCTGGAAGCGGCGGGCCTGTGGTCGTCGGTGCAGGCCAAGACCATCACCACGCAGAACGTGCGCCAGTCGCTGGATTACGTGGCGCGCGGTGAAGTGGACGCCGGCTTCGTCTATGCCACCGATGCGCAGGCGATGCCCGACCGGGTGCGCCGGGCCTTCGCGGTGCCGGTGGCGGGGCGCATTGCCTATCCGCTGGCGGTGACCAAGGCCAGCGCGCAGCCGGCCGAAGCCAAGCGCTTCACCGCCTTCGTGCGTTCGGCACAGGGCCAGGCGATCCTGGCCAAACATGGGTTCGGCAAGCCCTGAGGCATGGATCTCGACTGGAGCGCGCTGTGGTTGTCGCTGAAGGTGGCCGGCTGGGCCACCGCGATCAATCTGGTGCTGGGCGTGGCACTGGGCGCGCTGCTGGCGCGTCGGCGATTTCCTGGCCGTGAGCTGCTGGATTCACTGCTGACCCTGCCGATGGTGCTGCCACCGACGGTGCTGGGTTATTACCTGTTGGTGCTGATCGGTCGCAACGGCCCGATCGGCGCGTGGCTGCAGTCGTGGTTCGGCATCAACCTGGTGTTCACCTGGCAGGCTGCCGTGATTGCTGCGGCGGTGGCTTCGCTGCCGCTGGTGTTCAAGCCGGCACGCGCGGCGTTCGAGGAAGTGGACGGACAGCTGGAGCAGGCCGCCCGCACGCTGGGTGTGTCCGAAGCGGCGGTGTTCTTCCGCATCACGCTGCCACTGGCCTGGCGCGGCATTCTTGCCGGCCTGTTGCTGGCGTTTGCACGCGCGATGGGCGAGTTCGGCGCGACATTGATGGTGGCGGGCAGCATTCCCGGCCGCACGCAGACGCTGTCGATCGCCATCTACGAGGCGGTGCAGGCCGGCCAGGACGGCAAGGCCAATGCGCTGGTGATCCTGACCTCGGTGGTGTGTATCGTGATCCTGTTGCTGGCCGCGCGGCTGGTGGGCGGGCGTCGCCGGGAGCTGCGCGATGTGGCTTGACCTGCAGGTGCAGCGCCGCCTGCAGGCGGCCGGCCAGGATTTCGTGTTGGACGTATCGCTGCAGTGCACGCAGCGGCAGGTGGTGCTGTTCGGGCCCTCGGGCGCGGGCAAGAGCCTGACGCTGCGCGCGGTGGCCGGCCTGGAGGCCGCCAAGCGCGGCA
>DQIG01000125.1:3028-3610 GCA_003525885.1 Stenotrophomonas sp.
CGCGGGCAAGAGCCTGACGCTGAAGGCGGTGGCCGGGCTGCTGCGGCCAGGGCAGGGCCATGTACGGCTGCAGGGGCAGACCCTGTTCGATGCGGCCACCGGTGTGGATCTGCCGCCGCAGCGCCGCCGGCTGGGCTACGTGTTCCAGGATTACGCGTTGTTCCCGCACCTGAGCGTGCGCCAGAACGTGGCCTTCGGTCTGGAGAAGGGGTGGTTGAATCCACGGATCGGCCAGCGCCTCGATGCGGTGGAGCAGTGGTTGCACGCATTCCGCATCGACACGGTGGGCGATCTGCTGCCAGCGCAGGTCTCCGGTGGCCAACGCCAGCGCACTGCATTGGCGCGCGCCCTGGTGACGCAGCCGCAGGCGTTGCTGCTGGATGAGCCGTTCTCTGCGCTGGACCATGACCTGCGCCAGCACCTGCGGCAGGAGCTGGAGACGGTGCTGGACAAGACCGGCATTCCGTTGCTGTTGATCAGTCACGATCCCCAGGATGTGGCCGTGTTCGGCCAGCAGGTGGCGCGCGTGGTGGACGGCCGCATCGTCGGCAGTTGACCTGTGATGGTAGTGCCGGCCGCTGG
>DQIG01000415.1:0-404 GCA_003525885.1 Stenotrophomonas sp.
GTAGTGCCGGCCGCTGGCCGGCATACGCTGCAGCATGCCGACCAGGGTCGGCATCTACCGTTACATTGCCGGCAGTGCGAACAGCCGCCGCGCATTCTCCGTCGTGGCCTGCGCCACCGCCTCCAGCTCCATCCCGCGCAGCGCGGCCACGTGGCGGGCAATGGTCGCCAGTCGCGCCGGTTCGTTGCGCTGGCCGCGGATGCCGGCGTCGGGTTGGTCCGGTGCGTCGGTTTCCAGCAGCAGCTGTTCCAGCGGCATCTCGCGCACCAGCCGCTGCAGGCGCTGCGCCCGCTCGTAGGTCAGCGGGCCGCCAAGACCCAGCAGGAAGCCCTGCCTGTGCAGTTGCACGGCCTGTTCGGGGCTGCCGGAAAAGCTGTGCACCACGCCGCGCAGGCCGCCGATGC
>DQIG01000415.1:553-931 GCA_003525885.1 Stenotrophomonas sp.
ACGCCGCGCAGGCCGCCGATGCGACGGATGGCGGCGACCACTGCATCCACCGCGCGCCGCGCGTGCACGATCACCGGCAGGTCGAATTCACGGGCCAGTTCCAGCTGGCCGATGAAATACGCCTGCTGGGCGTCGGCATCCAGTCCTTCGACGAAGAAGTCCAGGCCGCATTCGCCGATCGCGCACGGGCGTTCGCGCTCGATCCACTCGCGCAGCAGCGGCAGGTGCCCCGGCTGGTGCTCGGCCAGGAACATCGGGTGCAGGCCGTAGGCTGGGTACAGCCCCGGCGCCAGCTGGCAGACCTCGCGCAGCTTCGGCCAGCTGGCAGCGGTTACCGCAGGCACCACCTGTTGGCGCACACCCGCGGCCTGTGCCCGC
>DQIG01000415.1:1076-3138 GCA_003525885.1 Stenotrophomonas sp.
CACACCCGCGGCCTGTGCCCGCTCGATCACGGCTGCGCGGTCAGGGTCGAACCCGCGCGCGTCGAGATGGCAGTGGCTGTCGACCAGCAGGCTCAACGCTGTTCCAGCGGCGGGGGCGTGGTGGCGTTGCGGCTCTTCCAGTTGGCCAGCAGCAGGGTGCCGAAGCCCAGCACCAGCTCGTCGACGAACGGGATCGGGTCCGGGATGAACAGCGTCAGCACGAACAGGCCGGCGGTCAGCTTGAACAGCGTGGGATAGCGGAGCCGGCGGGCCCATTGCAGTACCGGCAACAGCATCGGGTTGGCCATGGCGGGAATCCTCGTGGGGAATGTGCAAACGCTACCACGGGCCCAGCATTTCCCGATGCTGAATGGGTTACCGGAATGAGCAGGAAATGTGGAGATTCCGTTCAGGCAGCGCATGCTGCAATCTGCCCCGAGAACGTTGCGGATGGTCCGCAAGGAGCAGGTCATGAAAAGCACAACTACAACTGTCCTGGTCGCAGCGGGCGCGCTGCTGGTCGGTGGCATCGCCACCGCCGCCTTCATGAAGAGTGGCGACAAATCGCCCGATTCCATCAGCGCCGCAACCCCCAATGGCGAGTCGCGCCTGGTCGATGGCAACGCCACCGACGACGGCGCGCGTGGTGACAAGCTCGACCCGTCCGCGCCGCGTGGTCTGGAGTACGCCGATGTGCTGAAGGTCGATCCGATCACCGAAAAGCAGAAGGCGTACGCCACCGTGATCGGCACTGACCCGGTGCGCGAGACTTCCACCACCCAGACTCCGCATGAGGTCTGCGAGGACGTGACGGTGCAGGAACGCCTGCCGGAGCGTGATGGCAACGTCGGCGGCACCGTGGTCGGTGCTGTGGTCGGTGGCCTGCTCGGCAACCAGGTGGGTCGCGGCAATGGCCGCAAGGCAGCGACCGCCGCCGGTGCCGTGGCCGGTGGCTTCATCGGCAACGAGATCGACAAGCGCCACGTGGGTGGCCGCGTAGTCAACCGTACCGAGCGCCAGTGCCACACGGAAACCGCCACCTCCGAGTCGAGTCGTGTCACCGGTTACAACGTGACCTACCGCAACGAGGACGGCACCACCGGCACCATGCGCATGGCCAGCAAGCCGGGCACCCGCATCGCCATGGGCAACACCGATGTGGTCAAGGGCTACAACGTGACCTACCGCTATGACGGTGCAGAGAAGACCGTGCGCATGGACAACAAGCCGGCCAGCGATCGCCTGCCGGTGGTCGATGGCCAGCTGGTCACGCAGACCGCTGCTGCTGGTGCCACGGCCGCGGCCACGCGCCAGTAATCCAGGCGCAGCATGCAGTACCTGACGGGCCGGCTCATGCCGGCCCGTTTCATTGCAGCCGGCGATGTTCATCCGCGCAGGCAGGGAATCCACCATCATGGACGCTCCCTTCGACATGGAGCCGGCATGAGCATCTTCGACCTGCGCATCGAAACCGAGCGCCTGATCCTGCGCCCGCTGCTGCGCGAGGATTACGAACCGTATCTCGCGTTCTGCGCCGATGAAGAAACGATGCGCACCCTTGGTGGCGTGCAGCCGCCGTCGGTGGCCTGGCGCGGTTTCTGCAGCCTGGCTGGCGCCTGGCAGCTGTTCGGCTTCTCGATGTTCAGCGTGATCGAGAAGTCCAGCGGCGACTGGATCGGGCGGATGGGGCCGTGGCAGCCGCAGGACTGGCCCGGCCCCGAAGTGGGTTGGGGCATCCGTCATGCCAGCTGGGGCCGGGGCTATGCGCCGGAAGCCGCGGTCGCCGCGATCGATTGGGCGTTCGATACGCTGGGCTGGGACGAGGTGATCCACACCATCGCCGAGAACAACGACAACTCGCGGGCCGTGGCACGCAAGCTTGGCAGCACCCTGCTGCGCATGGGGGAGTTGCCAGCGCCCTACAACGACAAGCCCATGCAGATCTGGGGCCAGTCGCGCGAACAGTGGCGGCAGCGCGCACGCTGAACTTTGCCCGGTAGTGCCGGCCGCTGGCCGGCAACCCCAATTGCGGCAGGATTCGTGCGATTGCCGGCCAGCGGCC
>DQIG01000012.1:0-13904 GCA_003525885.1 Stenotrophomonas sp.
CCACCCCGCCCGAGGCATGCCTCGGGCCCATGCGGCTCACGCCCCCGCAACCGGACCCACCCCGCCTTCGACAGAATTCCGCGACCTGATGGTGGGTGCCGACCGTTGGTCGGCACTGATCCAATCCCGACCAGAATCGGTGCCTACCGCTCCTGGTAGGTGTCGACCTTGGTCGACACACCGGGTTACAGCCCCTGCATCAATGCCATCTGCGCAGAATGCGGTGCTTCGTCATGGGCCGGCGCGCGCTTGTGGTAGACACCGTCGGCATCCAGTTCCCAGGCGTTGAGATTGTCGTCCAGGTAGTTCTGCAGGACCTCGCGGTAGACCCGCTTGGCCAGCTCCGGGTCGAGGATCGGGAAGCAGGTCTCGACCCGGCGCAGCAGGTTGCGCTCCAGCCAGTCGGCGCTGGCGCAGTACATCTCCGGTGCGCCGTCGTTGCCGAACCAGTAGACGCGGCTGTGCTCAAGGAAGCGGCCGACGATCGAGCGCACGCGGATGTTGTCCGACACGCCCGGCACGCCCGGGCGCAGGGTGCAGGCGCCGCGGATGATCAGGTCGATCTGCACGCCGGCCTGCGACGCTGCGTACAGCGCGCGCACCACCTGCGGTTCGTTCAAGGCGTTCATCTTGGCGATGATCCGCGCCGGGCGCCCGGACGCGGCGATGCGCGTCTCGCGCTCGATGCGGCCGAGGATGCCGGTGTGCAGAGTGAAGGGCGACTGCAACAGGCGCTTGAGCTTCATCTTCGAAGCCAGCCCGGACAGCTGCTGGAACAGCAGGTGCACGTCGTTGCCGATATCCGCATCGGCGGTGATCAGGCTGATGTCGGTGTACGCGCGGGCGGTGCCGCTGTGGTAGTTGCCGGTGCCCAGGTGCACGTAGCGGCGCAGCTTGCGGCCTTCGCGGCGCACGATCAGCAGCATCTTGGCGTGGGTCTTGTAGCCGACCACGCCGTACACCACCTGCACGCCGGCTTCCTGCAGGCGATCGGCCAGGCCGAGGTTGGCCTCTTCGTCGAAGCGCGCACGCAGTTCGACCACCACGGTCACGTCCTTGCCGTTGCGCGCGGCCTGGATCAGTGCATCGACAATCAGCGAATCCTTGCCGGTACGGTACAGGGTCTGCTTGATCGCCAGCACGTTGGGGTCGATCGCTGCTTGCCGGATCAGCTCCAGCACTGCGGTGAAGGCATCGAATGGATGGTGCAGCAGCAGGTCCTGGCGTGCCGCCGTCTCGAAGATGCCGTCGCTGTCGCGCAGGGTGCGCGGGGTCATCGGCGGGTACTTCAGGTCCGGCTGCGCGATCAGGTCGTACAGCTGGATGATGCGGTTGAGGTTGACCGGGCCATCGATGCGATACACCGCGTTTTCGGTCAGGCCGAAATTCTGCAGCAGGGTGCGCACGATCTCGCGCGGCATGTCGTGGGCGATCTCCAGGCGCACCGCCGGCCGGTAGCCACGGTCGACCAGTTCGTCGCGCAATGCCAGCGCCAGGTTTTCCACTTCTTCTTCGTCCACCACCAGCTCGGAGTTGCGGGTGACGCGGAACTGGTAGGCGCCCTGGACTTCCATGCCTGGGAACAGCTCATCGACGAAGGTCGACAGCACCGAGGACAGGAACACGAAGTTCTGCGCGCCGCCCAGCTTTTCCGGCAGCTGGATGATGCGCGGCAGCGAGCGCGGTGCGCGCACGATGGCCAGATGGCCGGCGCGGCCGAACGCGTCGGTGCCCTTCAGCACCACCACGATGTTCAGCGACTTGTTGAGGATCTTCGGGAACGGATGCACCGGGTCCAGCCCCAGTGGCGACAGCACCGGCATGATCTCGTTGCGGAAGTACGCGCGCAGCCAGCGCTTCTGGCGGTGGGTCCACGAATGCCGGCCGAGTACGCCGATGCCGGCGTCCATCAGTGCCGGGCGCAGCGTCTCGTTCCAGCAGCGGTACTGCTGGTCCACCAGTTCGGCGGCACGGTCGTGGATGGCGTTGAGGATGGCCTGTGGGCTCATCCCATCCGGCGCCGGCGGCAGTCCGAATTCCTGCGCGTGGCGCACGGCGGCGGCGCGGATCTCGAAGAACTCGTCGAGGTTGGTGCAGGAGATGCACATGAAGCGCAGGCGCTCCAGCAGCGGCACCTGCGGGTCCATCGCCTGGGCCAGCACGCGGAAATTGAAATCCAGCTGCGACAGCTCGCGATTGATGTACAACGCCGGGTCACGCAACGGATCGTTGTCCGGGCTCACGGGGAGGGGGAGGGATCCGAGGCTGCTCATGGCGTCATTCTTCGATGGAGGTCAGGGGGGCGGACTCGCGCGGGCGCACGTGGTCGGCATCGAAATGGCAGGAGAACACCGAGCCCTTGCCGACTTCGCTTTCAATCTCCAGCCGCGCGTGGTGCAGGCCGAGGATGTGCTTGACGATGGACAGGCCCAGTCCGGTACCGCCGCTCTCGCGCGAGCGGCTGCTGGAAACGCGGTAGAAGCGTTCAGTCAGGCGTGGCAGGTGGGTCGCCGGGATGCCGTAGCCGGAATCGCGCACCGCCAGCACCGCGCCGTCGCCTTCGCGGCGGAACTCCACCGCGATGCGGCCACCGGCCGGGGTGTAGCGCACGGCGTTGGTGACCAGATTGGAGAAGGCGCTGTGCAGTTCCTTGGTCGAACCCTGCAGATCGACACCGGCGAGGTCGTCGATGCTGATCTGGTGGCGGCCCTGGCTGTGCGCCTCGGCCTCGCGGCGCAGCGTCGCCAGCATCGGCTGCATGGCCACGGTCTCTTCCTCGCTGTGTTCCTGCGATTCCAGGCGCGACAAGGTCAGCAGGTCTTCCACCAGCTGGGCCATGCGCTGGCTCTGCTTGCGCATTTCTTCCAGCATCGGTCCGGTGCCCGGGAAATCCTCCGGGTCCATCATGTCCAGGTAGCCGTGGACCACGGTGAGGGGCGTGCGCAGCTCGTGTGAAACGTTGGCGACGAAGTCGCGGCGCACCTGTTCCAGGCGGAGCAGCTTGCTGACGTCACGGGCGATCAGCAGCCAGTAATCCGACGAATAGGGAATCAGGCGCAGGTTCAGGCGGATCGCCGGATCGACCGGTGAGGGCACGTCCAGGATCGGCTCGGCATTGCGGCCACCGGCCAGCCAGTGGGCCAGCGGCATTGGTTGCAGGCGTTCGACCAGGGCCTCGCCAAGGTCGCCGGGATGGTGCAGGCCGAGCAGGGCAGTGGCCGCTTCGTTGAACCACTGCACGCGCTGGCTGTTGCGGTCCAGCACGACGACTGCGTCGGGTAACGCGGCAGCGGCGGCGCGGTAGCTGCGCAGCATGTCCAGCAGGCGGCGCTTGCGCACGCGCATTTCCACCTGGTTGCGGTACAGCAGGCGGTCCAGCTCGTTCCAGACGCCGGTGCCTTCCTCGGCGGTGTCCCAGCGCTGGCGCGCGGTCAGGCGGCGCAGCACGCTGCGCAGGCGCCAGTAATGCCAGGCCAGGGTGGCCAGCGCGCCCAGTGCGATGCACAACCACAGATGGCCCGTGAACCACCCCACCAGTCCGGCGAACAGCAGTACCGCGGCAACGGTGGCCAGGGTCTTCAACCAGGCAGAGCGGATGTGGCGGGGCATTGCGATCTCGTCGTTGAGGTGCGGCGGTTCACTGGGGTGAACCGAGGGTTATAGCAGAGTTGCCGGCACCGGCACCCGCAGGTACACGGTGCCGGCACGACGAGACTCAGGTGGCAGTGGAGAAGCGGTAGCCGGCGCCGCGCACGGTCTGCACCATGTTCTCGGCGTTGAACGGCTCCAGCGTCTTGCGCAGGCGGCGGATATGCACGTCGATGGTGCGCTCCTCCACGTACACGCTGCCGCCCCACACATGGTCCAGCAGCTGGGCACGGGTATAGACGCGCTCCGGGTGGGTCATGAAGAAGTGCAGCAGGCGGTATTCGGTCGGTCCGATCGGCACCGGCTGGTCGTTGGCGAACACGCGATGGGCGGCACCGTCGATGCGGATCGGGCCGACCGCCACGCTGCCATCCTCGTCATCTTCGCGGGCACGGCGCATGACTGCACGGATGCGGGCCAGCAATTCGCGCGCCGAGAACGGCTTGACGACATAGTCATCGACACCGGCTTCGAGACCACCGACGCGATCGTTCTCTTCGCCGCGGGCGGTCAGCATGATGATCGGCACTTCGCGGGTCAGCGTTTCCTTGCGCCAGCGGCGGGCCAGGTCCAGGCCGCTGGTGCCGGGCAGCATCCAGTCCAGCAGGATCAGGTCCGGAACGCGGTCGGCGATCGCGGTCTGGGCCTCCCGGGCATCGCCGGCGTGGACCGGTTCGTAATCGCCCTTGCGGAGGGCGAAGGCGACCATTTCACGGATCGCGGGCTCGTCATCGACGATCAGGATGCGTTTCTGCACGAGGACACCGTAGGGCTCGGTTACTGGAGTGGTGCCAGTAGACTACGGTTTGATGACATGTTTGTGACTGCCTGGCCGGAACCGGCCTGGATTGCCATCGGCCGGTCATGCGGCGCTCAGCGGCGGTCCAGGTCCGGGTCCTGCACGCCCTGCCGGCGCAGCTCCAGCACCGTCGGGGTGATCGATTCGATGCGGGCGTCGACCCGCGCGCGGCCAATGTAATCCAGTGCCGGATTGCGCTTGAGCGCCTGCAGCTGCATCAGCGCCTGTTCCGGCCGCCCGCTGAGGAAGGCCGCCTCGGCATAGGCCTCGCTGGCACGAACGCTGTCGCCGGCCAGCTCGCTGGCGCGGGCGAAACGCTGCTGGAAGACCGGATCGTTACCGCTTTGCGACAGCAGGGGGCGCAGCATCGCCTGCGCGCGCTGGCCGGCCTCGCGGTTGCCCTGTTCGTTCAGGATCTCGGCATAGGTCAGTGCCACCGGGCGGCTGTTGGGGTGTTCGCGCAGCAGCTGCTCGAAGCGGCTGTTGGCCTGGGCCGCCTGGCCCGCGCGCGATTCCGCTTCGCCTAGGCCCAGCGCCAGCCACAGGTTGCCGGGATGGGTCTGAAGCAGTCCGGCCAGGGTCTGCCGGGCCTGGCCGGCACCGGCACGACCACCGCGCATGACCGCCAGCGCCTGGCCGTAGCGCTGTGCATCGTTGAGGCCGTCCTTCTGCCGCTTGGCCAGGTCGGCATACTCGCGTTCCAGCTCGGGGGTGGAGTCGGCGCTGAGCACACGCAGGCGCTCACGTGCCCAGTCGAAGTCTCCGCTGGCGCCACGGTTGAGCTGGCCGATCGGCAGGCGCAGCACGCTGCTGGGCAGCAGCGGGTTGTTGCCGCGCAGCAGCGGCTCGCCCAGGCTGGGATCGGCCGGGTCCACCCGCTCCTTGCGCTCGCCGGTGGGGGTGCTGGTGGTCAGCAGCACCGTATCTTTCTTCATCTGCTCGGCACGGGACTTGGCCTCGCTGATGCGGGTGATGTTGACCGGGTGGGTGCGCAGGAACTCGGGCACGCTGTAGCCCCCCTCGTTGCCGCGCATGGCCGCCGACATCCGTTCGAAGAAGCCGGCCATGGCATCCACGTCGTAGCCGCTGCGCGACAGCGTACGGATGCCAAGGCGGTCGGCCTCGGACTCGTTGGAACGGGTGTAGTTGATCTGCCGCTGCTGCATCAGGCCCATGCCCGAGCTGATCGCGGCCATCGTCGCGTTGCCGGACGACGTGCTGTTGCTGGCCTGGGCGGCGACCACCGCCGCCAGCATGCCCAGCAGGATCGGGATCTGGTCGCGCTGGGCGCGCTCGACACCGCGCAGCACGTGCTGCTGGGTGACGTGGGCGATTTCGTGGGACAGCACCGCAGCGACCTCGTCCTCGCGCTCGGCGGTCAGCACCAGTCCGGCATTGACCCCGATGTAGCCGCCCAGCGTGGCGAAGGCGTTGATCTGGCGGTCGTTCATCACGAAGAAGGTGTACGGCTGCCGCGGCTGGTCACTGTTGGAGCCTAGCCGGGTGCCCATGGTCTGCAGCCAGTCGTTGACCAGCGGATCTTCCAGCAGGTAGCCGTAGTTGCGCAGCTCGCGCAGCATCATCGCGCCGTACTCGGCCTGGCGGGCCGGGGTCAGCAGCTCGCCGGCCGAGGAGCCGATGTCGGGCAGCTTCTCCTGGGCCTGGGCCAGCGGCATGGCCAGGGCCAGGGTGACGGCGGTAGTCAGCAGCAGGGCTCGCAAGCAGAAGGTCCTCGGGCGGGGCGCGCCAAGCGTGGCAGGGCGGGGGGCAACCATTCGTTAATCCACAGTGTTGCGGCCGTGGCGTGGAAATTCCAGCGCACCGGTACCATATGTAGACCGTCGATCCATCGTGGAGTTTCCCGTGACAGCCCAGACCGCCGGCGGTGCCCCCGCCATCACCATCTATTCCACCGCCGTCTGCCCGTACTGCGTGGCCGCCAAGAACTTCCTGAAGAGCAAGGGCCAGCAGTGGACCGAGGTCCGCATCGACCTGGATCCGGCCGAGCGCGAGAAGATGATGGCGCTGACCCGCCGCACCAGCGTGCCGCAGATCTTCGTCGGCGATGTCCATGTCGGCGGCTACGACGACATGATGGCCTTGCACCGTGAAGGCAAGCTCGAGCCGCTGCTGGCCGGGCAGGGCCAGGCATGAGCGCGGCCGACGACGGCAGCAAGGACCGCATCGCCGAGTTCACCGAGTTCCGCAAGCGCATGAACGAGCGCATCCTGGGCGAACCCAACCAGGTGGTGCGCCGCTTCTTCGCGCTGGATACGCAGACCTACCAGGCCGGCGCGCTGGACGTGAAGACCAAGGAACTGCTGGGCCTGGTGGCCTCGATGGTGCTGCGCTGCGACGACTGCATCAGCTATCACGTGGCGCAGTGCAAGGACGCCGGCGTGACCCGCGAGGAGTTCTTCGAGACCTTCTCGGTCGGCCTGGTGGTCGGCGGTTCGATCGTGATCCCGCACCTGCGCCGCGCGGTCGACTTCCTCGACCAGCTCGAAGGCGGCGCCGCCGCCCCCGACGCGCACGAGCACTGAGTTCTCCGGTAGTGCCGGCCGCTGGCCGGCATCGCCTGAACCCGACCTGGCCGGGGTTGCCGGCCAGCGGCCGGCACTACCGCCAGGCCTTCCCCGCGATCTCCCTGACCAAGAGCCCCCTTGTTGTTCAAGGGGGGCGCGCCGACAGGCGGGGGTAGAGGAGGAATGCGCGGGCAATTCTGCCTGAGCCGGGGACTGGGACCATGGTCTATTTGGGACCTCGGCCCCGGCTCAGGCATAATTGCCGGTGAAACTTCCTTTGCGCCGGCGTTTCCGGGCACGTCCGGACGGCGTTTTTCCCCCTGTTCGGAACATCGATCAATGACGCAGAAAATTACGGTCATCCGCGGCGACGGCATTGGCCCGGAAATCATGGACGCCACCCTGTTCGTGCTCGACCAGCTCAAGACTGGCCTGGAATACGAAGACGCCGACGCCGGCCTGGTGGCCCTGGAAAAGCACGGTGACCTGATGCCGGCGGTGACCCTGGAATCGATCGCGCGCAACAAGGTCGCGCTGAAGAGCCCGCTGACCACCCCGGTCGGTGGTGGCTTCACCTCGATCAACGTCAGCCTGCGCCGTCACTTCGACCTGTACGCCAACGTGCGTCCGGCCCACACCTTCCCGAACACCAAGTCGCGTTTCGACAACGTCGACCTGATCACCGTTCGTGAGAACACCGAAGGTGCCTACCTGGCCGAAGGCCAGGAAGTGTCGGCCGACGGCGAGACTGCATTCTCCGGCACCCGCATCACCCGCAAGGGTTCCGAGCGCATCGTGCGCTACGCCTTCGAGCTGGCCCGCAGCGTCGGCCGCAAGAAGGTCACCGCGGTGCACAAGGCCAACATCATCAAGTCGACCTCGGGCCTGTTCCTGAACGTCGCCCGTGAAGTGGCCGCGCAGTACCCGGACATCGAGTTCCAGGAAATGATCGTCGACAACTGCTGCATGCAGCTGGTGATGCGTCCGGAACAGTTCGACGTGATCGTCACCACCAACCTGTTCGGCGACATCATCTCCGACCTGTGCGCCGGCCTGGTCGGCGGCCTGGGCCTGGCCCCGGGTGCCAACATCGGCAAGGACGCAGCGATCTTCGAAGCCGTGCACGGCACCGCGCCGGACATCGCCGGCCAGGGCAAGGCCAATCCGTGCGCACTGCTGCTGGCAGCCGCGCAGATGCTGGACCATATCGGCCAGCCGGAAAACGCCGAGCGCCTACGCAAGGCCATCGTGGCGACCATGGAAGCCAAGGATTCGCTGACCGGCGACCTGGGTGGCACCGGTACGACCATGAGCTTTGCCCAGGCCATCGCCAGCCGCCTGTAAGCGGCCGGCCGACCTCGCTTGAATCCACAGCGGGGCGCCTTCGGGCGCCCCGTTGCGTTGTGGTCCACACCATGCGTGGATGACGGGGCCCTTGGGTCCGCAGCCACCCATGGGTGGCTCCACAAGGGGATTATCTGTGCATATTTCGCACAGATCATGTGCCGCGAAGTGGCTGGTTCGTGCGCCATACGCTCCGCATCCTGTGCCCACTTCCCACCGCACAGGAGCTCGAACATGAACCTCACCGCTTTTGGCCTGGCCAGCCTGATCGGCATGGCTGCCACCGCCCCGGTCACCGCTGCCGAGCCGGCCCATCCCACCATCCGCCACATGGCCGGCGCGCCGGTTGCGACCTCGCTGGATGCGGCGAAGACCGCCGTGCTGGTGATCGACTTCCAGAACGAGTACTTCGATGCCAAGGCCGCACCGGACTTCACCGGCGGCCGCATGGTCATCCCCGATGGCGTGGCCGCGCTGCGACAGGCCCAGCGCGTGGTGCAGTTCGCCGATACCCACGGCATCCGCGTGATCCATGTGCAGCACGTGCTGCCGGCCGGCGCCACCCTGTTCGCGCAGGGCAGCGTCAATGCTGCTTTCCATCGCGACCTGCAGCCGCGCCAGGGCGAGACCGTGGTGCAGAAGGACAACGTCAGTGTGTTCGCCGGCGCGTCCGCCGCCGTGCTCGACCAGGTGCTGAAGAGCGCCGGCATCGACACCCTGATCGTCACCGGCCTGCAGACCCACGCCTGCGTGGCCGGTGCCGCGCGCGATGCGGCGGCTGCGCCACGTGGCTACCGGGTGATCGTGTCGTCCGATGCCAGCGCCAGCCGTGACCTGGACCTGGCCGGTGGCCAGCGCATCGGCCATCGCGCGCTGCATGAAGCTTCTCTGGCCCAGATCGAGGACGCCTTCGGCGATGTCATGACGACTGACGCGATCCTCGCACTGCCGGTGCGCAAGGCCGGCGACGGCGCTTGATAAGCTGGCGGGGCCCGCATGCCGCGGGCTCCGCCACGTGGAGCTGCCCGCCGATGGATCACTTCGCCGCCCTGCGTGCGCTGCGCGCGATCGTCGACGCGGGCAGCTTCACCGCTGCCGCCGAACGCCTGGGGACCACCCACTCGGCGATGTCGCGGCAACTGCGGCAGCTGGAGGAGCACCTGCAGGTGCGCCTGCTCGATCGCAACAGCCGATGGTTGTCATTGACTGAAGCCGGACGCGACTACTACCGGGAGGCCGGCGCACTGCTGGACCGCCTGCAGGAAGCCGATGACCGTGCCCGCGCCGGGCAGGCGCAACCCAGCGGCAGTGTGCGGATCAGCGTGCCGCAGGTGGTGGCCAGCCAGGAGTTGCCCCACTGGCTGCCCTCGTTCCTGCAGCGTTACCCTCAGGTCACGCTGGACCTGTCGGCGGATGATCAGCTGGTCGATGTGGTGGGTGGAGGCTTCGATCTGGCGCTGCGTATTGCGGCTTCATTGCCGGACAGCCAGCTGGTCGCTCGCGAGTTGGCCAGCTGTCCGCGCATCCTGGTCGCAGCACCGGCCTACCTGGCGCGCCATGGCCTGCCGCGGCAGGCAACGGATCTCGAGCAGCACACGCTGCTGGGTTTCAGTCCCACGCCGTCAATGCAGCCCTGGCAGCTGCAGGGGCCGCGTGGCGCAAGCGTGAGCATTGAAGCCGGGCAACGCCTGCGCGTGGATGCCACGCCCGCGCTGTACGCCGCCGCGCTGGCCGGCATGGGCATCAGCCTGTTCACCGCGTTGACCGTGCAGGAGGACCTGCGCGCCGGTCGTTTGATCCGCGTACTACCGGCCTGGCATGCCGGCCAGCGACGCTACTTCGCGTTGTATCCGCATGCACGTGCGCTCGCGCCCAAGGTGCGCGCGCTGGTCGAGCACCTCGCGGCGCACTACGCTGCACCGATGGGCGCGGCAGGGTAGTCGCGCGGCTGAAACCGAGGTGGTGATGGAGTCGGTCTATCTGCTGGTCGCGCTCGGCGCGATCGTCGCCGGATTCGTGCAGGGCCTGTCCGGTTTCGCTTTCGGCATGGTGGCGATGTCGTTCTGGGCGTGGGGGCTGGAGCCGCGCTTGGCCGCTACGCTGTCGGTGTTCGGCGCGCTGATTGGTCAGCTGGTCGCGGTGTTCACCGTGCGGCGCGGATTCAATCTGCGCCTGCTGCTGCCGTTCGTGCTGGGCGGCCTGGCGGGCATTCCGCTGGGCGTGATGGTACTGCCGCAGCTGGACATGGACTGGTTCAAGGCGCTGCTGGGCGGTTTTCTTGCGCTGTGGTGCCCGGTGATGCTGATGGCGCGCTCGTTGCCGCCGGTCACCGTCGGCGGTCGTGTCGGCGATGCGATCGCCGGTATGGCCGGTGGCGTGCTCAGTGGCATCGGTGGCTTCGCCGGGCCGGTGCCGACGTTGTGGAGCACGCTGCGCGGCTTCGGCAAGGACGAGCAGCGCGCGGTCATCCAGAACTTCAACCTGGCGATGCTGGCGGTAACCATGGCCACCTATGTCGGCAGCGGCCTGGTGAGCCGGCAGATGCTGCCGTACTTCGCCATCGTGGCACCGGCCATGCTGGTGCCGACCCTGCTGGGCGCGCGGGTCTACATCGGTATCAGCGAGGCGCGCTTCCGGCAGGTCGTACTGAGCCTGCTGACCGCCTCGGGCATCGCGCTGCTGGCGTCATCGCTGCCGGTGCTGCTGGCGCGCGCTGTCACGGGCTGAGCTTCAGGCCGGGCGGAACATGCGGAAGCGCTGTTCGGCGCCGATGCGGAAATAGTCGGCAGGCCCGCCGCCGCGCAGGATCGGTGCCGCCGCCGCGGTGTCGTAGATGCCATCGACCAGCAACCGCGCATCGATATGCACCGCCACCACTTCGCCCAGCACCAGCCAACCGTTGGTGTCCTGGCCGCCGGCATCGCGCAGGCGCACGATCTGGGTGCAGCGGCATTCCATGCTCACCGGGCTCTGTGCCACACGCGGTGGTGCGACCTGCGTGGATGCCAGCGGGGTCAGGCCGGCGAGGGCGAACTCGTCGACATCCGCTGCGACCGCGCGGCAGCTTTCGTTCATGGCTCCGGCCAGGTCGAAGGTGGCCAGGTTCCAGACGAACTCGCCGGTGGCTTCGATGTTGCGCAGCGAGTCTTTGCGGCCCTGGCTGGAGAATCCGATGATCGGCGGGGTGTAGTTGAAGGCGTTGAAGAAGCTGTAGGGCGCCAGGTTCAATGCCCCTTCGGCGTCGCAGCTGGAAATCCAGCCGATCGGGCGTGGGCCGATGATGGCGTTGAACGGGTCATGCGGCAGGCGGTGGCCCTCTGCCGGGCGGTAGCTGTGGAAGGTGTGGGACATGGGGCGGGATTCCAAAAAAGAAGCCGTGGCCCTCGCGGACCACGGCTTGTCGTTTACGACATGGTTGGACTCAGCGCTGCTGGATCTTCGACAGCAGGCGCAGGAATTCCACGTACAGCCAGACCAGGGTCACCATCAGGCCGAATGCGCCATACCACTCCATGTACTTCGGCGCGCGCTGGGCCACGCCGGTTTCGATGAAGTCGAAATCCAGCACCAGGTTCAGCGCAGCCACGACCACCACGAACAGGCTGAAAGCGATGCCCAGCCAGCTGGAGTCGTGGATCACCGGCACATTGATGTTGAAGAAGCCAAGCACGAACGAGGCCAGGTAGAGCAGGGCGATACCGCCGGTGGCGGCGACCACGCCCATCTTGAAGTTCTCGGTGGCCTTGATCACGCCGCTGCGGTATGCGAACAGCAGGGCGGCCAGGGTGCCGAAGGTAAGCAGCACGGCCTGGAACACGATGCCCGGGTACTTCATGTTGAACAGCGCCGACACGGCGCCCAGGAACAGGCCTTCGACCAGCGCGTACATCGGCGCGGTGACCGGCGACCATTCCTTCTTGAAGATGGTGATCAGCGCCAGCACCAGGCCGCCGATTGCGCCACCGATGGCGAACAGGCTCGCGCTGCTGGAAATCTGGCCGTACTCGTCGACCGACTGGCTCCAGGCGAACGCCGCGGTCAGCACGGTCAACAGCAGCAGGATGCCGGTCTTGTTGGCGGTGCCGTTGAGGGTCATCACCTGGTCGGGGCTGGTCACCACCGAACCGCTGGCGAGGTCGAGGAAAGTCGACTCGGAAAGAGCCGGGTTGCCGCTGCGCATGCGTGTTCTCCGTGCGAATGAGGGTCGGGACGGCCATCCGGCCGATGACCGCGAGCATAGCCGATGACTACGTACGGCGCTGTGGCGGGCTTCAGGTTCGAGCGTTCCGCGTTGACAGTTCGCGACCTGCTTGGCGACAATGACCAACTCCCCGGGCGTGGCCCGAGGGGATTGCAAGACCGGGGTATAGCGCAGTCTGGTAGCGCGCCTGCTTTGGGAGCAGGATGTCGGGGGTTCGAATCCCTCTACCCCGACCAATCCCACATCACGTCGGATTGGACACCGTTCCGGTTCGGGCGCCCGTAGCTCAACTGGATAGAGCACCGGCCTTCTAAGCCGGCGGTTACAGGTTCGATTCCTGTCGGGCGCGCCATCGGCGAGGCACTGGGATCGCATCGACGGATGTGAAGAAGTGCTTGCAAAAGCGTAAGGACTCCACCAGAATATCGGACTCGCTTCGGCGGACCGGAACTTCGGTGACAGTCCCCAGGCAAAGGTTTGAAGTTCCCGCGTCGGCAGTAACGGCGGTGGAACGAAAGTTTCAGTGGTGGCTGTAGCTCAGTTGGTTAGAGTACCGGATTGTGATTCCGGTGGTCGGGGGTTCGAATCCCCTCAGCCACCCCACTGATTCAACCGCATCGGCTCAGCCGAAACGGTATTGCAATAAACAGAAAGCACGCTACAATGTGCGTCTGAGTTTCACGGGCCGTTAGCTCAGTTGGTAGAGCAGTTGACTCTTAATCAATAGGTCCAAGGTTCGAATCCTTGACGGCCCACCAAGACAGAAGCCACCTGGTACGCCAGGTGGCTTTTTTCTTATAAGTGTGACCCCTTCGATTTGAAGGGTCGCACGTAGCGGTAACCGCGCATGGCGTGGATCTGCCGCGGTGCTGGAACAGCCGTACTTGATTCAACATCGTTGAAAAAAGTGCTTGCACCCACCGCTCGGATCAAGCCATAATTCGCGCCCCGATTTCGGGCTGTTAGCTCAGTTGGTAGAGCAGTTGACTCTTAATCAATAGGTCCAAGGTTCGAATCCTTGACAGCCCACCAGACGAAAGCCACTTGGTTCGCCAAGTGGCTTTTTTCTTGCCTGTGCTTTGCCTGTGCGTCGCTCCGGCTTTCATCCACGCATGGGGTGGATCTACTGAAGTAGTGCTGGAACAAGGGGCATGCGCGCCGGACAGTGTGGATCCTGCGACCGACCAGGGGCCGCTGTGAACGCCCGCCGGGGCGATCCCGAAGCACCGGTTGCGCGCGGATTGCCATGTTCAGCTTTGTGCAGGCCTTTCGCTTCCCGTCACCGCCTGCGACAATGAGCGTCTGTGCCGGCCACGCGAAAGTGGCGGAATTGGTAGACGCCCTGGATTTAGGTTCCAGTGCCGCAAGGCGTGGGGGTTCGAGTCCC
>DQIG01000012.1:14050-15004 GCA_003525885.1 Stenotrophomonas sp.
AAGGCGTGGGGGTTCGAGTCCCCCCTTTCGCACCAGTGCCGGACTGTCCCCGCCCTGATCGGGCCATCGACGCCCCCTTGACCGGCACGCGCTGGCAGTGCAGGCCAAATTGGGCGAAACTAAAGGGCTGCGGCAAGCAGGCGCGTCCAAGACGTCGTGTCCTTACAACCGTTTCATCCCAATCATCGAGCCGGGGGCCTGGGCCACCGGTGGCAGGAGTCAACATGCAAGCTTCGATCGAATCCACCGGCAACCTGGAACGCCGCCTGAGCTTCTCGCTGCCGGAAGAGCGTCTGCAGAGCCACATCGTCGGCCGCCTGGGCGAAATTGCCCGTACCACCCGCATCAAGGGTTTCCGTCCGGGCAAGGTGCCGGCCAAGGTGATCGAGCAGCGCTTCGGCGCGCAGGTCCGTGGTGAGGCGCTGGACGGCCTGCTGCGCGAAACCTTCGATGCCGCTGTGCGCGAGCACGACCTGCGCATCGTCGGCAGCCCGCGCATCGACAAGGGCGACGAGGGTGAATTCTCCTTCGTGGCCACCGTGGAAGTGGTGCCGGACTTCGGCGATATCGACGTCAGCAAGCTGACGGTCGTGCGCCACAGCGCCGAGATCACCGACGCCGACATCGACCAGATGATCGAGAACCTGCAGAACCAGCGTCGTACCTGGGCCCCGGTCAGCCGTGGCGCGCAGGACGGTGACCTGGTCGCGGTGGAAACCTGGTCGCAGGCCGGCGATGAGCGCCTGCCGGCCGAGGGCGCCGAGAAGGGTTCGATCGTGCTCGGCCAGGGCATGATGTTCGACACCATCGAAAAGGGCCTGGTCGGCCTGGCCAAGGGTGAAGAGAAGACCCTGGACGTCGAGTTCCCGGCTGACTGGCGCGTGCCGGTGCTGGCGGGCAAGACCGTGCAGGTCACCGTCAAGGTCGCCGAAGTGTCCGAGCCGGTCGTGCCGG
>DQIG01000012.1:15163-15378 GCA_003525885.1 Stenotrophomonas sp.
CCGGTCGTGCCGGCGGTCGACGAAGCCTTCATCAAGAGCTTCGGCGTGAAGGGTGGCGACGTCGAGCAGTTCCGCAGCGACATCCGCGCCAACCTGGAGCGCGAGCTGAAGGGTGCCCTGATGAACCGCCTGCGCCGCGAAGTGGGCGAGCAGCTGATCGCGGCCTACGCCTCGGTCGAAATGCCGCCGCGCCTGGTCGAGAACGAAGCCCGCGC
>DQIG01000012.1:15531-23731 GCA_003525885.1 Stenotrophomonas sp.
GGTCGAGAACGAAGCCCGCGCCATGCTGGCCCAGCAGGTCGAGCAGATCCGCCGCAACGGCCAGAACGTCGGTGAAATCCCGGCCGATGCCCATGAAGGCTTCAAGGACGCCGCCGCCAAGCGCGTGCTGGTCGGCCTGCTGGTCGGTGAAGTGGCCCGCATCAACGACCTGCGCCTGGAAGCCAAGCGCCTGAATGAAACGATGCGTCTGATCGCTTCGACCTACGAAGAGCCGGACCAGGTCATTGAGATGTACCGCAACGCCCCCCAGCTGATGTCTGGCCTGCAGAACCGTGTGATGGAAGAGCAGGTGATCGACTGGATCGCCGAGCGTGCCCAGCACACCGAAGAGAAGCTGTCGTTCCAGGACGCGATCCGCCAGTAAGCCCGGGCGGATCACCAGATGCCCCGCGCCTTTGCCGGCGCGGGGTTGTAGCCCCCCAAGATAGGTACCTCACGTAATGGACAACCGAACCAAAGCCCTGAACCTGGTTCCGATGGTGGTCGAGCAGACCAGCCGCGGCGAGCGTGCCTACGACATCTATTCGCGCCTGTTGAAGGAGCGCCTGATCTTCCTCGTGGGCCCGATCGACGATCACATGGCGAACGTGGTGGTGGCGCAGTTGCTGTTCCTGGAATCGGAAAACCCGGAGAAGGACATCAACATCTACATCAACTCGCCGGGTGGCGTGGTTACCGCCGGCATGGCGATCTACGACACCATGCAGTACATCAAGCCGAATGTGAGCACCACCTGCATCGGCCAGGCCGCCTCGATGGGCGCCCTGCTGCTGGCCGCGGGCGAAGCTGGCAAGCGCTATGCGCTGCCGAACTCGCGCGTGATGATCCATCAGCCGCTGGGCGGCTACCAGGGCCAGGCCACCGACATCGATATCCACGCGCGTGAGATCCTGACTCTGCGTTCGCGACTGAACGAGGTGCTGGCCAAGCACACCGGGCAGTCGCTGGAGACGATCGCCCGCGACACCGAGCGCGACAACTTCAAGAGTGCCTTCGAGGCACAGGCCTATGGCCTGGTCGACCAGGTCCTGGAGCGTCGCCCGGATGAGTCGATCCAGGCGGGCTGACCGGCCTTCACGGGGCCATGGAGGCCCCGTTCCTGCAGGGTCGGGCGGGACTGGTGTCCCCTCGGCCCTGTGCTATTCTCGAATCGAACCCCCGTTCAGCGGGTGGGGTAACTGGGTAAGCGAAGCATGAGCGAAGACCGCCAAGGTCGTTCCACGGACACCGGCAAGATCCTCTACTGCTCTTTCTGCGGCAAGAGCCAGCATGAAGTGCGCAAGCTGATTGCGGGTCCGAGCGTGTTCATCTGCGATGAGTGCGTGGAGCTGTGCAACGACATCATCCGTGAGGAACTTGAGGAAAAGGCGCAGTCGGCGCGCAGTTCGCTGCCCAAGCCGCGCGAGATCCTCGAGGTCCTCGACCAGTACGTGATCGGCCAGAACCGTGCCAAGCGCACGCTGGCAGTGGCCGTGTACAACCACTACAAGCGCATCGAGAGCCGGCAGAAGAACGACGACGTCGAATTGGCGAAGTCGAACATCCTGCTGGTCGGCCCGACCGGTTCGGGCAAGACGCTGCTGGCCGAAACCCTGGCCCGCCTGCTCAACGTGCCGTTCACCATGGCCGACGCCACCACGCTGACCGAAGCCGGCTACGTGGGCGAGGACGTGGAGAACATCATCCAGAAGCTGCTGCAGAAGTGCGACTACGACGTCGAGAAGGCGCAGCAGGGCATCGTCTACATCGATGAAATCGACAAGATCTCGCGCAAGAGCGAGAACCCGTCGATCACCCGCGATGTGTCCGGCGAAGGCGTGCAGCAGGCCCTGCTGAAGCTGATCGAAGGCACCGTGGCCAGCGTTCCGCCGCAGGGCGGCCGCAAGCATCCGCAGCAGGAATTCCTGCAGGTGGACACCAAGAACATCCTGTTCATCTGCGGCGGCGCGTTCGCCGGGCTGGACAAGGTGATCCAGGCCCGTTCCACCGACGTCGGCAGCATCGGCTTCGGCGCCAAGGTGAAGAGCAGCGAGCGCAAGCAGGAAGTGGGCAAGGTGCTGGCCGAAGTCGAGCCGGAAGACCTGATCAAGTTCGGCCTGATTCCGGAGTTCGTCGGCCGCCTGCCGGTGGTGGCGACCCTGGAGGAGCTGGACGAGCCGGCCCTGATCAGGATCCTGACCGAGCCGAAGAACGCTATCACCAAGCAGTTCAAGAAGCTGTTCGAGATGGAGAACGTTGAGCTGGAGTTCCGTCCGGACGCGTTGTCGGCCATCGCCAGGAAGGCGCTCAAGCGCAAGACCGGTGCCCGTGGCCTGCGCACCATCGTCGAATCGGTCCTGCTGGACACCATGTACGACCTGCCGTCGCAGGAAAACGTCAGCAAGGTGGTGGTGGACGAGTCGGTGATCGAGCACAAGTCCGAGCCGTACCTGATCTACCAGACCCCGGCGGCTCCTGAACAGAAGGCCGCAGGCGCCGAGTGATCCTTCCAGGTTGTTGATTGGAAAGGATTTTCAAGGAATGCCTTGCATCTGAAAGCCGATGGCCCCATAACGGGGCCATCGGCTTTTTTTGTCTCCGGAAGATGCCCTCCCGGAGGCGGTTTTCCCCCTTCCCTGGAGCCCCCATGGCCCGTTCCCCAAGTGAAACCCTCGACCTGCCGGTCCTGCCGCTGCGCGACGTAGTGGTGTTCCCGCACATGGTCATCCCGCTGTTCGTCGGCCGTGACAAGTCCATGCACGCGCTCGAACAGGCAATGGAGGCGGACAAGCGCATCCTGCTGCTGGCGCAGAAGTCGGCCGAGACCGATGACCCGCACGCGGCCGACCTCTACCAGGTCGGCACGCTGGCGCAGGTGCTGCAGTTGCTGAAGCTGCCCGACGGCACCATCAAGGTGCTGGTCGAAGGCCTGTCGCGCGTGCAGGTCACCCATGTCGACGAGCGCAACGGCTCGCTGCATGGCCAGGCCGTGGAGATCGACGCCACCGACGAGCGCGAGGCGCGCGAGGTCGAGGCGATCGCCCGCTCGCTGATGTCGCTGTTCGAGCAGTACGTGAAGACCAACCGCAAGCTGCCGCCGGAACTGCTGCAGACGCTGTCGGGCATCGATGAGCCGGCACGCCTGGCCGACACCATCGCCGCACACATCAGCGTGCGCCTGGCCGACAAGCAGCGCCTGCTGGAAACGCTGGTCGTCGGTGACCGCCTGGAGATGCTGGTCGGCCTGGTCGACGGCGAGATCGACGTGCAGCAGATGGAGAAGCGCATCCGCGGCCGCGTGAAGTCGCAGATGGAGAAGAGCCAGCGCGAGTACTACCTCAACGAACAGATGAAGGCCATCCAGAAGGAACTGGGCGACCTGGACGACGCGCCGGGCGAGCTGGAAGAGCTGGCCCGCAAGATCGCCGAAGCCGGCATGCCGAAGGCCGTTGAGGCCAAGGCGCGCAACGAACTGAACAAGCTCAAGCAGATGTCGCCGATGTCGGCCGAGGCAGCCGTCGTGCGCAACTACCTGGAGTGGTTGCTGGGCGTGCCGTGGAAGAAGCGCAGCAAGGTGCGCAAGGACCTGAAGGCCGCACAGGACACCCTCGATGCCGATCACTACGGCCTGGAGAAGGTCAAGGAGCGCATCCTTGAATACCTGGCGGTGCAGTCGCGCGTGAAGCAGATGAAGGGGCCGATCCTGTGCCTGGTCGGGCCGCCGGGCGTGGGCAAGACCTCGCTGGGGCAGTCCATCGCCAAGGCCACCAACCGCAAGTTCGTGCGCATGTCGCTGGGCGGCGTGCGCGACGAGGCCGAGATCCGTGGCCACCGCCGTACCTACGTCGGTTCGATGCCGGGCCGTATCGTGCAGAACCTCAACAAGGTTGGCAGCAAGAACCCGCTGTTCGTCCTCGACGAGATCGACAAGATGTCGATGGACTTCCGTGGCGATCCGTCTTCGGCGCTGCTGGAAGTGCTCGACCCGGAGCAGAACAACGCGTTCAACGACCATTACCTGGAAGTGGACCTGGACCTGTCCGAAGTGATGTTCGTGGCCACCTCGAACTCGCTCAACATTCCCGGCCCGCTGCTGGACCGCATGGAAGTGATCCGCATCCCCGGTTACACCGAGGACGAGAAGCTCAACATCGCGACCCGCTACCTGGTGCCGAAGCAGATCAAGGCCAACGGCCTGCAGCCGGAAGAGCTGGAGATCGGCAGTGATGCGATCCAGGACATCGTGCGCTACTACACGCGTGAATCGGGCGTGCGCAACCTGGAACGCGAGATCGCTAAGATCTGCCGCAAGGTGGTGAAGGAGATCGCGCTGGCCGGCCCGCAGCCGGTAAAGGCGAAGAAGAGTGCGAAGAAGTCGAAGGCGCTGGTGAGCGTGTCCAGCAAGAACCTGGACAAGTACCTGGGCGTGCGTCGCTTCGACTTCGGCCGTGCCGAGGAAGAGAACGAGATCGGCCTGGTCACCGGCCTGGCCTGGACCGAAGTCGGTGGCGATCTGCTGCAGATCGAATCGACGCTGGTGCCGGGCAAGGGCCAGCTGATCCTGACCGGCCAGCTCGGCAACGTGATGAAGGAATCGGCGTCGGCGGCGCTGTCGGTGGTGCGTTCGCGTGCCGTGGGCTTTGGCATCGACAGCGACTTCCTGCAGAAGCACGACGTGCACCTGCACGTGCCCGATGGTGCTACGCCGAAGGACGGCCCGAGTGCTGGTGCGGCGATGGTGACGTCGCTGGTGTCGATGCTGACCAAGGTGCCGGTGCGTGCCGACGTGGCGATGACCGGCGAGATCACCCTGCGTGGTCGCGTCACCGCCATCGGTGGTCTGAAGGAGAAACTGCTGGCCGCACTGCGTGGCGGCATCCGCACGGTCATCATCCCGGAAGAGAACCGCAAGGACCTGGCCGACATCCCGGCCAACGTCACCCGCGATCTGGAGATCGTGCCGGTGAAGTACATCGAAGAAGTCCTGGACCTGGCGCTGGAGCGTCCGTTGGCACCGAAGAAGGCGCGCAAGAGTGCGCAACGTGTCACGGTGCGCAGCAAGGCCAAACCGAGTGGAAACGCGCGCGTCAAGCATTGACGCGCGCTGTCCAATGGCCTGAAACCCGCGTCGTTGCTGGCTTTCCAGCTTGCGTGGGGGTAGGGCCGCTGGTATAAAAGCAGCACTCGCGAATGAGTGATCGCAGTCTGGCGATCGCTGAATTCGGCGAACCGTTTCCACATGGCGGCCGCATGCAGAGCGCGTGCGGTTGCTTCCCTGTCGAATAAGCGGAACCCACCGCCAAAGGAGTTGTAGAGAATGAACAAGACCGAATTGATCGATGCCGTTGCTGAAGCTGCAGACCTGACCAAGGCCGAGTCCAGCCGCGCTGTCGATGCCGTCGTTGCTGCCGTCACCAAGGCGCTGAAGGACGGCGATGCGGTCACCCTGGTTGGCTTCGGTACCTTCCAGGTCCGCGACCGTGCTGCCCGCACCGGCCGCAACCCGAAGACCGGCGACACCATCAAGATCGCTGCTTCGAAGAATCCGTCGTTCAAGGCTGGTAAGGCCCTGAAGGATGCTGTAAACTAAGCGGCTCGCTGGGGTGCTTAGCTCAGCGGTAGAGCGTCTCCTTTACACGGAGAGGGTCGGGGGTTCGAAACCCTCAGCACCCACCACAGCACCGCGGTAAAAGTTTGAGTGTGGAGCGGTAGTTCAGCTGGTTAGAATGCTGGCCTGTCACGCCGGAGGTCGCGGGTTCGAGTCCCGTCCGCTCCGCCATTCAACGAGGCCTCCGGCCAAAAGCTGGAGGCTTTGTTTTCTCCCCGGTCCAGGCCGGCAGAAAGCAAAAAAGGTAACAACGCGGAGCGGTAGTTCAGCTGGTTAGAATGCTGGCCTGTCACGCCGGAGGTCGCGGGTTCGAGTCCCGTCCGCTCCGCCATTACATCGAGGCCCCCGGCCGAAAGCTGGGGGCCTTGTCTTCTCACCGACAGGTTCGGGAGGAAGACGAAAAGGTTCTTGCAAGAACGGAGCGGTAGTTCAGCTGGTTAGAATGCTGGCCTGTCACGCCGGAGGTCGCGGGTTCGAGTCCCGTCCGCTCCGCCATTGCAGAATTCTTAAGACCCTGTGAAAAAACTTTGAAAAAAGTGTTCATCGGGCTGGGTTTCCAGGAAGTCTTCGGATATACTGGGCGCCTGCAAAGTTCAAGCGCGGAGCGGTAGTTCAGCTGGTTAGAATGCTGGCCTGTCACGCCGGAGGTCGCGGGTTCGAGTCCCGTCCGCTCCGCCAACTTTAAAAGCCCTCGGCGCAAGCCGGGGGCTTTTTCTTTGTGCGCTGGTGGAGGTTGCCGATGCGCTGATGGCGCATGCCTGCGGAAGAGGGCGCAGGCCGCGCCGGTGCTGCTTTTGGTCCCTGCGGCGAAGCGGGTTACACTGCCGGGCTCGCCAATCAGGCCTTGTGATTCCTCACCATGCTGCAGAAACTCCGCGACAAGACCTCAGGCTGGATCGTCACTGTGATCCTGGGGCTGCTGATGATTCCGTTCCTGTTCGTGATCGACAACAGCTACCTCGGTGGCGTTGGCGCACAGAACGTGGCCAAGGTTTCCGCGCCGCCGACCTGGTGGCGTTCGGCGCCGTCGTGGTGGCCGGTGCGCATGCTGTGGCAGCACCACGAGATCAGCTCGCAGGATTTCCGCACGCGTTTCGAGCAGGAGCGCATGCGTGAGCGCCAGCAGCAGGGCGACAACTTCGACCCGCGCGCGTTCGAGAGCACCGAGAACAAGATGGCCGTGCTTGATCAGCTGATCGACGAGCAGGTCGTGCGTCTGGTCGGTGAACAGGCGGGCGTGGTGATCGGCGACGGCGCGGTGCGCGAATACATCGCGACCATGCCGGCGTTCCTCGATTCGAACGGCAAGTTCAACGAGAACAACTATCGCCTGGCTCTGGCCGGCAGCAACCCGCCGCGTACGCCGACCCAGTTCCAGGAACTGGTGCGCGAGAGCCTGCAGCAGTCGGTGATCCCGTCGGGCCTGCAGAGCTCCGGCTTCGTCACCCAGGCCGAGACCGAGCGCCTGTTGAAGCTGCTGGGCGAAACCCGCGACGTCGAACTGGCCGCGTTGCCGCCCGTACCGGCCGATACCGCGCCGGTCACCGATGAGCAGATCAAGAAGTGGTACGACAGCCACGGCAAGGATTTCCGCCAGGCCGAGAGCGTGTCGCTGGAATACGTCGAGATCAACGGCGCGAACCTGCCGGCACCGACTGCGGCCGATGAAGCAACCCTGCGCAAGCGCTATGAAGACGAGAAGGCGAAGTTCACCTCGCCGGAGCAGCGCCAGGCCGCGCACATCCTGATCACCGGTGACGGTGCCGAAGCCAAGGCGAACAAGATCGCCGCCGAAGCCAAGGCCGCTGGCGCCGATTTCGGCGCGCTGGCCAAGGCCAATTCGGAAGATCCGGGCTCCAAGGACCAGGGCGGTGACCTGGGCTGGGTCGAGCGCGGTGCGATGGTGAAGCCGTTCGAGGATGCGCTGTTTGCGGCCAAGGCCGGTGACGTGATCGGCCCGGTGAAGACCGAGTTCGGTTACCACATCATCAAGGTGGCCGCTGTGCGCGGTGGCCAGGGCAAGTCGTTCGAGGAAGTGCGTGACACGCTGGCCGCCGAACAGCTGAAGGCCGATGGTGAGCGCGGCTTCAACGAGCTGGCCGGTCGCCTGGTCGATGCCATCAACAAGAGCCCGAGCGACCTGGCCGCTGCGGCCAAGGAAGTGAACCTGCCGCTGCAGACGCTGGGCCCGATTACCCGTGCGACCGCCAGTGGCATCGCCGCTGACCCGGCCGTGCTGCGTGCTGCCTTCTCCGACGTGCTGGTGCAGGACGGCACCGCCAGTGACCCGATCGCCCTGGGTGGCGCGACCAACCACAGCGTGGTCATCCGCGTGGCTGCGCACACCCCGGAACAGGCCCTGCCGCTGGACAAGGCCCGCGAGCAGGTGATCGCCGCAATCCGCGCCGATCGCCAGCGCCAGGCCAGCGACAAGGCGGCCGATGCCATCCTGGCCAAGCTGAAGGCGGGTGCCACCCTGCAGTCGCTGGCCGCCAGCGAGAAGCTGCAGCTGAGCCCGATGCCGGGCCTGCCGCGCAGCCAGCCGGTGCCGACCCCGGAAATCAACCGCGCGATCTTCAGTGCGCCGGTGCC
>DQIG01000012.1:23879-24170 GCA_003525885.1 Stenotrophomonas sp.
GATCTTCAGTGCGCCGGTGCCGGCAGAAGGCAAGCCGAGCTATGGCAAGGTTGACGTCAATGGTCACGCGCTGCTGTTCGCGGTGAACAAGGTCAATCCGGGCGACATCAAGGAAGTGACTGCAGAGCAGCAGAAGCAGCTGAAGGAACAGCTGAGCCAGATCGACGGCATGGCCGCGGCCAAGGCCTACATCGAGGCGATGCGCAAGAAGTTCGTGGTCCAGACCACCGAAGCGAACCTGTAAGCCTCGCGGCTGCATCCATGAGAAGGGCCCGGCAATGCCGGGCCTTT
>DQIG01000013.1:0-174 GCA_003525885.1 Stenotrophomonas sp.
CGCGCGTGCGCAGGGCGTTGACCAAGGTCACCACCAGGCGTGCACCGGAGGCACCGATGGGATGACCCAGTGCGCAGGCACCGCCATTCACGTTGAGCTTGTCGTGCGGGATGCCCAGTTCACGCATCGGGGCCATCGCCACCACGGCAAATGCTTCGTTGATCTCGAACAGGT
>DQIG01000013.1:325-1079 GCA_003525885.1 Stenotrophomonas sp.
CGTTGATCTCGAACAGGTCGACCTGGTCCAGCGACCAGCCGGTCTTGGCCAGCAGCGTGTGGATCGCGCCGATCGGGGCGGTGGTGAACCACTCCGGTTCCTGCGAATGGGTAGCGTGGCCGACGATGCGGGCCAGCGGCGTGATGCCACGTGCGGCTGCGTCTTCCTCAGTCAGCAGGACCACTGCGGCGGCGCCGTCGGAGATGCTGGAGGAACTGGCGGCGGTGACGCTGCCGTCCTTCTTGAAGGCCGGGCGCAGGGTCGGGATCTTGGCAATGTCGGAGCGGCCGGGCTGTTCGTCGGTGGCGACCTCGACCTCGCCCTTGCGGGTGGCGACCTTCACCGCGACGATCTCGTCGGCGAAGGCACCGTTGGCCTGTGCGGCCTGCGCGCGCTTGACCGATTCGATCGCGTAGGCGTCCTGCTCCTCGCGGCTGAACTGGTACTTGTCCACGGCGCACTCGGCGAATTCACCCATGGCCTTGCCGTCGTAGGCGTTGACCAGGCCGTCGTGGGCCATGTGGTCGACCGCCTGGAAGTTGCCGAAGCGGTTGCCGGTACGCGAGTTCGGCAGCAGGTGCGGGGCGTTGGACATCGATTCCATGCCACCGGCGACCACGATGCTGGCCGAACCGGCCTTGATCAGGTCATGGCCGAGCATGATGGTCTTCATGCCCGAGCCGCACACCTTGTTGAGCGTGGTGGCACCGGTCGACAGCGGGATGCCGGCGGCGATCGCCGCCTGGCGGGCGGG
>DQIG01000013.1:1223-2379 GCA_003525885.1 Stenotrophomonas sp.
CGATCGCCGCCTGGCGGGCGGGCGCCTGGCCGAGGTTGGCCGGCAGCACGCAGCCCATGAGGACTTCAGAGACGTCGCCGGCCGGCACGCCCGACTGTTCCAGGGCGGCAGCGATGGCGGCCGCGCCGAGGGTGGGGGTCGGCACGCCGTTGAACTGGCCGAGGAAGGAGCCGATGGCGGTGCGCTTGGCGGCGGCGATGACGATGTTGGACATGGCAATCTCGTTGATGCGTAAGCAATGTTCGGAAAGGAGACCGAGGACGTTGGAAGCGCCGCGGTTTCCCGGCAGACTGCGTGGGGGTCGGCCCAAGTATAGAGGGTCGGGGAGGGCCGCCGCTGGGCGGCACCGCACGCCTGCCGGGATGTAGGCAGGCCAACGTTCATGGGAAGGAATCGATGGAACGCACGATGATGGTGAGGTCTGCGCTGGCGTCCGCGCTGGCGATGGCATTGACGGCATGCGGTGGCGGCGGAGGCGGCGGCAATGTCCGCATCGATCCGCCCCCGACCACCCCGACACCTCCGACCACGCCCCCCCCGACGACACCGCCTCCGGCCAAGCCACAGGAGCCGGCCTTCGACGCGCACCTGTCAGTGACCAATGCGCGCGCCGCACAGGCCGCCGGCCTGACCGGGCAGGGGGTGCGCATCGGCATCGTCGATTCGGGCGTGCAGCGCAACGCGGCGGCGCTGAATGGACGGGTGCTCGCGAACCTGAACTACATCGATCCGGCCAGGAACAATCTGGCGGTCGATGACGTGGTGGGCCATGGTACGGCGGTGGCCAGCCTGGCCGCCGGTGCCGCGGTGGGCTCCTGGCCGGGCGGCATCGCCCCCGGCGCACAGATCGTTTCGGCGCGGATCATCGCCGACAAGCCGCCCGTCGACGATGGCAGCGGCAAGGGCAATTCCTTCAGCGGTCCACTGGGTGTGGCGCAGGTCCACCAGGACCTGATCAGCTACAACGTGAAGGTGATGAACAATTCGTGGGGCGGCCTGTACTGGACCGACCTGCCGACCACCGCGCAGGTGGCGGCCGAGTATCGTCCGTTCGTCATCAGCCATGGTGGCCTGGTGGTGTTCGCGGCCGGCAACGACGCACGCGCCGAACCGAGCAGCCTGGCCGCGCTGCCCAGCCAGCAGGGCGTTGCCGGCT
>DQIG01000013.1:2559-5629 GCA_003525885.1 Stenotrophomonas sp.
GCCGGCGGCCGACCTGGAGCGCGGCTGGCTGGTGGCAACCGCGGTGGATCCCTATGCGCCGGGCACGCTGGCCAGCTACGCCAATGCCTGCGGCCAGGCCGCGCGCTACTGCCTGGCAGCGCCGGGCAGCGCGGTCTATCCCGATGCCAACGGCAGCACCTATTACTGGAACTACGGTACGTCCTTCGCCGCCCCGCTGATTTCCGGCGCTGCCGCACTGGTCTGGCAGCGCTACCCGTACTTTGACAACAACCTGGTGCGGCAGACCCTGCTGGGCACCGCCAAGGACATCGGTGCGCCCGGCGTGGATGCGGTGTTCGGCTACGGCCTGCTCGACATCTCGCGGGCGATCAAGGGCCCGGGCCGCTTCGACTGGGGCGATGTGGTGGCCAATGTCGATGCGCCATCGAGTGGTTCGCTGTGGAGCAACGATATCGTCGGCAGCGGTGGCCTGGTCAAGCAGGGCGGAGGAACCCTGGTGCTGGGTGGCAACAACAGCTACAGCGGCGCCACCCGCATCGAGCGCGGCATCCTGTCGCTGCAGAATGGCAGCGTGATCCGCTCCAACGTGACGATCCTGGCGCAGCCCGATCCGGATTCGACCGGCCTGCAGTTCAATGGCGGTACGCCGCGCGTGATCGGCAATGTGGTCAACGGCAGCAGCGTGTTCCTGACCACCGGCAACACCACCGGCACCATCGAGGGCAACTACACCCAGCAGGCCGGCGCACAGCTGATGATCGCGCTCGGGGCCAATGCGCTGCAGGTCACCGGCAACGCCACGATCAACGGAGGCGTGCGCGTGCACGGCTTCGTGTCCGGCTATGTGCCGCAGAACGGCAGCCGCCAGGACCTGATCCACGCCGGCGGTGGCCTGAGCGGCACCTTCAGCAGCCCGGCTACCTCCAGCGGCCTGCAGGGCCTGTCGCTGCTGCAGAGCAGCTATGGCTATGACAGCAACAATGCCTGGTTGAACCTGACCCAGGTCAGCGTCACCGCGGCAGCAACCGGGCTTACGGCATCGGCGCAGTCCGCGGCGCAACGTCTGGAAGGCGCGTTCAGCGCGCTCGATGGCAGTACCGCCCTGCAGGGCTCGGCCTTCGGCACGGCGGCCGGTGCGCTGCAATGGACCGGCGGAGGCAGTGAAGGCCTGGCGGCCAGCCTGCAGAGTCTGTCCGGGCAGGCGCATGCGCGGGCCGAGTCGGCCACCTTCGACAGCATCGACATGTCACGCCGTGCGATTGCCGAGCGCTTCGATCGCGTGCAGGCGGCGCCGCGCCTGCGCGGGGCCTGGCAGAGCGCGCTCGGCGAAGCCGGGCAGGGCAGTTTTGCCGGCAATGCCGCCGACAGTCGCGGTTGGATGGCCGGTCAGGACCTGCCGCTGGGCAGCAATGGGCTGATGGGTGTGGCCTTTGGCGAGACCCGCAGCAACGGTGGCAGCAGCTTCGGCGGCGATCGTGGGCGTGATCGCCAGGCGCAGGCGCAGTTGTACGCGGGCTGGAACCTGGGCCGGGGCTATGCGCTGGCCCAGGTCGGCAGCGGCCAGTTCACCCGCGCGCTGGATCGGCAACTGCTGCTGGGTGCTGGTGCCTATGGTGTCTCCGCACGTTACGGCGGACGCTTCAGCAGTGCCAGCGTCGAAGGCGGCTATCGTTTCGGCCGCGCGGGTGCGTCGTTGACGCCGTACCTCGGCGCCAGCACCACGCGCGTGGACACCGATGCCTTCAACGAGCTGGGTGGTTTTGGTTTCGGCCTGCGTGGCGATGCCAACCGCGTACAGCGCAGCAAGATGCTGGCCGGTATCCGCGGCGAACGCGGCTGGGGGCGCTGGACCCTGCGTGGGCATGCCGAGTGGCAGCAGCGGCTCGATGGCGCCGATGCAGATTGGCAGGCCAGTTTCGTCGGTGTCGATGCCTGGGCGCCGCTGGCGGGCTGGAACGCGCCGCGCGGCAGTGCGCTGTTCGGCGTGGCGCTGGAGTCATGGTGGGGCCGCAATGGCCGCCTGAGCCTGGGCTTCGACCAGCGCGTCGGTGGCGAAGGCGCGCGCCAGGCGGCGTTGCGCTACAGCACCGGGTTCTGAGTGGGTGGTCGCGCCGGGTCGAAAGCCCCGGCGCGACATCGTCAGGCTCAGCCGCCGCGCAGGTTGCCGAGGCGCGGGGTGCTGCGGCCCAGTGGCATCTTCAGCTTGCCGATGGACAGGATGCGGCTTTCGGCGATGCGGTCGGCTGCCCGCTGCGGCGCGATGTTCTCGCGCTGCGACAGTTCGAAGATGCGGGTGAGGTTGTGATAGATGCTGCGGATCAGGCGCATCGCGCGTTCGCGGTTGTAGCCATCGATCTCCAGCGACACGTTCATCACGCCGCCCGCATTGACCGCATAGTCCGGTGCATACAGGATGCCGCGCGCATGCAGCTCGTCGCCGATTTCCAGGCTCGACAGCTGGTTGTTGGCGGTACCGCAGATGATCTTCGCCTTGATCCGCGGCAGGGTGTCGGCGTTGATCGCGCCTTCCAGCGCGCACGGTGCAAACACGTCGGCGTTCACTTCGTGGATCTCGTCCGGCTTGACCGCTTCGGCGCCGAAATCGCTGACCGCGCGATCAACCAGCGCGCTGTCCAGGTCGGTGACATACAGCTTGGCGCCGCGATCACGCAGCAGCTTCACCAGCTCCATGCCGATGTGGCCCAGGCCCTGCACCGCGATGCTGGTCTTGCCCACTTCCTCATGGCCGAACTTGAAGCGCATCGCCGCCATCAGCGCCTGCAGCGCACCGTAGGCGGTGAACGGGGCCGGATCGCCGGAGCCGCCATGGACCTGGTGCACGCCGGTCACGAACTGGCTCTCCAGGTAGATGTTCTCCATGTCGTTGACGTCGGTGCCGACGTCTTCGGCGGTGATGTAGCGCCCGCCCAGCGAGTCGACATAACGGCCGAAGGCACGGAACAGCACCTCGGTCTTGTCCACCTTCGGGTCGCCGATGATCACCGCCTTGCCGCCACCGACGTTGAGGCCGGCCAGCGCATTCTTGTAGGTCATCGTCCGGCTCAGCCGCAGCACGTCGGCCAGCGCC
>DQIG01000013.1:5831-6358 GCA_003525885.1 Stenotrophomonas sp.
GCCGCCCAGGGCCGGGCCCAGGGTGGTGTTGTGGATGGCGATGATCGCCTGCAGGCCGGCATCGTGGTTGTGGCAGAACACCACTTGTTCGTGGCCGGTGGTGGCGAGGGTTTCGAATAGCATGGCGTCTCCGATGGCGCGAACAGCGGCGAACTGCAGCGAACGGCCAGTGAACGGTAGGGTCCCAAAACAAAAAAAGCGACGTCGTCATGGCTGGGGGACGGGTCGCGCGGCGCCATTCTAGTCCATTCCCCCGGCCGGTGCCGTCGACGTTGACGGCCATCCGGTTAAAGAAGATGAAAGTGCGGCCGATGCTGCGACGACGGCGGGTGGCCGGATGGGCGTGAAGAGGCAGGGCGGTCAGTGACGGCAACGGCATTACAACGACAGGGCAGGCGGCGATGACAGCGGCCTGGTGGCGATCGCTGCGCGGCTGGCTGGCGCGTTCGACCGGGACGGCACCGTCGCGGCTGGTTGCTGCGTCCCGCCAGGCGGTGGCCGCCGCAGCCGCGAGCCTGCAGGGCGAG
>DQIG01000014.1 GCA_003525885.1 Stenotrophomonas sp.
CGCCGATATCGCGCTGTTTGCCTATACCGATGTGGCGGGCGAGGGTGGCATCAGCCTGGAGCCGTTCCCGGAGGTGCGCGCCTGGCTGCAGCGCGTGCGCGGGCAACCGCGGTTCCTGGCGATGCCGGCGGTGACCGCCGAAGTACGCGCGCGTTTCGAGGCCGCCTGATGCCCACAGGGTAGCGCCGGGCCAACGCCCGGCGGAACGCAACAACGACACGGAGGGTGTTCGATGTTTGCTGTGGTTCCAGATCCGATTCCTGCGCGCATGCGCGTGCTCAACCGCGCCGAAGTGTGCGACGCCAATTTCCTCGACGCGGTGCGTGGCTGGCGTGGCACGCCGCGCGCACGTCCTGCGCCGGATGCACCGATCCTGCCGGGCAGCACGCTCAGCGCTGCGGCCTTCGGTGAACTGTTCGATTCGCAGCTGGCCAGCCGTCAGCTGGACCTGATGGCGCGCGTACTGCGCGTGCAGAACAAGGTCTTCTACACCATCGGTTCGTCCGGCCACGAAGGCAACGCGCTGCTGGCGCGGGCCAGCCGGTATACCGACCCGGCGTTCCTGCACTATCGTTCCGGCGCCTTCATGGCCGAGCGCTCGCGCCAAGTGCCGGGGATCGACCCGCTGCGCGATGCCGCGCTGTCATTCGCGGCCAGCGCCGATGACCCGGCCAGCGGGGGGCGGCACAAGGTGTGGGGCAGCAAACCGCTATGGGTGTTGCCGCAGACCTCGACCATCGCATCGCATCTGCCGAAAGCACTGGGCACCGCGCTGGCCATCGAGAGTGGCAAGCGACTGGGCCACGCGCTTCCCATTCCGGCCGACAGCATCGTGCTGTGCTCATTCGGCGATGCCTCGGCCAACCATGCCACGGCACAGACCGCGTTCAACACCGCGATGTGGTCGGCTTACCAGAGGCTGCCGGCACCGGTCCTGTTCGTCTGCGAGGACAATGGCCTGGGCATCTCGGTGAAGACGCCGGACGGCTGGATCGCCGAACGATTCAGCCGCCAGCCCGGGCTGGACTATTTCTTTGCCGATGGCCTCGACCTGGCCACCGGGCACGCCCAGGTGCAGGCCGCGGTGGATCACTGCCGGCGCACGCGGCGGCCGACATTCCTGCATCTGCGCACCACGCGCCTGATGGGCCATGCCGGCACCGACTTCGAGGTGGAATGGCGCGCGTTGCCGGAGCTGTGCGCAGCCGAGGCGCAGGATCCGTTGCTGCGCTCGGCGCAGATCGCGATGGAATCGGGTTGGATGGATGCGGCGGCGATCGAGGTCGCCTACGAAACGATGCGCGCGCGCTGCATGGCCGTCGCCGCCGACGCAGAAGCGCGGCCGAAGCTGCAATCGCTGCAGGAGGTAATGGCGCCGCTTGCGCCGTACACGCCGGCCGCGGTGCAGGCGGAAGCGCGGCGCGAGGTGCCCGCCGGGACGCGCGAAGCGCTGTATGGCAGTGCGGAGACCCTGCCCGAGCGGCAGGCGGCACGCCACCTGGCGATCCAGATCAACCACGGCCTGCAGGAACTGCTGGCGAAGTATCCGCAGAGCCTGCTGTTCGGTGAGGACGTGGCACAGAAGGGCGGTGTCTACACCGTCAGCAAGGATCTGCTGCGCCGTTTCGGCCCACGCCGGGTGTTCAACACCCTGCTGGACGAGACCATGATCCTGGGGATGGCGCAGGGCCTGGCCAACCTGGGCATGTTGCCGATTCCGGAGATCCAGTACCTTGCGTATCTGCACAACGCCATCGATCAGGTGCGCGGCGAAGCGTGTTCGCTGCAGTTCTTCTCCAACGACCAGTTCCGCAACCCGATGCTGGTGCGGGTGGCCGGGCTGGGCTACCAGAAAGGCTTCGGTGGCCACTTCCACAATGACAACTCGATCACCGCGCTGCGCGACATCCCGGGCCTGGTGGTGGGCTGCCCGTCGCGCGGCGACGATGCGGTGATGATGCTGCGCACGCTGGCCGCACTTGCCCGGGTGGATGGGCGCGTGGCGGTGTTCCTGGAACCGATCGCGCTGTACATGAGCAAGGACCTGCACGAGGCGGGCGATGGCCAGTGGCTGTTCGACTACCCGGCACAGGGGCAGGCGCTGGTGCCGGGCGAGGGCCGGGTCTATGCGCCGGATGCTGGGGACCTGGTGATCTACACCTATGGCAATGGCGTGCCGATGGCATTGCGCGCGGCGCGGGCGATCGAGCAGCAGCTGGGCTGGCAGGTCCGGGTGGTCGACCTGCGCTGGCTGGTACCGCTGGACGCCGGCTTCATCGCCGCCCAGGCGACCAGCGCACGGCGGGTGCTGGTGCTGGACGAAGGACGCCACAGTGGCGGGGTGGGCGAGGGCGTGGTCACCGCACTGGTCGAGGCCGGTTTCGGCCACCTGCCGCTGCGCCGGGTCTGCGGTGCCGATACGTACACGCCACTGGCGGGGGCAGCAATGTTCGGGCTTCCAAGCGACAATGCGGTGATTGGCGCCGCCCTCGACCTGGCGCAGGAACCCTGATGCATGTGTGGATTGGCGGGAATGTTGTTGCCGGCGCCGCTGGCGTCGGCCGAGGCGCTGCAGGCGCAGGCCCTGGCAATGGGCCAGGCGCTGCACCACCGCGGGCCGGATGATGGCGGCAGCTGGGTCGATGCCGAGGCGGGCATCGCGCTGGCGCATCGTCGCCTGAGCATCCTCGACCTGTCCCCGCTGGGCCACCAGCCGATGGCCTCGGCCGACGGTCGCTACGTGATGGCCTACAACGGCGAGGTCTACAACTTCGCCGCCCTGCGCGAGGAGCTGGAACCGCTGGGGCACGCTTTCCGCGGTCATTCCGACACCGAGGTGCTGCTGGCGGCGATCCTGCAGTGGGGCGTGGAAGATACCCTGCAGCGCTGCAACGGCATGTTCGCCATCGCGCTGTGGGACCGCCAGGAGCGGTGCCTGTGGCTGGCGCGCGACCGCGTCGGCAAGAAGCCGCTGTACTACGGCTGGGCCGGCGACACGCTGGTGTTCGGTTCGGAACTGAAGGCGCTCTGGCAACACCCGGCGTTCGACAATGACATCGACCGCGATGCGCTCACATTGCTGCTGCGGCTGGATTACATCCCGGCGCCGCACAGCATCCACCAGCGCTGCTACAAGCTGATGCCGGGCCGGGTGCTGCGCCTGGACGCGGCGGCAGTCGCTGCTGGTGCATCCGCACATCGTCCGGAACAGGCACAGCGCCCGTACTGGGATGCGCGCGCGCGCATGCAAGCGGCGTTGGCCGCCCCGTTCCAGGGCCGCATCGAAGAGGCCGAGGAACAGCTGGACACGCTGCTGCGCGATGCGGTGGCGCTGCGCATGGTGGCCGACGTGCCGGTCGGCGTGTTCCTGTCCGGCGGCACCGATTCATCACTGGTGGCGGCGCTGATGCAGGCGCAGAGCGGGCAACCCGTGCACAGCTTCAGCATCGGCTTCACCGATTCGGGACATGATGAAGCACCGCTGGCCAGGGAGTTGGCCGCTCACCTGGGCTGTGATCACACCGAGTTGTACGTCAGCGGCGCCGACGCGCTGGCGGTGGTGCCGCAGTTGCCGGCGATGTTCGATGAGCCTTTTGCCGATGCTTCGCAGGTGCCGACCGCGCTGGTCGCCCGGCTGGCGCGGCAGGGAGTGACCGTCGCGCTGTCCGGCGACGGTGGCGATGAGCTGTTCTTCGGCTACACCCGGTATGTACGTGCGCTGCGCAACTGGCAGATGCTGGGCCGCGTGCCGGGGCCGCTGCGGCGTTGGATGGGTGCACGCTCGCAGCAGCAGGGCGAGGCGTCGCGGACCGGCGGCCTGGCGGCGCTGCTGGCCGAGACCGGCGCGCGTGGCATCGGCGACGTCTACCGCAACCGCATCTCGCGCTGGCGTGACCCGGTCGCGGCGGGGGGGGGGGGG
>DQIG01000280.1:0-7152 GCA_003525885.1 Stenotrophomonas sp.
TGGCGGGGGTTGCCGGCCAGCGGCCGGCATCACCGATCGACGGCCAACCAGGCCTGAACCGTGGCCGCATCAAATGGCCAATCCAGCTCACGGCCATCGGCCTCGTCACGCAGCACCGGCACCCGCGCGCCATAGCGGGCTTCCAGCGCCGGCTGGTCATCCAGGAACACCGATTCGAACTCCGGCGCCCGCGCCCGGGCCAGCTCGGCCAGGGCCATGTCGCACAGGTGGCAATCGTCGCGCTGGATCAGGGTCAACACCGGTCAGGCTCCCGTGGCGGAAATGCTGCGCCGCAGCCATGGAAGTGCGGCGTGAACCGCTAGAATAGCGGTCTCCTCCGGTACCCGCAGTACGGCAACCATGGCTGTCAGCACGTTCGACGTTTTCAAGATCGGCATTGGCCCGAGCTCCTCGCACACCGTCGGGCCGATGAAGGCCGCCGAGCGATTCATCCATCGCTGGCTGCTCGATCCGGGCCGCCTGCACGAGGTCGCGCGCATCCGCGCCGATGTCTATGGCTCGCTGGCCTTGACCGGCCGCGGCCATGGCACCGACAAGGCGATCCTGCTGGGCCTGGAAGGCCAGCGCCCGAACCTGATCGACCCGGACATCATTCCGGCCACGCTGGAGCGCATCCGCAGCAGCAAGCGCATCCAGCTGATGGGCCAGCACGAGATCGCCTTCGACGAGAAGCGCGACCTGGGCATGAACAAGCGCCAGAAGCTGCCGTACCACACCAACGGCATGCGCTTCACCGCGTACAACGCCGAGGATGAAGTGATCGCCACCCGCGATTACTACTCGGTCGGTGGCGGCTTCGTGGTCAACCAGGACGACGCGGCCGATGACCGCATCGTGCCCGACGAAACCCCGCTGCCCTACCCGTTCAAGAGCGGCGACGAGCTGCTGGCGCAGACCGCGCGCAGCGGCCTGAGCATCGCCCAGCTGATGTTCGAGAACGAGAAGTGCTGGCGCAGCGAAGACGAGATCCGTGCCAACCTGCGCGAGATCTGGAGCGCCATGCAGTCGTGCGTGGCGCGCGGCATCCGCGAGGAAGGCGTGCTGCCGGGCGGCCTGAAGGTGGGCCGTCGTGCGCCGGCGCTGTACCGTGAGCTTTCGTCGAAGCCGGAAGCGGCGATGCGCGATCCGCTGACCACGCTGGACTGGGTCAACCTGTACGCGCTGGCGGTGAACGAAGAGAACGCCGCCGGTGGCCGCGTGGTGACGGCGCCGACCAACGGCGCGGCCGGCGTGCTGCCGGCAGTGCTGCACTACTTCGATCGTTTCTGCCCGGGTGCGAACGAACAGCGTGTGTTCGACTTCCTGCTGACCTCCGCAGCGATCGGCATCCTGTACAAGGAAAACGCTTCGATTTCCGGTGCCGAAGTGGGCTGCCAGGGCGAAGTGGGCGTGGCCTGCTCGATGGCCGCCGGTGGCCTGGTCGCGGCACTGGGTGGCAACCCCAGCCAGATCGAGAACGCCGCGGAAATCGGCATGGAACACAACCTCGGCCTGACCTGCGACCCGATCGGTGGCCTGGTGCAGATCCCCTGCATCGAACGCAACGCAATGGGCGCGGTGAAGGCGATCAATGCCTCTCGCATGGCGATGCGTGGCGACGGCAAGCACAAGGTGTCGCTGGACAAGGTGATCAAGACCATGCGCGATACCGGCCGCGACATGCAGGACAAGTACAAGGAAACCAGCCGCGGTGGCCTGGCGGTGAATGTCATCGAGTGCTGATGGCCCTGGGTAGAGTCGACCGTTGGTCGACTATCGCGCGCAGCGCGGGATTTTCGCGGTCTGATCGAAGAGCAGTCGACTGACAGTCGACTCTACCCCGTTGTCCCTGGCCGGTCGGACGACACCGTCACCGCGTTCCGGTTAGGCTCGGGGCTCCCTCGCCCCGGATTGCCCCATGCGCGTGATCGCTGCCGCCCTGCTTGCCTGCCTTCCGCTGCCTGCCCTGGCCGCGCCCACCTACGGGCCACGGCTGGAGGGTTTCGACTACGGCTATCCAGTGAAAACCTTCGCGCTGGAATCGCAGCGGCAGCCGCTGGAGATGGCCTACCTGGACATCGCACCGAAGAAGGCGCCCATCGGCGTGGTGGTGCTGCTGCACGGCAAGAACTTCTGTGCCGCCACCTGGAAGGAATCGATCAAGCCACTGGTTGCCGCCGGCTACCGGGTGATCGCCCCGGACCAGGTGGGCTTCTGCAAATCCAGCAAGCCCGAACGCTACCAGTACACGTTCGCACAGCTGGCAGCCAACACCCATGCCCTGCTGCAGCAGCTGCATCTGGGTGATGTACCGGTGCACCTGGTTGGTCATTCGATGGGTGGCATGCTGGCGGTACGCTACGCGTTGATGTTCCCACAGGACCTGCGCAGCCTGTCGCTGGTCAACCCGATCGGACTGGAAGACTGGAAGGCGCTGGGCGTGCCGTGGCGCAGCGTGGACGCGTGGTACGCCGGCGAAATGAACATCAGCTATGACAGCATCCGCCGCTACCAGCTGGAGGTGTACTACGACGGCAAATGGAAGCCGGCGTATGAGCCGTGGGCGCGGATGCAGTCGGGCATGTACGAAGGGCCCGGCAAGCAGGCCGTTGCATGGAGCCAGGCGCTGGCCTCGGACATGGTGTTCAACCAGCCTGTGGTCTACGAACTGAAGAACGTGCACGTGGCGACCACGTTGTTCATCGGGCAGAAGGACCGCACCGCGATCGGCCGCGACCTGGCGCCGCCAGCGGTGAAGGCGATGCTGGGCAACTATCCGGTGCTCGGCAAGGCGGCCGCCGCAGCGATTCCCGATGCGACGCTGGTCGAGTTCGCCGAACTGGGCCATTCGCCACAGGTGCAGGACCCGAAGCAGTTCAATGCGGCGTTGTTGAAGGCCTTGAAAGCGCATTGAACGGCAGCCCTCCCCTGTAGAGCCGAGCCCATGCTCGGCTCATCCGGCAGGAGGGGATTTTGTCAGCAGCAGCCGAGCGCAGGCTCGGCTCTACAGCAGCGGTGCAATCAGCCCACGATCCGCAACACGTCATCCAGCAACGCGGCGGCGGTGACTTCCGCGCCCGCCCCCGGGCCCTGGATCAACAAGGGCTGGCGTTGATAGCGATCGCTGTGGATGGCCACGCGGTTGTCGGTGCCCGCCCCCTGCGCCAGCGGGTGATCGGCCGGCAGCTCGCGCAGGCCGACCTGCGCACCCTCGCCGTCAACGCGGCCAACGAAACGCAACACGCGGCCGTTGTCACGTGCCTGCTGCCAACGCGCTTGCAGCGGCGCATCCAGCTGCTCAAGTGCAGCCACTGCGTCCTCCAGCGGCAACGCTGCCAGCGCTTCAGGCACCAGTGAATCCACCTGCACCTGCGAAGCATCCAGCGCCAGCCCACTGCTGCGCGCCAGGATCAGCAGCTTGCGCCGCACGTCTTCGCCGGACAGGTCCAGGCGCGGATCGGGTTCGGTGTAACCGGCCGCCAGCGCCTCGCGCACCGCCGCAGAGAATGGCGACTGGCCGTCATAGCGATGGAACAACCACGCCAGCGAACCAGACAGCACGCCCTCGATGGCGTGGATGTGATCTCCCCCTGCCACCAGCGCGCGCAGGCTGCTCAACAGCGGCAGGCCGGCACCGACGGTGGCACTGTCGCCATAGCGCGCACCACTGTCTGCGCAGCTCTCGGCGATGGCCGTGGCGCGTGCCAGCTGCGCACCGCGGCCCAGCTTGTTGGCGGTTACCACGTGCACGCCACGCGCCAGCCACTGCACGTGACGTGCGGCCACGTCTTCGCTGGCGGTGGCATCGACCACCACGTCGCCGCGCTCGAGACCTTCGGTACTGGCCCACGGCGGCGAATTTTGACCATCACGCGGCGCACGCCGCGCCAGCTCCAGCGGCAACGCCAGATCGCGATCGATCGCCAGCGCGGTGCGCGAGTTGGCCAGCCACTGCACGCTGGGCAGTTCCAGCCCACGTGCCTGCAGCGTCTGATAGCGCTGCACGAAGGCCGTACCCACCGTACCCGTGCCGAGCAGCGCCAGGCGCCCCGCGCCCAGCACGGGAATTTCAGCGGCGAGCGCGCTCATGCATCCACCACCTGTTTACGGCGCGCGGCAGCATCGATCACGGCTTCGGCGCGCTGCAGCGCGGCATCCAGATCGGCCAGCAGGTCGCGCTCGGCCTCGATGCCGACCGACAAGCGCAGCAGCCCTTCGCTGATGCCAGCGGCGGCGCGTGCTTCGGCGGTCATCGCCGCATGGGTCATGGTGGCCGGATGCGCGATCAGGCTTTCGACGCCGCCCAGCGATTCGGCCAGGGTGAAACAGCGCAGGCCATCCACGAATGCGCGCACCGCTGCGTGCGGATCATCACCGGCACAATGCGCCAGCTCGAACGACAGCATCGCACCGAAACCGTTCTGCTGGCGGGCAGCGATGGCGTGGCCGGGGTGATCGGCCAGGCCCGGGTAGTAGACCGTACCGACCGCCGGATGCTGGTCCAGCAGGGCAACGATCGACGCGGTGTTCTCCTGGTGCACGCGCAGGCGGGCATCCAGCGTGCGCAGGCCGCGCAGGGTCAGGAATGCATCGAACGGCGAACCGGTCAGGCCCAGTGCGTTGCCCCACCACACCAGCTGCTCATGCAGTGCCGGATCGCGCGCAACCACCGCACCACCGACCACATCGCTGTGGCCATTGATGTACTTGGTCGTGGAATGCAGCACCAGGTCCGCGCCAAACGACAGCGGCTGCTGCAGCGCCGGCGACAGGAACGTGTTGTCGACCACCACGAGTGCACCGGCCTTATGCGCGGCATCGATGACGAAGCGCAGGTCGGTGATGCGCAACAGCGGGTTGGACGGCGTTTCCACCAGCACCAGCTTTGGCTGGGTGGCCAGCGCCTGTGCCAGCGCGCGCGGATCGGTCAGGTCGGCGGTCACCAGCTCGAAGTGGCCCTTCTTCGCCAGCGCATTGAACAGGCGCCAGCTGCCACCGTACGCATCGTGCGGCACCACCAGGGTATCGCCCGGCTGCAGCAGCGCGTTCAGCACCAGGTTGATCGCACCCATGCCGGTTGCAGTGATGACACCACCAACACCGCCCTCCAGTTCCGCCAGCGCCTCGCCGAGCAGGTCGCGGGTCGGGTTGCCACTGCGCGTGTAGTCGTACTGGCGCTTGTTGCCAAAGCCTTCAAAGCTGAAGTTCGACGACAGCACGATCGGCGGCGTGACCGCGCCATGCGCGGTGTCCCGATCGATGCCCGCACGGACGGCGGCAGTGGTGCGACTACAGGACGGCTCGTTTGCGTGCAGGCTCATGCGGACTCTCCAGAAGTGCGGAAGGCGGTGGCGAGGATCGCGTCGATGCGATCGGTTTCTTTGAGGAAGGCATCGTGGCCGTAGGGCGAGCGCAGAACGCGCAGGCTGCCGCGGGGGCCCAGCCCTTCGACCAGGCCGACCAGGTCGGCCAGCGGCACCAGGCGGTCACCTTCCACGGCTACCACTACGGTCGGTGGCAGGATCGCGGTGGGATCGACGCGGTGCAGGTCGATCGATTCGGACAGGCGCAGGTAAGCGGTCACCGGCGTGCGCGCGACGTACTGCGCACCGGCCGCGTCGAGATAGTCTTCGGCAGCCACGCGCACCCGGCCATTGATGACTTCCGGCGCAGCATCGAAGCGCTCGCCGAACTCTTCCGGGGTGCGATAGCTGAGCATGGCGAACTGCCGGGCCAGGGCCAGGCCGTGGTCTTCGCCGCACTGCAGCTGGCCCAGCGCAACCGCGCGGCGCTGCAGTGCGCGCCAGGCGGCGGCATACGGATGCGGGCGATGTGCACCGCTGGCCAGCACCAGCTGGCGCACGCGGGCGCGATGCCGGATCGCGAACTGCTGCCCGACCAGCGCGCCGTACGAGTAACCCACGAAGGCCTTCAGCGCCCGGATACCGAGATGGTCCAGCAGCAGCGCCAATGCATCGGCCTGGTCGGCGGTATCAATCGGCACGTCCAGTGCACCGTCGGCACCGATGAAATCGAAGGCCAGCACACGCAACTGCTGCGGATCCAGCGCGCGGCCGCGGCCCACCAGGTCTTCGGCCCAGCCCTTCTCGCTGAACTGCGCGTTGGACGCCACGTGGCGATGGGCGGAAATGCCGCCGGCCAGCACCACCACCGGCGCGTTGGCCGGGCCGACCCACTCATAGCGCAGGCGCACCGGGCTGGGGCCGGCATGGCGCATCGACAGCACCGCGGCGAACTCACCGCGCTCGGCATGCACGCGGTCTTCGACCGGCACGCTGACGGGGACAAAGGGTTCGGGGCGAAGCGCGGTACTGGCGGCGAAGCTCATGGCGGGATCCGGTTGGGGAATCGGCCATCGAGCCTTCGCGGGGCCCGCGTTCGAGATGCACGTGTGGTGCATGGTTCGAACCATCTTTCGGTGGACGCCACGGTCCCCGCAGGATTTGGCACCTACGCGGACGCTTGCGCGCCTGCGGGCTGCCCCGGCTTCAAAGGGCCTGTCCCTCTGCCGGTCTCGATGGTGGAGCCACGATGCCAGCCCTTTTCCGCACTGTCAATCCCTTCATGCGGATAAAGCGATGAATATTTTCAGAACCGCTATGCGAAGGCCGTTCCGGTCGTCCCGTTCAGGATCGGGTACAGTCCCGGCGGTCCTTTTCGCTGGAAACTCCAATGCCGCGCCTGCCCCTGTCCTGCCTGCTGTTGGCTCTGCTGTCGAGCGCGACCGCACACGCTGACGACTGGCGCCAGGGCTGGGGACTGGTTCCCCCGCCGCCCCCGGCGACCCGCGCAGGCAGCGCCGGAGGCGCCGCCCCCATGGCCCAACTGCGCCTGCAGCAGGTCGGCGCGCAATGGCAGGCCCGGATCGACAACGGACTGGCGGGGCCGCTGCAGATCCAGCTGCGCGCCGCGCCTGGACGCCCCGTCGAAGGCCTCCCGGTCGAGTCGCTGATCCAGGGCGACAGCAGCCTGGTGGTCGGCCACCTGCCCGCCCCGATCGATGGCCGTGCGCTGGACCTGCGCCTGGAGTCGGTGCCGGGCAGCCCCGCCGCACAGGCTGAGGACGTCGCCTACCGGCTGCCCTTCGACACCGAGCGCCTGCGCGTGGACCAGGCGCCGCAGGGGCGGTTC
>DQIG01000280.1:7323-7881 GCA_003525885.1 Stenotrophomonas sp.
GGTTCAGCCATAACGACGAGGAGAACCGCGACGCGGTCGACTTCGCACTGCCGGAAGGCACCCTGGTGCTGGCTGCGCGCGAAGGCACGGTGATGCAGATCCAGGATGGCTTCCGTGGCAACGGCCAGGACCGCGAACGCGATGGTGGCCGCGCTAATTTCATCCGCGTGCTGCACAGCGACGGCAGCATGGCCCTGTACGGCCACCTGCAGGCCGGCGGCATGCGCGTGCGCCGTGGCCAGGCAGTGGGCGCCGGGCAGCCGATCGGCCTGTCCGGCAACAGTGGCTACAGCAGTGCACCACACCTGCACTTCGTGGTGCAGGTCAATCGTGGCATGGGCCTGCGCTCGGTGCCGACACGCATCTTCACCGAACAGGGCCAGCTGCAGTTCGCCCGCCAGGGCGAGGCCGACGGCGGTACCGGGCGCTGACCGGCCCCGGCCGGTATAATCGGGCGCTTATCTCTTTGAAAAGCGCCCCGGGCGGGCGCCACTGCCATGTCCGAAGTCGCCACCGAAGCGTCGCGTCGCCGCACCTTCGCCATCATTTCCCACCCTG
>DQIG01000280.1:8050-9639 GCA_003525885.1 Stenotrophomonas sp.
ACGCCGGCAAGACCACGCTGACCGAAAAGCTGCTGCTGTTCGGAGGCGCGATCCAGATGGCCGGTTCGGTCAAGGGCCGCAAGGCTGCCCGCCACGCCACCTCCGACTGGATGGCGCTGGAAAAGGAGCGCGGCATCTCCGTCACCTCCTCGGTGATGCAGTTCCCGTACGAAGGCAAGATCGTCAACCTGCTCGACACCCCCGGCCACGCCGACTTCGGCGAGGACACCTACCGCGTGCTGACCGCGGTGGACTCGGCGCTGATGGTGATCGACGTGGCCAAGGGCGTGGAAGAGCGCACCATCAAGCTGATGGAAGTGTGCCGCCTGCGCGACACCCCGATCATGACCTTCATCAACAAGCTCGACCGCGAGGGCAAGGACCCGATCGAGCTGCTGGATGAAGTGGAAACCGTGCTCGGCATCCAGTGCGCGCCGGTCACCTGGCCGATCGGCATGGGCCAGCGCCTGAAGGGCGTGGTCCACCTGCTCACCGGGGAAGTGCACCTGTACGAGCCAGGCCGCAACTTCACCCGCCAGGACTCGACCATCTTCCCGTCCATCGATGCGCCCGGCCTGGCCGAGAAGATCGGTGCACAGATGCTGGCCGACCTGCGCGACGAACTGGAACTGGTGCAGGGCGCCAGCCACCCGTTCGACCTGGAGGCCTACCGCGCCGGCAAGCAGACCCCGGTGTTCTTCGGCTCGGGTGTGAACAACTTCGGCGTGCAGCCGCTGCTGGACTTCTTCGTCGAGCATGCGCCGTCGCCGCAGGCGCGTACCACCACCGGCCGTGTGATCGCCCCGGAAGAAAACAAGCTGACCGGCTTCGTGTTCAAGATCCAGGCCAACATGGACCCGCAGCACCGTGACCGCGTAGCGTTCATGCGGGTCTGCTCGGGCCGTTTCAGCGCCGGCATGAAGACCTTCCACGTGCGTACCGGCAAGGAAATGAAGCTGGCCAACGCGTTGACCTTCATGGCCAGCGACCGTGAGATCGCCGCCGAGGCCTGGCCGGGCGATGTGATCGGCATCCACAACCACGGCACCATCTCCATCGGCGACACCTTCACCGAAGGCGAAGCGGTGACCTTCACTGGCATCCCCAACTTCGCCCCGGAACTGTTCCGCCGCGCCCGCCTGCGCGATCCGCTCAAGCTCAAGCAGCTGCAGAAGGGCCTGGCCCAGCTGTCCGAGGAAGGTGCGACCCAGTTCTTCCGCCCGCTGACCAGCAACGACCTGATCCTGGGTGCGGTCGGTGTGCTGCAGTTCGACGTGGCCGCCTACCGCCTGAAGGACGAGTACGGTGTGGAAGCCACCTTCGAGCCGGTCAGCGTGACCACCGCGCGCTGGGTCCACTGCAGCAACGAGAAGAAGCTGGAGGAGTTCCGCGAGAAGAACGCGTTGAACCTGGCCCTGGATGCCGCCGGGCACCTGGTCTACCTGGCGCCGACCCGGGTCAACCTGCAGCTGGCCCAGGAACGTTCACCGGATGTGCGCTTCTCGGCCACCCGCGAAGCGGCGCACACCGTTTCGGCAGGCTGATGCCACGGGGTCGGACCCCTTTCCGCAGGAAAGGGCTCTGACCCC
>DQIG01000280.1:9789-10191 GCA_003525885.1 Stenotrophomonas sp.
GGAAAGGGCTCTGACCCCAGCACCCAGGGATTCACCCACCATACGGTGACGGGCGTGCACGCGCCGCCCATCGCGGCGATGATAGGGGGGTGCGGGTCCCCCTCCCCGCGAACGATGCCTACGTCATGTCCACGACTTCCGTTGCTTCGATCCGCGAAGAAATCGCCAGCGCCCTGACCCACGGCCTCGGTGCCGTGTTCGCGCTGGGTGCCGGCGCGGTGCTGATCACCCTGGCCGCAATCTACAGCGATGGCTGGCAGCTGGCCGGCGCCATCGTGTTCGGCATCGCGTTGCTGCTGCTGTACACCGCCTCCACCCTCTACCACGCCATCCAGCACCCGGTCGCCAAGGGCCGCCTCAAGGTGTTCGACCACTGCGCGATCTACGTGCTGATCGCCGGCA
>DQIG01000280.1:10342-10536 GCA_003525885.1 Stenotrophomonas sp.
TGCTGATCGCCGGCACCTACACCCCATTCACCCTGATCGGCCTGCGTGGCCCGTGGGGCTGGGGCCTGTTCGCCGCGATCTGGACCCTGGCCCTGGCCGGCGTGGTCTTCAAACTGTTCTACACCGGTCGTTTCAAGCGCTTGTCCACCGCCATCTACGTAGCCATGGGCTGGCTGGTGATCGTGGCGGTCAAG
>DQIG01000280.1:10701-25482 GCA_003525885.1 Stenotrophomonas sp.
AAGCCGATGCTGGCCTCGATCGATGGCTGGACGCTGGGCTGGCTGCTGGCCGGCGGCCTGTCGTACACGCTGGGCACGTACTTCTACCACCGCGAATCGATCCCTTACTCGCACGCGATCTGGCACCTGTTCGTGATCGGCGGCAGCGTCTGCCACTTCGTCGCGGTGACCATGCAGGTGCTGTAACGGCGAGCGGGTTGTGCACACCGCGCACATGGACGCTTCGCGCCCCGTCCACGATGAGGGGGCAACCATGGCGGCGTGAATGCTGCCGCCTCCCCTGCCGCACCGCGCACGCCCCGCTGGCGCCTCCGCCGCCCCGGCCCACGAGGCCGGCGCTGGCTGACGCTGCTGATCTTCGTGCTGGCGGCGATCCTGGTGCTGATCGCACTGTGGGACTGGAACTGGTTCAAGGGCCCGGTAGAGCGCGCGGTGCAGGCCCGTACCGGCCGCGCGCTGCACATCGGCCACCTGGATGTCGACCTCGGCCGCACCAGTACGATCCGCGCCGATGCGATCACCTTCGCCAATGCAGGCTGGGCGAAGCAGCCGGACATGGCCAGCGCCGACCGCGTCGAGATCGACGTGCGGGTCTGGCCCCTGCTGCGCGGCAGCGTGCAACTGCCCGAAGTGCGCCTGACCCGGCCGGACGTGCTGCTGGAAACCGCTCCGCGCAAGGGCGACCCGGGCAACTGGGATTTCCTCGGTGACAGCGCCGGTGGCACCAGCCCGAAGCTCAAACGGCTGCGCATCGACGACGGTCGCCTGCAGTTCCTCGATGCGCTCGGCCGCACTGACATCCGCGTGGACGTGCGCAGCGGGCAGCCGAAGCAGGCCGACGCTGCGCCACCGCTGCTGGTGCAGGGCAAGGGACAATGGCAGGGCAATCCGTTCACCCTGCGCGGTGGCACTGAATCACCGTTGGAGCTGACCGACAGCGACCACCCGTTCCGCATCCATCTCGACGGCCGCGCCGGCGCCACCCACGCCGAAGCCAGCGGCACACTGACCAACCCCTTCCAGCTGCGCGTGTTCGACCTGCAGTTCGCGCTCAGCGGACAGGACCTGGCCGATCTCTACCCATTGCTCGGCATCGCCATTCCGCCGTCGCCGCCCTATGCGTTGAACGGCCGCCTGAAGCGTGACCACAACCTCTGGCGCTACGAGCAGTTCACCGGCAAGGTCGGCGACAGCGACCTCGTTGGCAACCTCCAGTTCGAAGTGGGCGGTGTGCGCCCGCGACTGACCGCCACGCTGGAATCCAAACGCCTGGACTTCGATGACCTGGCCGGCTTCGTCGGAGCGCCACCGAAGACCGGCGGTGGCGAAACCGCCAATGCGCAGCAGAAAGCCGAGGCCGCACGGGTTGCCGCCGGTGCGCGCGTGCTGCCCGACACGCCCTACAACCTCGGCAAGCTGCGTGCGATGGATGCCGACGTGCGCTGGAAAGCCCACCGCATCAACGCACCGTCATTGCCATTGGATGACATGGATGCACACCTGCTGCTGGATGACGGCGTGTTGCGGCTGGACCCGCTGAACTTCGGCGTCGCTGGCGGCGATATCCGCAGCACCATCCGCATGGACGCACGCCAGCCGCAGATCAGCACCGCGCTGAAAGCCAGCGTGCGCGGCGTGCAACTTGGCCAGTTGTTCCCCGACGCCAAACTGGCCGAACAGGCCAAGGGCGGCATCGGTGGCGAGGTGGACCTGAGTGGTCGCGGCAACTCGATCGCCGCGATGCTCGGCAGCAGCAGCGGCAAGGTCGGCCTGGCAATGGGCCATGGCCATGTCGGCAATCTGGTGATGGAGCTGGCCGGCCTGGACATCACCGAGTCGCTGAAATTCCTGGTGACCGGCGACAAGCAGATTCCCCTGCGCTGCGCCTTCGCCGACTTCGGCGTGCGCGATGGCCTGATGACCAGCCAGGCACTGGCGGTGGATACCACCGACACGATCATCATCGGCGAAGGCACGGTCAGCCTGCGCGATGAGACCCTGGACCTGCTGTTGAAGCCACGCCCGAAGGACAAGAGCATCCTGGTGCTGCGCTCGCCGCTGCATATCGCCGGCACGTTCAAGGACCCCTCGTTCCGCCCGGACTTCAAGGCGCTGGGCATCCGCGGCGCGGTGGCCCTGGCGCTGGGCAGCATCGCCCCGCCGGCGGCATTGCTGGCGACCATCGAACTGGGGCCGGGCAAGGATGCCGACTGCGGTGGGCAGTATGCGAAGTAGGTTTACAGCGTTGTTCGCGGCGCCTGCATTGATGGTGGCTTGAGGGGGATGGGTGACGCAGGCAGGACACGCCGCACCCTCCACCTCCCAACGTATCAGGAAGGCGCTGCATTGGCTTTGGCTTCGGCTTTGAGCTTCGAAAAGCGGGCCGGCGGGCCGCAGGCCCGCCAGCAACACACTCATCCCGCGACGATGTACTGCTGCAGCTGGTCCAGTTCCTTCCGCTGCGCATCGATCACCGACTTCACCAGGTCGCCGATGGAGATCACCCCCAGCACCTGCGCGCCCTCCACCACCGGCAGATGGCGGATGCGGTAGTCGGTCACCAGCTGCAGGCAATGCTCCACCTGCTCGCCGGGCGACACCGTCACCACCTGCGCTGTCATGATCTCCGCCACCGCGGTATCGCGCGACGAACGATCACGCAGCACGATCTTGCGCGCGTAATCACGCTCGGACAGGATGCCGACCAGCCGCGGCCCGTCCATCACCAGTACCGCACCGATGCCCTTTTCCGCCATCAACCGGATCGCATCGATCACCGCCGCGTCCGGCGCGACCGCATGTACTTCAGGAGACTTGCCGTCCAACAGTTGCCTTACCGTCGTCATCTGCCTGCCCTCCGAGGGTGGGTTGCAGGGCCGAGTCTGCCACGGCGGATGCTAGCCAGGCGTCAACCAGATACAACGGCCGCTGCTTGGACTCCTCGTACAGCCGCCCCAGATATTCGCCGATCAGGCCAAGTGCGATCAGCTGCACGCCGCCCAGGAACAGGATGACCGCCATCATCGTCGGCCAGCCCGCCACCCGGTCGCCATACAGCGCGGCCTTTACGATTACCCACAGGCCGAACACGAAAGCGACCGCTGCGGTTGCCAGCCCCAGGTAGGTCGCCGCCCGCAGCGGTACGGTGGAAAAGCCGGTGATGCCCTCCAGCGCAAAATTCCACAGCCGCCACAGGCTGAATTTGCTGGTGCCGGCCACGCGCGCATGGCGGTGATAGGGCACGGCGACCCGCTTGAATCCCACCCAGCTGAAGAGCCCCTTCATGAAGCGGTGGCGCTCGCGCATCCCGCGCAGGGCGCTCAGCGCGCGCGGTGACAGCAGGCGGAAATCTCCGGTATCAGCCGGAATCGGTGTCCGCGACAGGCGCCCCATCACCCGATAGAACATCGCTGCCGTGGCGCGCTTGATCCAGGCCTCGCCATCGCGGGCCATGCGCGTGCCGTAGACGTTGTCATGGCCCTCGCGCCAGTGCGCGACGAACTGCGGCACCAGCTCCGGCGGGTCCTGGCCGTCGGCATCGAGGATCATCGCCGCACCCTCGTGCACCAGATCCAGGCCTGCGGTCAGCGCCGCTTCCTTGCCGAAGTTGCGCGACAGCTTCAGCGCCGATACGCGTGCATCGGACTGGGCCAGCCCGGCGATCACTTCCCAGGTGCGGTCATGGCTACCGTCGTCCACATAGAGGATGTGACCGTCGATGTCGGGCATGCCGTCGAGCACCGCGCACAGCCGCGGATGCAGCAGCGGCAGTGCCAGGGCCTCGTTGTAGGCGGCGATGACAAAAGTGAGCCGTTCGCGGGTCATGCCCGGATTGTACGTTGCCGGCGCACGCACGGCCTGTCGCCTGCCGATCAGACCGCGCCGGCCTCAGTCCTCCGACAGATAGGACGCGCCACCCAGCTGGCGTGCCTGGCGCTGGATCCACGCAGCCCGCCGCTGCACATACGGCCCCGGCGCGGCCGCGTTGTAGCGTCGCGGTGCCGGCAGCACCGCAGCCAGGCGCGCGCTCTCGGCCGGGCTCAGCCGGGCCGCGTCCTTGCCCCAGAATTTCTGCGCTGCCGCCTGCGCACCGTATACACCGTCGCCGAACTCGGCGATGTTGGCGTACATCTCCAGGATCCGCTCCTTCGGCCACAGCGCCTCGATCAGCACCGTGTACCAGACCTCCAGGCCCTTGCGGATCCAGCTGCGGCCCTGCCACAGGAACAGGTTCTTGGCCACCTGCTGGCTGATCGTGCTGGCGCCGCGCAGGCGCCCGCCCCTGGCGTTGTGGTCGCGGGCCTTTTCGATGGCCTGCAGGTCGAAGCCATTGTGGTCGGGGAAGCGCTGGTCCTCGGCCGCCACCAGCGAGATCGGCAGGCTCGGGGCCATCTGGTCGAGGTCGCGCCACTGGTAATGCAGCCGATAGGACCAATCGGCCTCGCCCAGCGCCTCGCCATAGCGCCACAGCATCACCGTGGACACCGGCGGGTCGATGAACCGCAGCACCAGCACCTGCAGGCAGCTGAAGGCAGCCAGCAGCACCGGCAGCCACAGCAACCGCTTCCAGCGCCAGCGTCGCTGGCGCGGCGCGGCCACCTCCGCCTCTACCTTGTGCTGCTCTCCCGCTGCCCCCATTACTGGTGCATCCTTCTTCTGTCTGGTTGTCGGCGCATTATCCGGCAACCGCCCCCGTTTACGCGCGATGTGAGCCGATGACCGCCAACTCCGATTCCCTGATCCGTTTCCTGCTCCCCGACGCCGGCGTCCGCGGCGTGCATGTGCACCTGCAGGCCACCTGGCAGGAAATCCTGTCCCATGCCGCGTACCCGGACGCCGCTGCCGAGCTGCTCGGCGAGGCCTGTGTCGCCTCGGCACTGTTCACCGGCCACACCAAGATCGACGGCCGCCTGTCAGTGCAGCTGCGCAGCAGCACTGCGCTGCGCACCCTGTTCGCCGAATGCACCGCAGGCGGCACCCTGCGCGGCATCGCCCAGCTCAGCGAAGGTGCCGATGCGCCGCGTGACCTGTCCAGCCTCGGCGATGACGCCATCCTCGCCATCACCATCGAGAACCCCGGCCTGGACCCGCGCGAGCCGCAGCGCTACCAGAGCCTGGTCGCGCTGACTGCGCCGGAACTGGACGAGGCCTTCGAGGATTACTTCCGCCAGTCGGAGCAGCTGCCGACTCGCCTGCTGCTGGCGGCCGACCGCAACGGTGCCGCCGGCCTGCTGCTGCAGAAGCTGCCTGGCGACGAAGGCGACGAGGATGGCTGGGCCCGCGCCAGCGCCCTGTTCGAGACCCTGGGCAAGGCCGAACTGCTGGCGACCCCGGCCGAGCAGCTGCTGCACCGCCTGTTCCACGAGGAGCGGCCGGAGCTGCTGGGCGACAAGCCGCTGTCCTTCGCCTGCTCCTGCTCGCGCGAGCGGGTAGCCGGCATGCTGCAGTCGCTGGGGGAAGAGGAGGCCCGTGCGGCCGCCGAAGACACCGGCGCCGTCGAGGTGCGTTGCGAATTCTGCGGGCGGGAGTATCACTTTCCATTGACGGAGTTCGGCATACTGTTCCACGGCGCCCAGGGGGCTGTACCGGCGCCTGAACGACTTCAGTAAACGGCAGTCTTGTACCTGGGGAGGATCAAGGCTTGTTAAGAATTCATAAACACCCTAGGATCAAGTTCCCGTCCCCACGGGAACTTCCGTTGTCCGTCCCTGTCTGAACTGGTCCGATGCGTACCTACCTGCGTCTACCGCTGGCCCTGCTGATCGCCCTTGGCGCGATCACGGGCGTGCATGCGCAGAGCAAAGACACCCGCACCGTGCTGCCGGTCTGGAACAAGGGCAGCGGCAAGGTCGAGGCGCTGCTGTACCTGGAGCCGACTGGCGAACAGGCGGCCGGCGCCCGCTGGCATTTCGGGCGCAATTCGCTGGACGCGGCCTTTGGCCTGTCCTCCGGCGATTCGCTGGGCCTGCTCTGCAACAGCAGCAGCGGTACCAGCATCAGCGGCCTGGCCAGCCATTGCATGCTGGCCAGCCTGGGCGACGAAGATGATCTGAACAGCCGTCGGTTCAGCGGTACCGCCGCGCTGAACCGTGGCAACAGCCGCCTGGGCATCACCGCCGGCACCGGTCGTGAAACCCTGCCCGCCTGGTTGTCGGGCCCGAACAAGACGCCCTCGCTACGCGCCGAGCAGAACGATCTGACCGTGTTCGCGCAGAAGAACATCGGTCGCGAAGGCTTCGTTTCCATTGCCGGTACCTACGCCAAGGCGCGCCTGGTTCCACTGGCCGACGCCTCGCCGGCCATTGTCGACCGCTGGGACAGCAAGAGCCTGAGCATCGGCGCCGGTTACGGCAACTTCACCGGCAGCATCATCGGCCGCGTGGTCGACGTTCCGGGCAAGCCCGGCAAGTGGGAAGGCCTGGGCATCGGTCTGACCTGGCGTACCCCGTGGTCCGGCCAGCTCACCGTCGGCGCCGAGAATGTAATCAGCCGCGGCAAGAATCCGTTCTCCCCGCGCAATGAAAGCAACGACGACGGCACCGTGCCGTATGTGCGTTATGAACAGGATCTCTGATCCCGGCAAACAGTCTCAGCAACGATATTTCCAAAGGCGCCGAAAGGCGCCTTTTGCATATGCGTGCCTGCCGCACACCTGCGGAATCGGTATCGCCTCTGGGCGATGAAACCGGGCGCATCGACATATTGAGATACATATCAATCGAAACTTTTTTCATCATTCTGCTTTAACAAACGAGGCAGAACGACATGACCTTGCCAGCAACCTGTTGATTGGCATGAAAAAAGCATGTTTTTACTAAAATCACAGACTTCATTAACACAGCTTTAATTCTTGGCGAACGCCCGTTACTATCGGGTCAGCCTCGCGATTTGGGAGCGCTTTTTCGCTCCCCCGCCGGGCATTAACCCCAGCCAAGATTTCTTGGAGAGAGAGAGCCAATGAAACTCAAGTCCAGCCAGCTGCGTGATGCAGTTGTGATCGCGCTTGTCGCCGGTGCCACCACCGCGACGGCCCACGCCCAGGAAGCCACCAACCTCGACCGTATCGAGGTCACCGGTTCGCGCATCCGTCAGGTCGATACCGAAACCGCCCAGCCCGTTCTGAGCATCAGCCGCGCTTCGATCGAGAAGAGCGGCTTCAAGACGGTTGCCGACGTCCTGCAGAACATCGCAGCCGCGGGCAGCCCGGCCATCAGCCGTTCCGAGCCGCTGTCCTCCGGTGAAGCCGTCGGTGGCTTCTACATCGACCTGCGCAACCTCGGTGCCGAGCGCACCCTGGTGCTGGTCGACGGCAAGCGCCTCGGCGCCAGCGTCAGCGGCCTGCAGGACGTGTCGCAGATTCCGTCGGCCATCGTCGAGCGCATCGACGTGCTGAAGGACGGCGCCTCGTCGATCTACGGCTCCGACGCGATCGCCGGCGTGATCAACATCATCACCCGCAAGAACTTCCAGGGCCTGGAAGCCAACGCCTACATCGGCCAGTACGGCGAAGGCGACGGCCAGAAGACCAGCTACGACTTCGTGGCCGGCTTCACCGGTGACCGTGGTTCGATCACCATCGGCGCCGAGTACGCCGAAGAAAAGGAAGTGTGGGCCAAGGACCGCTGGTTCAGCCGTTATCCGCGCACCACCTTCCACCCGGCCCAGAACTGGAGCCCGGTGAGCCAGTGGGGCACCATCATCGATCCGGATACCGATGACTGGCTGGTACTGAACCGCGGTGGCGACTACCGCGACGTCAACCAGTACCACGACCAGGACTTCGCCGGCATCACCGGTGACACCAGCAACTCCAACACGCAGATGCACCTGCTGACGCCGACCAAGCGTCGTTCGGTGTTCGCCAACGTCCAGTACGACCTGACCGACAACATCCGCTTCGTCTCCGACCTGCTGTACACCCGTCGTGAGTCGCAGGCCCAGGTTGCAGGCTATCCGTTGCAGTCCGCGTCGTATGAGCGCCTGGGTGCCAAGTGGGATGCCGACAGCTACTACAACCCCTTCGGCAAGGACATGGGCTTCATGCGCCGTGGCTGGGAAGTGCCGCGCCTGTCGACCAACAAGCTGACCACCTTCCGCTTCACCGGCGCCCTGCAGGGCACCTTCCAGTTCAATGACAAGTACTTCGACTGGGAAGCCGGCTACATCTACCAGAACTCGGAGAACCAGCAGAGCCAGACCGGCAACTACAACGTGCTGGCGGTCAATGCTGCCACCGGTCCGTCGTTCTACAACCCGGCCACCGGCCGCGTCGAGTGCGGCACGGCAGCAGGCCTGGTCGATGGCTCCAACCCGATCTATGGCCCGGGCGCCGGCGGCTGCCTGCCGTGGAACCCGGCCATTCCGTACGGTCGTACCGGTGACGGTGGCCTGACCGGCAACCCGGATCTGCAGCAGTTCCTGTTCCCGACCACCAAGAACACCGGTGAAGTCACCACCAAGACCTACTACGCGAACATCGCCGGCAGCCTGTTCACCCTGCCCGCCGGCGACCTGGGCTTCGCGCTGGGTTACGAGTACCGCGAAGACAAGGGTTCGTACAATCCGGACGCGCTGTCGCAGACCGGCTACTCGACCGACCTGGCCGCCGGCCCGACCGGTGGCGGCTACAACGTCAACGAAGTCTATCTGGAGCTGAATGTTCCGATCCTGGCCGACCTGCCGGGTGCCAAGGAACTGAGCTTCAACGCCGCGACGCGTTACTCGAAGTACAACACCTTCGGCAACACCACCAACAACAAGTTCGGCCTGAAGTGGAAGCCGATCGACCAGCTGCTGGTGCGTGCGACCTACGCCGAAGGCTTCCGTGCGCCGACCATCGACAATCTGTACGGTGGCAGCTCGCAGACCTTCGCGTACTTCACCGATCCGTGCGATACCGACTTCGGTTCGACCGGCCAGCCGGGCGTTGCCGCCCGTTGTGCCGCTGCCATCGGCCCGACCTCCGGCACCTTCCGCCAGCTGCGCCAGGGTTATGTGCCGGCCAGCGGTCCGGATGAGCAGACGCCGGATCCGTTCAACGCCGTCTCCAACCCGAACCTGACTCCGGAGAAGTCCAAGTCCAAGACCGTCGGCCTGGTGTGGAGCCCGACCTTCGCCCAGGGCCTGAACATGAGCCTGGACTGGTGGAACATCAAGATCACCAACACCATCGTCACCGACAGCCCGGATGACCAGCTGAACGACTGCTACGTGCTCGGCATCGCCGAACGCTGCAACTCGTTCACCCGTGATCCGAACCGTCACAACGTGATCAACCTGACCTACGCACCGCGTAATGCGGGCTACCAGGAAACCGAAGGCTTCGACTTCGACGTGGCTTATCGCTTCGAGACCGACAGCTGGGGTACCTTCAACGCCAACCTGCAGAACAGCTACGTCACCAAGAACGTGCTGAAGACCACCAACGCGCAGCAGGTGCCGGTGTCGGTCCTCAACGGCTTCGGCAGCAACTTCCGCCTGCGTTCGAACCTGGTGCTGGGCTGGGAGCGTGGCGACTGGGGCGTGACCTGGGGCACCCGTTACTTCTCCAGCGTCAAGGAGCGTTGCTACTACAGCGACGAGTGCAGCCTGCCGGACTTCGGTTCGCCGGATCCGGTGCGCGACCAGCCGATGAACAAGCGTGGTTCGACCATGTTCCACGACGTCCAGGTCTCCTGGAACGCACCGTGGAATGCGACCATCGCCGTCGGTGCGCGCAACGTGTTCGACCACTACGGCCCGCAGATGTACTCGGCACCGAACTCGCAGTTCTCCTACTACGGTGGCTACGACATCGGCCGCTTCATGTACATGCAGTACAAGCAGAAGTTCTGATCGGCAATCTGATCAGCTGATGCAGCAACGGCCCCGCAAGGGGCCGTTGTTCTTTGTGCGGCATGGAAACAGATGGCCAGCGCGCAACAGAAAAGGCCGCGGTGTCGCCGCGGCCTTCCTTCGACATCATTCCCGGGCGCTCATCCGTTCGGAATCAGCGTCTCGATCAGATGCTCGACGTACGCTTCGAAATCCTCGCGCGCCTGCTTGGGCTGCTGCAGTTGCAGCGACAACTGCAGGAAGCCGACGTAGGCGGCATAGGCCAGGCGCGCACGATGGCGTGCATCGGTCGAGCTGAGGCCAGCCTGGCGGAACGAGGCGACCAGATAATCGAGGCGGCGCTGCGAGACGCGGTCGATCACCGGCCGCACCATCGGATGATCCAGTGCCTTCAGCAGCTCGCTGTAGATGATGTGCGGCTGCACTTCATGCGCCACCATCTGGAACAGCTGGCGCAGGCGCACGCGCGGATCCGGTACGTCTTCCAGGCTGCCGAACACCTGTTCCTGTTCGAACAGTTCCCAGCGTTCCAGCGCCGCCTGCAGCAATGCATCGCGCGAAGGGAAATGCCAGTAGAAACTGCCCTTGGTAACGCCGAGTCGCCGCGCCAGCGGCTCCACCGCGACGGCGCCGACACCTTGTTCAGCAATCAGATCGAGGGCCGCCTGGGCCCAGTCTTCGGCACTCAGGCGGCTGTTGCGGCCGGCGCGCGGTTCGCCGGCGGAAGCGTCAGGTTGATTCATGGGCTGATTTAACCATACGCCGGGGTTCGTTGCAGTACGCGGTTGCGGTCGAAACCGTCGCAGTCCCCTCGGAAGGGTCCATTCAGGCGCCTTCCGCAGCGCACCATACCGTACAGTATTGACTTCCCCCCGAAGCAATCCATACTAGCAAGTATGGTTACGTCCCCAACTCCCGCTGCGTTCCATGACCTGCGCCTGGATGCCGCCCACGGCGCCCGCCTGGCGGCGACCGTCAGCGACCATGGCCGGCGCGGCCGGGTGCTGTTCGCACATGGCTTCGGCCAGACCCGCCACGCCTGGAATGCCACCGCCCGCGCACTGAATGCGGCTGGCCTGCAGACGCTGGCCTATGACGCCCGCGGACATGGCGATTCCGACTGGAACGCCGCCGACCTGCCCTATCACGGCGAACAGTTCGCCGATGACCTCATCGTGCTGGCCGGTGAACAGCCGCGCCCGCCGGTACTGGTTGCCGCTTCGATGGGCGGCCTGTTCGGCCTGCTGGCCGAGTCGCGCTGGCCGGGCCTGTTCTCGGCAATGGTGCTGGTCGACATCACCCCGCGCTGGGATACCGCCGGTGTCGAGCGCATCCTCGCCTTCATGACCGCCCATCCCGACGGCTTCGCTTCGCTGACCCAGGCCGCCGACGTGATCTCGGCGTACATGCCGCACCGTCCGCGCAAATCCGAGCAGTCGCTGCGTGCGCTGCTGCGCGAGGACGGCCACGGCCGCTGGCGCTGGCACTGGGATCCGCGCCTGGTGGCCGAACTGGCCCGCGACAGCGAGCAGCACCAGGACGCACTGGCCGAAGCCGCGCGCCAGGTGAAGTGCCCCCTGCTGCTGGTCAGCGGCGGCCGCAGCGACCTGGTCACACCGCAGACCGTGGCCGAATTCCTGGCGTTGGCGCCGCATGCGCGCCATGTACAGCTGCCGCAGGCCACCCATATGGTCGCAGGCGATGACAACGACGCCTTTACCGCTACTGTGTTGGACTATCTGGACGTGTTGCCCGCAGCGGACGCTGCGGCTTCGTCCGCCACAAACGAGCACGTCACCGGAGCACGCTCATGAGCATCGTTCTTCCCTTCCTCGCCCTGCTGCTGGCAGGCGCCTTCGTCGCCTACCACCGCATGCGGCTGGTTACCTGGACGCTGATCAGCGTGGCCCTGCTGGCCGCCTGCTGGTTCATTCCCTACGTCAACCAGACCGCCACGATCGTCGCGGCCGCTGTGTTGGCCGTCATCGCCGTGCCGCTGCTGCTGCCGTTCATCCGCAAGCCGCTGCTGACCGGCCCGATGATGAAGGTGTTCCGCAAGGTGCTGCCGCCGCTGTCGCAGACTGAGCGCATCGCGCTGGAAACCGGTTCGGTCGGTTTCGAGGGCGAACTGTTCACCGGTGATCCGGACTGGAACATCCTGCTCAACTACCCCAAGCCGCAACTGACCGCCGAAGAACAGGCCTTCCTCGATGGCCCGGTGGAAGAGCTGTGCACCATGGTCAACGACTGGGAAATCACCCATGTCCACGCTGACCTGCCGCCGGAACTGTGGGCCTTCATCAAGAAGAACAAGTTCTTCGGCATGATCATCCCGAAGGAATACGGCGGCCTGGGCTTCTCCGCGCTGGCCCACCACAAGGTCATCCAGAAGCTGGCCTCGGTGTCTTCGGTGGTCAGCTCCACCGTCGGCGTGCCGAACTCGCTGGGCCCGGGTGAACTGCTGGTGCATTACGGCACCCAGGAACAGAAGGACCAGTACCTGCCACGCCTGGCCGATGGCCGCGAAGTGCCCTGCTTCGGCCTGACCGGTCCGTTCGCCGGCTCCGATGCCACCTCGATTCCCGACTACGGCATCGTCTGCAAGGGCGAGTGGAACGGCGAGCAGGTGCTTGGCGTCAAGCTGACCTTCGACAAGCGTTACATCACCCTGGCCCCGGTCGCCTCGCTGATCGGCCTGGCCTTCCGCATGTACGATCCGGATGGCCTGATCGGCGATACCCGCGACATCGGCATCACCCTGGGCCTGCTGCCGCGCGACACCGCCGGCGTGGAAATCGGCCGTCGCCACTTCCCGCTGAACTCGACGTTCCAGAACGGTCCGATCCGCGGCAAGGACGTGTTCATTCCGCTGACCCAGCTGATCGGTGGCGCTGCCATGGCGGGCAAGGGCTGGAACATGCTCAACGAGTGCCTCGCTGTGGGCCGCTCGATCACCCTGCCGTCCACCGCCAGCGGCGGCGCCAAGGCCGGTGCTGCGGTGACCGGTGCCTATGCACGCATCCGCAAGCAGTTCGGCCTGTCGGTCGGCCGCTTCGAGGGCGTGGAAGAAGCGCTGGCCCGCATCGGCGGCAAGGCCTACAAGATCAGCGCGCTGTCGCAGGCCACTGCCGCCGCGGTCGATCGTGGTGACGTGCCCTCGGTGCCGTCGGCGATCGCCAAGTACCACTGCACCAACATGAGCCGCGAAGTGATCTCGGACATGATGGACGTGATCGGCGGCAAGGGCATCATCCTGGGGCCACGCAACTTCGCCGGCCGCAGCTGGCAGGCTGCGCCGATCGCGATCACCGTGGAAGGCGCCAACATCATGACCCGCAGCCTGCTGATCTTCGGCCAGGGTGCGATCCTCTGCCACCCGTGGGTGCTGAAGGAAATGAAGGCCGCGCAGGATCCGGATACCCGTGCCGGCCTGCAGGACTTCGACCGAAGCCTGTTCGGCCACATCCGCTTCGGCATCTCCAATGCCGTGCGATCGTTCTGGTTCGGCCTGACCGGCGCGCGCTTCGGTGCCGCCCCGGGCGACGCCTACACCCGCCGCTACTTCCGCAAGCTGGACCGTTATTCGGCCAACCTGGCGCTGATGGCCGACATCTCGATGATGACCCTCGGCGGCAAGCTGAAGTTCAAGGAATCGCTGTCCGGCCGCCTGGGCGACGTGCTGAGCCATGTCTACATGACCAGCGCCATGCTCAAGCGCTACCACGACGAAGGCGCACCGCAGGCCGACCAGCCGCTGCTGGCCTGGGCCTTCCATGACAGCGTGCACAAGATCGAAGAGTCGCTGTCGGCGGCCCTGCGCAACTTCCCGATCCGTCCGATCGGCTGGCTGATGTGGGCGCTGATCTTCCCGCTGGGCCGTCGTGCCGAGGCTCCGGGCGACCGCCTGAGCCGCCGCGTCGCTGCCCTGCTGATGGCGCCGAACGAAGCCCGCGACCGCCTGGCCAGTGGTGTGTTCCTGACCCCGTGCGAGAACAACCCGGGTGGCCGCATCAACAGCTACCTGAGCAAGGCGATCATGGCCGAGCCGGTGGAGCGCAAGTTCCTGAAGGCGCTGAAGAGCAAGGGCATCGAGGCGCTGGACTTCAAGGCGCAGCTGGACGAAGCCGTGGCCGAGGGCGTGATCACCCAGGACGAGCGCAGCCTGCTGGAAGAGCTGCGCACGCTGACCCTGGACACCATCACCGTGGACGATTTCGACACCCACGAGCTGCGCGCGGCCAGCTACTACGACCGCCAGCACAAGGACCCGCATTCGCAGGCAGCCTGATCGCCCGCGAAACGCGTTGCCTCGACGGCGGGCCCTGGCCCGCCGTCGCTTTATCCGCCGACCGGAATACCCACCATGTCCACGCCCCTGCTCTCGCTTTACCACCGCCTGCAGCGCTGGCCCGCCGGCAACTGGCTGTTCTCGCGCGCGGTGTGCTTCAAGGCGCCCTACTTCGCCAGCATCGCGCCACGCATCACCCGCCTGGAACACGGTCGCTGCGAGGGCACGCTGGACGACCGCCGCAAGGTGCGCAACCACATCGGCACGGTGCACGCGATCGCGATGTGCAACCTGGCCGAACTGACCGCCGGCTTGATGGTCGACGCATCGCTGCCGAAGGGAATGCGTTGGATCCCGAAGGGAATGCAGGTGCAGTACCTGGCCAAGGCACGTGGCACGCTGCAGGCGGTGGCGCTGCCGGCACAGCCGATCGTGGTCGCTGCCGAGGGCTATGCTCTGCCGGTAACGGTCAGCGTGCGCGACCGCGCGGGGACGGAAGTGTTCAGCGCGGTCATCGACATGTGGATGTCGCCGGCGAAGTAGTGTGTTCCCGCGAACGGCGCAGCCCCTCGTGGGTGGGTCGCGGAATGCGGTTTATCGGTTGGGCCGGAGGGGGGGGGCCGGGCGGGGACGCCGCAAGTACGTCCGTGTACGCTTAG
>DQIG01000375.1:0-765 GCA_003525885.1 Stenotrophomonas sp.
ATTCGGCGGGCGTGCAGCTGCACTACGAAGCCGGCAGCCGTGGCTACCAGAAGCGCGGTATCAGCTGGGGCGGCGTCAATGGCGATGTCGATTATTTCCTGGCCTACACCGATACCGAATTCGATGGCTATCAGCGCCACGCGCGCGGTGACGGCAAGGGCGCGATGGCCAACATCGGCTGGCAGATCACGCCCGACCTGCAGACGCGCTTCTTCGTGCGCTACCGCGAAACCAATCACGAAACGCCCGGTCGCCTGACCCGCGATCAGATCCGCAACGATCCGCACGCCGCGAATGCGGCCAACCTGGCCATCGATGCGCGCCGACCGCAGCCGGGCAGCACCTGGGTGGGTAATGTCACCACGCTGCAGATCGATGAGGATTCCTCGCTGCAGGCCGGGCTGGTCTATCACAAGTACCCGATGGACTTGAACGAGAGCCTGTACCGGCAGCAGCTGGACTACGCCAACCTCAACGCCACGCTGGACTACCGCCATCGCCACCGGTTGTTCGGCCTGGACAGTGAAACCACGATAGGCCTGCGCGTCACCCACGATCTGGACGCCGATGTGCGTGAGTCGCTGCGCTTTGCCAGCAACGGCTATGCCGCCGGCACGCGCACGCGTGACTTCCGCCACCACGGCACCGACAGCACACTGCACGTCAGCAATACCCTCGCCTTCAATGACCGCCTGCGCATGCAGACCGGGCTGGCACTGATCAACACCCGCCGCGATGTACAGGTGACCTGGCCGAGCAGCGGCG
>DQIG01000375.1:918-1600 GCA_003525885.1 Stenotrophomonas sp.
GACCTGGCCGAGCAGCGGCGGCCGCCTGCGCGATCAAGACTGGGACTACGCGCCACGACTGGGCTTCACCTGGCAGCACAGCGCGCAGACCCAGTGGTTCGGCAACCTCAGCCGCTCGGTGGAGGCGCCGCATCCCTGGTCGATGATCTGGGGCTCGAACCAGTACTTCGGGCCGGGCAATGGCCCGTCCAGCGGCCGCCAGCGCGCGCCGGTACCAATGCAGAACCAGACCGCCACCACGCTGGAACTGGGTGCGCGCGGCGACGCGGCACTGGGCCGCTGGGAACTGACCGGCTACTACGCGCACGTCAACCACGAGCTGCTGAGCGTGGAACTGCAACCGGTGCCGAACCTGTTCATTGCGGAAAACAATGCCAGCCCCACCGTGCATCGCGGCATCGAAGCCGGATTGGACAGCACGCTGTGGCAGGCTGCACCGGGCCGCCTGTCGCTGCGCCAGGCGTATACCTTCAGCGATTTCCGCTACCGCCACGATGCCCGCTTCGGCAGCAACCGCCTGCCCGGCCTGCCGCGCCACAGCTATCAGGCCGAACTGCGCTTCGATCACGCGTCCGGTCTCTACGCCGCTCTCAATACCGAATACGCCTCGCGCATCGCCGTCGACTACGCCAACAGCTACTGGGCCGACAGCCATGTGATCTTCGGCAGCCGCATCGGCTCA
>DQIG01000375.1:1758-5208 GCA_003525885.1 Stenotrophomonas sp.
CATCGGCTACGACGCACCCGGTGGCCGCTGGCAGGCGTGGGCGGAGATGCGCAACATCGGCAACCGCCACTACGCCGCCACGGTCACGCCGGGCTACGACGATGCCGGCAGGGATGTCGCGCGCTCGACCCCGGGCGAAGGCCGTGGCGTCTATGCGGGCGTGCGCTGGCGCTTTGACTGATTGCCGCAGGCGGCGCCGGGTGTGATCCGGCGCCGTCGTTCCAGGGTCAGCCGATGCGCCAGGCCGGCAGGCGCTCGCTGCGCTTCCAGATCGAAGGCGCGAAGCCGATCAGCACCAGTGCCGCCAACCACTTCGGCGAGGTGCTCAGCAGCGTCGAACCGAATGAGCCGTCGCCGGGTGCGAGCTGCTCCTGCCAGGGGTTGTACCCCAGATAGAGGATGCTGCCGGCCCACCACAGCAACGCTGCGCCGATGCCCACCAGCAGCAGGGCCAGCGTGCGGCAGGTCCAGCGCTGCGAGGTAGTACCCCATTCCCGCGAGGCCGCGATCAGCAGGCCCACCACCAGCAGCGACACCAGCGCCACCAGGCCGATATCGACCTTCGGTCCAATGCGCTCATAAGCGCAGGCGCGGCATTGCGCCTCTTCCGCGGCAGTAGCGGCTTCGGCGCCATCGGCCTGCCCGGCTGCGGGCTGCGCCAGTGCTACAAACGGCAACAACACCGCCAGCAGCGTCACCATGATCCAACGAAACAACGTCCTGTTCCTGCGTGCAGCGACATCCATGCGCTCTTCCTCGTCAGTGGTTGTGTGTCCCAGCGGGCGTTCGGCTATCCAGCGCCCCTGTTCCCGATGCAGTACGACAAGCTCCCGATAGTTGAAACCGCCGGGACACGAATCCCGGCCGACCGCGATCATAGCCCACTGTTCATTGTGGCTGAAAAGGGGCCGGGGCCAGGCCATATGAAGGAGGCAACCGCACTACAGCCCCTGGATGACCTGCAGCAGATGGTTCGCACCCGGCACGAGTTCCTGCGCGAGCCAGCCAAGTACCGCGAAGAACAGCAGCAGGCCGAGCAGCGGCCAGATCGTATGCGACACGCATACCCGCCACCACCCCTGCTCCTGCATCCCCTGCATGCGCCGGTACAGGCCACCGGCGATGGCCGCGTCCACCAGCAGCTCGGCCATCAGCACCGGCGCCGACCACACCACCCATATGCTGGCCAGCAGGACGGTCGCCACCAGCGCGACGATGCCGAGGATGGCCAGCAACGGCAGGCCCGCTTCGTCTTCGGCCACTCCAGCCAGTGGCAACTCACTCACCTCCACGCCGCTCGGCGATGCCGAATCACTCCACGACGCCGATGCGCCGCCACCGCCGGAATGACCACCGGCACCGCCCCACGGTGATTCCACGGCACTTCCGCGAGGCGATGGGCTGCCACCGCCCATATCCGGCGACAGGCCATCCAGTACGTTGTCCCAGCGCCAGCGGATCCAGATCCACATCAGCAGCAGGAACACGCCGTAGGCCAGCACTACGGCCATCGGGTAGCGAAGCAGCATCGCGTCGATACCGGCCAGGCGCAGCAGGTACGAGGCAAGGAAACCCGCAGCGCCGGTCAGGGCGACGATCAGCGCCATCTGCAGGCGTGGCCAACCACGCTGCTGCAGGTGCCGGCGCGCACGCACGACTTCGCTGCCGCGGTTCATCGGCAATTGCAGTGGGCTGCGTGAAAAGTGGCGCGAGCGCTTCATGCTGCCGCCAGGGGGCAGGAGGCATCGCGGCCAGGAACGTCGGGAACCTGATACTGCATGCGGACATCCTTGCCGGGCACGCGTAGGCGGTGTTGGGCGGATTCTACCGCGGGCAGCTCCGCTGTCCACACGGCGGTTCCAGACGGCCGATCCTCAGCTGCGGTCGATGATTCGTTCGATGCGGTCACCAGCGAACACGAACTCGCTCTGGCCCTGCAGTTCCAGCTCGGTGCCCGCACACGGTCCATCGGGAACATCCTGCGCGAACACGCCGCGCCAGCCAATCGTCGCCGTCGCCTGGTCGCCATCGAACACCAGCGCCAGCAAGCGCTGTTCGCGCTCGCGGAACAGCGACGCAGATTGGCGTGCCAGTTCGCCAAAGGCATCGATGCCTTCAGTGACCATCGTCAGCTGGCCGCCGCTGTGATTCTCGAAGCGCACGTTGTGCGCCAGCACCGCCACCATGGCGTCGATATCGAAACGGTTGTAGGCCTGCAGGTAGTGCTCGACCACCTGGCGGCGGCGCGGTTCGTCCATGGCGGTATCCAGTCGTGGGCTGCTGGCAAGTCTGGCCTGCCAGCACCGGCCGATCAAGGCCGCGCAGCAGCCTTCAGCAACTGCGTCGCCACCTGGTCGAACGGGGCGATGTCCTGCAGCGCGCGGCACATCGCCACCGCACCTTCCACGCTGGCGATCACCAGGCTGGCCAACTCACCCGCCGCTGCGGGGGCATGTCCTTCGGCGACGAATGCCGAGGCGAGGTGGCCCTGCCAACGCGCGAACACCTCGGCGGCAGCCACGCGGGGTTGGCTGGGCGTCGCCTCCACCGGTTCCTCCACAGCAGCAGCCAGCACCGGGCAGCCGGCGCGGAAATCGGAGCGCAGCAGACGCTCGCGCCACATCGCCAGAAACTGCCGCAGGCCCTGCACCGCCCCACCCTTCAACAGCTCCACCAGCAGCGCCTCCACCTTGTCGCCGGCCATGTGGGTGGCGCGTGCCAGCAGTTCCTGCTTGCCGCCAGGAAAGTGATGGTAGGTGGAGCCAAGCGGCGCCTCGGCCAGCTTGGTCACTTCGCGGATGCTGGTGGCATTGAGGCCCACCCGCGCCAGCATCTGTGCCGCAGCATCCATCACGCGTTGTGGCGCATCAGAGGGTCGCGGGCTCATGGCGGGCTCCTTGCTAAGACAGTCGTCATAGATTAGCGTACCGGCGATTCTATAACAGTCGTCATAGCCATGAATCTCTGGTTCCGCCTGCTCCATCTGCTGCTGTGCAGCCTGTTCCGGCCGAAGCTGGACGCCCCGTTCGGGGTCTCGCGGCTGCAGTTCCGGGTGCTGCCCAACGACCTGGACAGCAACCTGCACATGACCAACGGCCGCTACTGGAACATCTTCGACCTGGGCCGGCTGGACCTGATCCTGCGCATGGGCCTGGGCCGGGTGGCACTACGCGAGAAGTGGGCGCCGATCGTCGGTGCCGGCACCATCCAGTTCCGCCGCGAGCTGAAGCCATTCCAGCGCTTCACTCTGGAAACGCGGCTGGTTGGCTGGGTCGGCTCGCGCGGCATCATGGAGCAGCGGGTGCTGATCGGTGCCGAGCAGAAGATCGCCACGCGCGCGCTGCTGGTCACCGGCATCTACGACCGCCGCGCGCGGCAGTTCCTGGGCATGCCGAAGATGATGGAAGCGATCGGCGTGGTCGCCCCGCCATCGCCGCCGCTCAGTGCGGC
>DQIG01000375.1:5374-10762 GCA_003525885.1 Stenotrophomonas sp.
CGGCGGCCGAAGCGCTGCTGGCGGCCGATGCGGCGTTGAAGCAGGACGACGCCTGAGCCTCAGGGAGCCGCCACCGGCATTGTGCGCTGTCCGCGCGATACGACCTGGGTGCGCCCTCCCACGTGCAACACGTACTCGAAGGACTGCCGCATGCGGCTGTATGCGCCGCCATCCGGCACGCCGTAGTTGGCGCCCACGCTGAGGGTGTGCCGGCCCGGCGGCAACGGCTTGAGCATCACCCAGTAGCCGTCAGCTGCGGCCAGCCGTGAGTGCTTGTCGTCGGCATCCATGCGGAAGCAGCCTTCACTGCGGACCCGGTGCCCGCGCATGTCGCCCAGTGGTTGGCCATCCAGCAGCACCACCGCGCTGATCAGGTAATCGTTGTTGACCGCCGCCCCCGCCTGCAGCTCCTTGCAGGACACAGTCTCATCCACCTGGAAGTGCGCCATGTTGATGATCGGCAGCAACAGGTACTTGCCAGCCGGCACCACGCATTCGCGATGTGGCCGGAAACGGCCGTTGGTGCCGGCCAGGTTCCAGACCGGGCCTTCCTGGCCCACATCGCATACACGGCCATCCGGGTCGAGATAGGGCGCGCCGCCCTGGCCGTCGGCCCATCGCCACCAGCGGGCGGTCCATTCGGCCAACGAAACGCCACCCACCGGTTCACGCGTCACCGGCGACGGTGTCGCCGTGCCTGCGCTGAACGTCGGCGCGGCGGTCAGCAGCAGTGCCATCGTTGCGCCGCCGCGACGCAGCCATCCCTGGATTCCCTTCCGCATCACCCACCCCATCGTCCCTGGCGGCCACGCTGCGTGGCCGGCTTCCAGGCCACTGTAGCGTGACCGGCTAGACCTTCGGCATGTTCTTGGTCACGCAATGGATGCCGCCACCGCCGCCCGCGATGGCATCGATATCCACCTGTTCGATCACGCGGCCGGGATACATGTCTTCCAGCAGTTCACGGCAGAAGCCATCGGCTTCGTCGTCACCGAACTGTGGCGCGACCACGGCGCCGTTGATCGGCAGGTAATTGATGTAGCCCATGGCCAGATCGTCGTTGTCGCGGGTATGCACGTTGTCGCGCCCGTCCAGGGGCGGCGGCAGTGTGTGCACCTGCAGGCGGCGGCCATCGGCATCGGTGGCCCCACGCAGGATGTCCAGGTGCTCGCGGGTCAGATCGTAGTCGTAGGACTCCGGATCATTATCCAGGTTGGCGATCACCACGCCCGGCCGCACGAAGCGCGCATAGAAATCCACGTGTGCGTCGGTGATGTCTTCGCCGGCGATGCCGGGCAGCCAGATCACCTTGCGCAGGCCGAGGTGGTGCTTCAGCTCCGCCTCGATATCCGCGCGCGACCAGTCCGGATTGCGGTTGCGGTTCACCCAGCAGCTCTCGGTGAGGATCGCGGTGCCGTGGCCATCAACTTCGATGCCGCCGCCCTCGCCCACCAGGTCGCTTTCCAGCAGCGTGGCGCCGGTCACCTGCGCCAGCCAGGGCGCCACCGCGCCATCGTTGCGCGCGCTCTGCTTGCCGCCCCAGCCATTGAAGTTGAAGTCGACCAGGCCCAGCCCGCCCTGGCCATCGGTGACGAAGCAGCCGCCGTAGTCGCGCACCCAGATGTCATCCAGCGGCACCTCGAGGAACTCGATGTTGTCGCGGCCGCAGCGGTCCTGCGCCTGCTTGAGCTGCGCCGGGCGGCACAGCACGCTGACCGGCTGGTGGCGGGCGATGGTACGGGCCAGCCGCGCCACGGCGGTGTTCACCGCATCGGCCTGCGCGCCCCACACCCGCGGTTGCGCGGCGAAGGCCAGGAAGACGCGTTCCTGCGGCCCGTGCTCGTCCGGCATGCGCCAGACGCCCGCACCCGGCCGCGCTGCGGACACGCGGCCCGGCAGCCCAGCCAGGCCCAGTGCGGCCAGCCCGCCAAGACCGGCGGCGCCGGCCAGTTGGGTGAGGAAATGACGACGGCTGCTCATGACGGGCTCCAGGGCCGGTGTGGAATAGCGCCTATGCTGCGCTTGCCCATCCAAAAGGAAAAACGATAGATTCAGCCATCAATTGAACAGTTTTCCTTATCAGGATGCTCAAGCACTGGCCCCCGCTGAACGCGCTGCGTGGTTTCGAGGCCGCCGCCCGCTTGGGCAGTTTCCACCGGGCGGCCGAGGAACTGCACCTGACCCAGTCGGCCATCAGCCAGCAGATCCGGGGCCTGGAGGCGTCGCTGCAGCAGCCGTTGTTCTTCCGGCAGGGGCGCAGCGTCATCCTTACCGACGCCGGCATCGACCTGCTGGAAACCACCCAGTCCCTGCTGCGGCAGCTGGCCAGCGGCATCCGCCGGCTCGATCAGTACCGCAAGCCGAATCAATTGATCGTCAACACCAGCCCGGCCTTCGCCCGGCATTGGCTGGTACCGCGCCTGGCCGGGTTCCACCGCCTGCACCCCGGCGCCGACCTGTGGCTGCTGACCAGCGAGGATGCACCGGACATGACCACGCAGACGCTGGACGTGGCGGTGCGTGATGACCTCGACTCACAGGCGCAATGCCAGCATCGCGTGCTGCTGCAGGACCACCTCTATCCGGCCTGCCATCCGGCCCTGCTCGCCACACCGGTGCACGAACGCCTGACCCTGCATGGCGAGCGCGAGATGGATTGGAGCCAGTGGCAGGTACAGGGCGGCGCCGATGTCGGCCAGCGCCGCGAAGGCATGAACTTCTCCGAACCCGGGCAACTGCTGGATGCCGCGTGCGAGGGCCTGGGCATCGCGCTGGTCAGCGAGCTGCTGGCGGCACGCGCCTGTGAACAAGGCCTGCTGCAACCCCTGGATGATGCACGCGTGCGCGGCCCGCGCTGGAGCTGGCTGGTGCACGAGGACAGCGCAGCCGATCCGCTGGTGATCAGCTTCTGTGAGTGGCTGCTGGCGAGCCTGCCCTCTGACGCTACTTCTGCGCCAGCGCGCGCTTGACCGCCGCCTCGGCCAGCGGCGCCATCACCGCATAGCCCTTGGCCGTGGGATGCACGCCGTCGTCGGCCAGCTGCGGATCCAGTCCACCGGCGGCATTGGCCATGGGCGTGTAGTAGTCCAGATAGACCAGCTGCTGTGCATCGGCATAGCGCTTCAATGCGGTGTTCAATGCACGCACCTTGGGCGCAGGCGTTGTGCCCGGCATCCACGGGTACTCGCTCACCGGCAGCACCGACGCCAGCACCACGGCGATGCCATGCGCGCGGGCCAGGTCCACCATCGCATGCAGGTTGTCTTCGATCATCGACTGCGTGGACGGGCCGGTGTTGCCGGCAATGTCGTTGGTGCCAGCCAGGATCACCACCACCTGCGGCTTCAGTGCCAGCACGTCCTGCGGGAACCGCACCAGCATCTGCGCCGTGGTCTGGCCACTGATGCCGCGGTTGAGCCAGCCCTTGCCAGGGAAGAACGCCGCACTGCCTTCCCTGCCCCAGCCTTCGGTGATCGAGTCACCGAAGAACACCACGCGTGGCTGCCCAGGTTCGGCGGCAGGCAGTCGCGTGTTGGCGTCGCGGTAATGCTGCAGTTCCGGCCAATCGGACAGGCGCTGCTACATGAAGCGCACTTCGTCCGGGCGCAGGTTTTCGACAGGCTCCAGCAGCAACGGGTTGATCGCGGGCATCTCGGCCGCCACCCCGTGGGCGCTCAGCGCAATACCGAGTGCAACTGCGGCCAGGCCGCCGGACAAGGAACGCATGGGGTCTCTCCCTTGAATGTCCGGGCCAGTCTAGCGCGCGGCCCCGCGCTTACCGCGCCGCCGACCGCGCCGCCACGCCGGTCACCTTGGCCGGCATCCACATGCCCGGCGTCCAGCCGCTGGCGGCCAGAATCGCCTTCGGGTTGTCCTGCTGGATCAGCGCAAGCACCGCCTCGCGCTTGTCCTTGGCCTGCAGGTAATAGGCCTTGGCAATGCGGTAGCCCACCCAGTACCCGAGGTCATAGGGCTCCTGCGAACCGGGCTTGTAGTTGTACAGCCACGGCGACAGATCGGTGCTGTCCACATCCAGCGCGAACGCGCTTTCGATATGCACTTCCCGGCCACGGGTCCAGGCGGCGTGGCGACCGTTGCCGACGTTGCCGGAAATCAGCTCGGCAATGAACTCGGCGATGCCTTCGCCCAGCGAAACACGCAGCACCGTCGCATGCGGGTCGCCCGGCTCGAAGTCGGTCAGGCCGGTCTGCTGGATGTGCACGTACTCGTGGGCGATCACGTGCACGAAGCGGTCCTGCACATTGGGGTTCATGAAATCCGCTGCGCACAGCGCTTCCAGGCCGATGATCACGCCGCTTTTCGAGGTCAGTCCGACCGGCCGGCCACGGCCGACCGCGATGGTCACCGGCGGAAACGTGGCCTGCGGGTAGATCGCCTGCAGGTTTCCGAACACCTGCACCAGGCGCTGCTTCACCGCCGGCAGCTCCGCCAGGCAACTGCGACCCTGCGCATATACCTCGGGCTGGCTGGCAATGGCCTCGGCAATACGCTCGGGCGTGACCCGGCGAGCCTTCGCCAGTTCACCCAGGCCCGCACTGCCTTCGGCCAGGTAACCGGCCAGCTGGGCGACACTGGGCTTACCACCGGTGCTGTCGTAAAGCGCGTAGAAGCGGCTGGCATCGCTGGTGAGGATCTGCGGCCCAGACGGGGTAGCCGCTTGTGCCACGCCGACCGCCCCGGCACAGGCCAGGGCAAGCAGGCAACGCAGGAAACTGGACATCGCTCCGTCCTTGGTGGAGTGCATGCGAAGCGCGCAATCTACCACTCCACCCGGGCCGCCGCAGCGGGCACATGCAGGCCCTTCGGGGCTGTGCCAGACTCACTCTGGCACCGGCCATGGATGATGGAGCACCGCACGATGATGATCGTTCCCGCGTACTGGGCCGAAGCCCGCCTGCAGGCCCGTTTCCGTGGCCGGCCGGTGGTCGTGCGCCGCTTCGGCTGGTCCGATGAGGGACCGGCCCAGGCCCAGGCCCACGCCGACGCACGTGCCCATGAAGCCCTCAACGCCATCATCGCCGGACAGGTGCTGCCGCGCCGCGAAGTGCGCAGCAACTACGGTGTGGAAGGCGTGCCGATCCGCGAGCAGATCGTGCAGCGCGACGGCGATGTCATCATCACCCGCAACAGCTATGGCGCGCTGTGCCTCAACAGCCCCGATGTGCTGTTCGCCGACATCGACCATGCGCAGCCACCGGCCGGATGCGTGATACCAGCCATCGTCGCTGGGCTCGTGCTGCTTGCCGGCGCCGTCATCGGCACCCTGCTCTGGCATTGGCTGGTGGGCCTGGTACTGGGCGTGGCGGCAGTGCTGCTGGTCAACGCGGCACTGCTGATGCGGCGGAAGCAGCGCCTGGCCGCCGCTGG
>DQIG01000375.1:10924-29351 GCA_003525885.1 Stenotrophomonas sp.
CGCCGCTGGCGGTGCTGAAGGGCTTGCGCTGAAGCGCGTGGACGCCTTCAGCGAACAGCATCCGGATTGGCACCTGCGTGCCTACCGCACACCCGCCGGGCTGCGCGTGCTGGCGATGCATGCCACGTTCTCACCCGAGGACGCGCTGCCACAGGAGTTCTTCAAGTCGCTGGGCACCGATCCGCTGTATGCACGCATGTGCCGCCTGCAGCATTGCTTCCGTGCCCGGTTGACCCCCAAACCGTGGCGTGTCGGCCTGCGATACCGCATCCGCCCACCGGTGGCGGCCTGGTCGTCCGAGCAGGCCAGCAACCCGGACCGCCTGTCCTGGATCTCCGACTACGAAAAGAAGAGCGCTGGCTTTGCCGCGTGCACCTACCTGCGCAGCTTCGGTGATACCACCCGGGTGCATGCCAAGGCCGAGCATGTGCGCGAGCTGCACGATCGGCTGTCGCACGCGCAGGACCGGTTACCGCTGGCCTGAACGCAACGAGCGCTCAGTCCACGCCCTGCACGAACGGCTGCCCTGCCAGGGTAGTGCCCAATCGCATCGCGACCTGCTGCCCGCCCTTTTCGAAGGTTGTTGCGCATTGCTTGGCGCCCTTCTGGCATCCGACTTCCGGAAAGCCCTCGAGTGACTCGGGCGCGCCCTGAACCGGACTCGCCTGCCACCCTGCCGCATCCATCAGGCGCTTGGCCTTGGCATAGGGCATGCCGGCGACAATGCCCAGCTGCGCCAGTTCGGATGGGAGTGATTGGGCATGCAGGCTCGGCGTCATCACCAGCGCCAACACTGCGGCAACAAGTTTGGACTTCATTGGTGAAACCCATGGCAGACAGCAACAGGCCTGCAGCGTATCGCAGCTTCCGCACGCCATGGCACCCGCATCACATACGGTTACGCAATCGCAACGGCCAATGACACGAGGTCACCCTTCGGATCAGTCAGGTGCTGTTGAGAACCGCCACGGGGGCCTCGCGCGCCGCCCGCCGCGGCGGTACCCAGGCAGCCAGCTGCGCAGCCTCTGCACCTTCCTGCCCGGCTCCTGCCGCATCACGGACCGCCGCGCAATGCAGGCAGGCCGAAACAGGCGATCAAGCCGCTGTACCAGCTGCGATGCCAGGCCCGTGGCCCGGCACCGGGCATTCCCTCTGGACGCTCCGCAGGAACTGGCGGACATCACGCTCGATATCGCGCCAGTGTGGCAGCAGGTTCTGACGATACCTGATGCTCAGGTGGACCTGCTTCAGATTGGCATCTTCCAGCGTCGCCTCGCAGAGCGGCGTCCAGTGCGGAGGTCGGTACTGCGGCCCGGTCATGCAACGAATCAGCACGTTGGGCGTTGCCCCGATCGCGAAGGTATCGGAGTAATTGATCCGATTCCAATTGTAGCTCTTGGGCTCGGAAACGCTGGGCCGTGCCATCTCAAGTCCCAAGGTCTCATCCCATCCGAACTCGAACGAAACCTGGTATGGCATCCCCCATGCCGGATCACGACCGAGCGCACGCTCCCGCGTTCCCTGCAACGAGACGATCTCCCCCGGTCCCCCTTGAGACATCCCAATCTCGATCCACTGTGAATCACCCGTTCCACCGGAGTGATGGGTGTTGTAATCGTCGCGGTTGGCTTTCGTACGAGGAGCCATCTCGGGCCAGCGCAACTGGAAGGTTGCACTGCGCAGGGTCGGCCCGCATGGCGTGATGCCTTGGCTATCAGCTTCCCGATCGAGCTCCCAGATCCAGACCGCCTGGGCTCTGGCATTCAGTGCAGTACCACCGATGACCCCCGTCAACCTTTCCTTGGCCCGCTCGGCTTCACTGCGTCCGCAACCGGCCAGTGACACAAGCAGGACGACCATCAATGCCCTCCGTGCCGGGCCGTCCATGACAATCCATCGCTCCCGATCCCGCATGCCGCTCCTGGATGCTGCCTGACGCTGCGATCATCCGAAAGGAGCTGACTCTCTGTCAATGTGCAATGAATTCAACGTGCAGGGTCTGCCTCCCTCCTCCGATATGCCAAGGCCGCCCGGAGGCGGCCTTGGCGTTCTTCACTTGGCGTTCTTCACGTAGGTGTCGAACCAGTTCAGCATTTCCGATACCAGCTGCTCGTTCGATTCCAGCGCGGTGTACCAGTGCGGCTCGTTCGGCAGCATCACCAGGCGGGTGGTACCACCGTTGCCGCGGATCGCCTGGTACAGCTTGCGCGACTGGAACGGCTCGGTGCCCGGGTTGGCGTCGTCCTCGCCGTGGACCAGCAGCAGCGGCAGCTTGATCTTGTCGGCATAGAAGAACGGCGAGGCCTTCAGGTACACATCCTGCGCCTGCCACACCGAGCGACGCTCGTTCTGGAAGCCGAACGGGGTAAAGGTCTTGTTGTACGAACCGCTGGTCGCCACACCGGCCTTGAACAGCTTCGTGTGCGCGATCAGGTTGGCGGTCATCAGGCCGCCGTGGCTGTGGCCGGTCACGCCGATGCGGTTGCGGTCAACCACGCCCATGTCCACGGCCTTGTCCACCGCCGCCTTGGCGTCGGCTTCCAGCTGCTCCAGGTAGGTGTCATAGGCGTTCTTCGGGTCGCCCACGATCGGGAACGAGGCGTTGTCAATGATCGCGTAGCCTGCCAGCAGCATCAGGCGGTACGGCTGCAGACGGGTGAAGGTCTGCTGCGAACCGGACACCTGCCCCGCCTGCGCGGCGTTGGCGAAGTCGGCCGGATAGGCGTACAGGATCGCCGGCACACGCTGGCCTTCCTTGTAGCCCGGCGGCGTGTACAGGGTGAACGACAGGTCCACGCCGTCGGCGCGCTTGTAGGTCACCAGCTGCTTCTTGATCTGGCGCACCTCCGGGGTCGGGTCGATCAGTCTGGTCAGCGCGGTCGCGGTGGACGCGAACTGTGCCTCGCCGGTCTTCGCGTCGGCCACCGCCTCACCCTGCTGGCGGATGAAGGCATTCGGCGGATCGATCACCGACTGGTGCCAGGTCAGGTAGCGGCCCGGCGTGTTGCTGAAACCGAGGAACTGCTCGTAGGCATCGGTGCTGCTGCGGAACAGGCGCTCGCTCTTCAGCGTGACCAGGTCGAGGCGGTCGAGGAACGGACGGTCACCCTGCGGCGAGGCACCACGGCCGCTGAGGAACACGTGGTTGCCCTCACGGCGCACCACCTGCGCGCCATTCGGCAGGCGGGTAAACACCAGGTTGCCGGGGTTGCCGTACAGCTCATCGCTGGACATGTCCCACAGCAGGCGGCCTTCCTTCTTCGGCTGGTCCACGTCGACGATGCGGGTCTGCATCCAGTGGCGGTTCTCGTCGTTCTCGTACTGGAACGCCACGGCGGGATCGGCGGTCCACGCGAAGCCTTCGAAGCGCTGTGCGGTGCGGGTGATCTCGACCGGCTTGCCGTTGAAAGGCGCCTTCAGCATCAGCACGCGGTCGCGATGCGGCACGCTGACCTTCCAGTCACCCTTGTCCAGCGCTTCGGCATAGACCAGGGTCGCCGGATCGGTGGCACGCCAGTCGAAACCGCGCGGGCCTTCCGGTACGCCGTGCACCGGCACGCGGTCGGCCAGCGGCAGGCTGGCGATCGGCGTGGACTTGCCGCTGGCGATGTCCAGCACGGCCACGTCGTTGGCGAAGCGCTGGTAGGTCACCGCATGCGAGTACGGCGCCTTGATCGACTCGGTCAGCACGTGCACGCCATCGGGCGCGGCGCTGACGTCGTTGAACAGCGCCGGCTGCCCGACCGGACGCACGCTGTTGGCGGCGGTATCGACCACGGCCAGCTGCGAGGCGCCGTAGTAGGCGAACAGCTTTTCGTCATGCACGCTGGTCAGCGTGTCGCGGGCTTCGTAGGTGCTGCTCTCGCCACTGCTGCCCAGCGACTCCTGCGCATCCGGGCCGGTCGGCACGCCACCGTTGGACGGCGCCGGGCCCTGGTTGGCCGGGACCAGCTTCACCAGCAGGTTCTGGCTGCTTCCCAGCCACTGCACGGTGTTGCCGAAGATCGGGTTCAGCTGCACGTTCGGCACCTGCTTCACCTGGCCGGTGGCCGCATCGCCTACCCACAGCTGCACGCTGGTATCGACCGCATTCTGGAAGGCGAAGTGGCTGCCATCGGCCGACCACAGCGCACCGGTGGCGCAGCCCTGCGGCAGGTTGACCTTGGTCTCCCTGCCACTGCCGATGTCGACCAGGGTGAAGTCGGCCACGCAGGCGGGGATGCCATAGCCACCGGGGGTGTCATGGCGGCTGCGGTTCTTCGGCTCCAGGCGCACGCCGGCCAGCTTCAGGTAGGGCTGCGCGACGCGGCTGATCGAGGGGTAGGTCTGCGCAGTGGTCAGCAGCAGACGCTGGCCGCCCGGGGCCACGTTCGGCGCCGGCGGCGGCGGTGCCTTCAGCACCTTGAGCAGGTGTTCCGGCGGCTTGGCGTAATCGGCAAGCGCCGGGCCAGCGGCCAGCAGGCCGACAGTGGCAACGGCAACGGCCGCCGCCAGAGAGGTTCGACGGATCAGCATCCTTATCCCCTGGGTGTGAATGGGTACCCGGAAACGGGCATGGACCCGAATCTAGCACCGCAGGGGCACGCGTGAATGGGCCGGAAGGGCTAGTGGCCGGATGGGGCAAAGTGCCGCATTGGCAGGCGCCGGCGGTCGGCACCTGCCAAGCGTGGCCCGGTACTACTGCTGGGCGTGCAGATCCCAGGTGGCCAGGTAGTCCGGGTCGACCACGATCATGCCGCTGCTGCGCATGCGGTACTCACCGGGTTCTGCGGGCAGGTACTGATCGAGCATCGGCGGCAGGTAGCGCTCGTGGCCATCACTCTCATCGGCCAGTACCACGCCCTCCACGGCGCTGATGCGCAACACCGTACCGGCGTACTGTTCCAGCCCCTGCACCTGGCCATCACCGCCATAGCGGGTCACGCCGACCAGCACCAGCTTGCCGATCATTTCCTCGACCTTGGCATCATCCAGGGTCGGCAGCATGGGAGTGGATTCGTCGTTCATCGGTGCACCTCCAAAGCCTGCAGGAACATCGTGGACAAGGCACCTTCCGCGCACGGTGGTCACCGGCGGCATCGCAAGGGGCGCATTGAAAGCGGGTATCCAGGGAAATCGCAACGCCGGCATTCGAATGCCGGTTCCGCGAGCATGGGTGTGGGCAACTGGTGCGTACGGCGGCCATCCTTGCCGGCAGAGTGACCGTATCAGGCCAGGGTCAACACCACGCGTTGCATAGCGTGCAGGATGATGCGTGACAGCTGTGCTGTAGCGGCATGACAGCCTCCCGTTGAAGGTTACACGCGGGTGGAATGCTCCATTGACGCCGATGCTGCCACCGGCAACGGAAGGGCGAAGTGAAGACTGCGCCGCAATTTTTCCTTCCTGCCGTTCTCGCTCGGATCAATTGCGCTTAACCTCTGCTTCATCCGGCAGGCCCTAGGGTCAGCCTTCAACCTGCAAGGAACGCACATGCCCCGGTACGCATTCATACGACCGTGGACCATCGCTTTGTCTGTGGCCACGCTCTGCGCCTGCGCACATGCCACCGACCGCACGCCGACTTCTCAAGGAACCGACACCATGGCCCCCTCCCTATCCGAGACCGCCCCGTCTTCTGCGCTTGATGCCGAGCAGCTGCTGCTTCGCCTGCTGGACCTGATCAAGACCACGACCTCCACCCGCGACCTGACCGTCGAACGCCTGTCTGCAGCAATGCAGGCACCGGCGCAGACCTTCGGCCCCGGGCACTTCGGCTACGGCGGCACGCTGACCCCGGAATGGGGCTATGGCCTGGAAGTGAAGCGTGCCGGCGCAGCCGATGCCCGCCTGGATCTGAACTTCATCGACACCAGCGCCGACCGCAGGGCCTCAGCTGCGGCAATCTGCAAGATCGACTTCAACCACGTCGCCTCGGCGCTGGAAGCTGCGGGTTTCAAGCGCGAGACGGTGCGCGGCGAGCACGGCCGGGTGATCCATGAGCGCTTCAATCGACCGCAGCTGAGCATCAAGGTCGACACGATGCCAGAGAACCCCAAGGCCACGGGCGATGCCACGCATGCCTGCGTGCGTCTCGTGACCGTGCAGTAAGGGGAGGCATCAATGACGACCCTTTCAACAGAAACGGAACGCCTGCTGGGCGAATTCGCGGGCAAGACCGACGTCACCACCGACCAGGTCGACAACCTGCGCAGGATCATCATCGAGTCCCCGGTGCTGGCAAAGCAGGTGGATGCCGCCATCGCGGCAGGCCACTTGAAGCACTTCGAACTGCAGCCGGCGGATACCAGCGCGGCCGGCACCTACCTTGGGGATACGAAGGCGATCGCGCTGCCCGCATCGGCGCTGACCACGCCTGCCGCGCCGGACAAGCTGGATGCGGCGGAACTGACCTTCGTGCTGGGCCACGAGATCCAGCATGGGTTCAATCACGCAGAGACGACGCGCGCCCTGGAGCAGTTCGACGACGATCTGATGGAGGTTGCCGGTCGCCCCACCGGTCATGACTACACCGAGGCGATCGGCACCCTGCTGGCCGCCAACCGGCGCGATGAGGCCTCGGCCAACATCGAGGGCTGGAACGCCCTGGCAAGCCGGGTCCAGACCGCCAAACCGGACGCCACGCTGGAGGACATGTACGACGCCAGCACACGCTCAAAACAGTTCGTGGGCCTGCAGCCGGGTCCGCCGATCAGCTATGCCGCGCATCCCGACCTGACGCTCAACGATGATCTGAGCATGACCGCCACGGCAGCCAACATCGAAGGCATGGGCAAGCACTACTACGACGAGGGCGTGAGCTCACAACTGGGCCACAATGGCAATTCGGATTACCAGAACTACTACGGCGCCTACGCCATCAGCCTCGCCTGCCAGTATGAAGCAGTCAATCCGGCGCCGGACGGCATCAGCCGGATGGAGGTCAACATGCAGAAGCTGGGCCTGCAGGAGAGCCTGCTGGAGCAGAATGGCCTGGACTTCGGCGAGGCTTCGCCCCCACGCCAACCGTACTTCGACACCAGCACTTCGCCGTCCACGCTGCACTACTTCGACCACACCGTCGATACGCACGTCCACGTGCCGATCACCGCCAAGCCCCCCGCCGACACGCCGGTACAGCCAACGGGTGCCGACGTCCCGCTTTCGCTGGTGGAAGAGCGTGACCGCTCCCTGCATGAGCAGATCCGCGGCAAGGTGGCCGAACTGGATGCCGCCAACGGGCGCAGCTTCGATGCGTCCAGCGAACGCCTGAGCGCCAGCCTGCTGGTGCTGGCCCGCGAGAACGGGCTGGACCGGGTCGACCATGTGGTGCTCAGCCGCCAGACCGAAGGTGCGGGCGCTGCGCAGAACATCTTCGTGGTGAAGGGCGCACTGGATGATCCGTCCTCGCTGCGCGCGCACTCGCCCACCGCAGAGGCGGCGCAGCGCCCTGTGCAGGAAAGCCTGGACAGCCTGGCCGTGGTCAACCAGCGGCAGGCCGATCAGTCCTCGCAGGAACAGACCCGCACCCAGGTGCAGGAACAGCAGCGCAGCGCGTTGTCGCACTGAGGGCAGATGGCAGGGAGCCGCCGCGGCGTTGCCCGGCGCTCCCTTCCCGGCAGCACGCTAGAATGCGTCCATGCGCACCGTACATGCCCTCCGCTACATCACCCCGTTACGGGAAGGCGGCTCCCTGCCCGCCGTGGTCGAGACCGACGACGACGGCATGGCCGTGCTGAAATTCCGTGGCGCTGGCCAGGGTCCGAAGGCGTTGATCGCCGAGCTGATCGCCGGCGAGATGGCACGCACGCTGGGCCTGCCGATTCCGGAAATCCTGTTCGTCGAGCTGGATCGCGAGTTCGCCCGCACCGAGCCCGACCCGGAGATCCAGGAGCTGATCCGCGCCAGCGAGGGCCTGAACCTGGGCCTGGACTACCTGCCCGGTGCGATCAATTACGATCCGGCAGCGATGCCGGTGGATGCCGACCTGGCCTCGCGCATCGTCTGGTTCGATGCATTCACCAGCAATGTCGATCGCACCACCCGCAACCCCAACCTGATGGTATGGCACCGCAAGCTGTACCTGATCGACCATGGCGCGGCGATGTATTTCCACCACGACTGGGCCAACGCCGGTGATGCCTGCGAAAAGCCGTTCGTGCTGATCCGCGACCACGTGCTGCTGTCGTTCGCCAGCCGCATCGCCGAGGTCGATGCCGAGCTGGCCGCCCGCCTGACCGATGCCGAGATCGAGCGCATCGTCGGCCTGGTACCGGACAGCTGGCTGGTGGACGAGCCGTCCTTCGACAGCCCGCAGGCCTATCGCCAAGGCTATATCAACTATCTCAAGCACCGCCTGAAAGTGCGTGCGGTGTTCGTGCAGGAGGCCGTCCGTGCCCACGCTGCACACGTATGACTATGCGGTCATCCGCGTCGTGCCGCGGGTGGAACGCGAGGAGTTCATCAACGTCGGGGTGATCGTCTCCTGCCCCGGGGCACGGCATCTGGAAGCGGCCATCGAGATCGATCCGGCACGCCTGCACGCGTTCGCACCGGCGCTGGACCAGGATGCGCTGCAGCCGTGGCTGGATGCGATCGTGGCGATCTGCCGTGGCGACGCCAGCGCCGGACCGATCGCGCAGTTGCCGGCGCGTGCGCGCTTCCATTTCCTTACCGCCAAGCGCAGTTCGGTCGTGCAGATGTCGAGCACGCATGTCGGTCGCACGGCCGATCCAGCGGGCGTGGTGGAACACTTGATGACGAGGATGGTGCGGGTGCCGGAATGACCGGGACCTGCCTCGGTCACAGTGGCAGCCTTCGCGCGATGTAGTTGACCACATTGCCGATCGCATCCGGATCGACATTGGCCAGGCCAACGATCACATAGCCCTGCGCGGGCAGCACCACGATGGCGCTGTTCGATCCGGGCGCACCGCCTTCGTGGCCGTACTGGTGCTCCCTGCCCGCGCCCTGCACCACGAAACCAAAGCCATACCAGCCCTTGTGGTTCTGCGCCGTGGTGGCCTGCTTCAGCAATGCAGGTGAAACCAGCTTTCCGCTTTGCAGTGCCTCTGCGAATTTCACCATGTCGGCCACTGTGCTGTAGCCACCACCGGCCGACATGCCGCGCCAGGGCAGCGACTTCGTTTCACGGACCCACTGCCCATCCTGCTTCGTGTAGGCGACGGCACGCTTTGGAACGCTCACGGTTTCCGGCTCGAAGCCGGTGCCGGTCATATCCGCTGGACGCAGGATGTGGTCCTCTACATACGCGTAGTACGACTGCCCCGAAACCGCTTCGATGATGCGCCCCAACACGATGAAGCCATAGTTGGAATAGCTGTCCTGGCTGCCCGGGGTGAACTGCGGCGCATCCTTGGCGAAGCGCTGCACGTAGTCATCCAGCGTCTTCAGCGACGCGGAATACTGTTCGAAATCATCGCCGAAGAAATCTCCCAGTCCACTGGTGTGTGACAGCAACTCGCGTACGGTCACGCTGTCGGCGACGGTCTTGTTCGGATAGTCCGGCAGGCACTTTCCGATCGTGTCATCGAGACTGAGCCTGCCGGCCTGCACCAGCTGCAGGATGGCCACGGCGGTGAACATCTTGTTGGAGGAGGCAAGGCGGAACTGCGTATCCCTGCCCACTGGAATTCCAGCGGTGCGATCGGCATCGCCACCGCGCCAGTCAAGCAGCACCTTGCCATTCCGTGCCACCTGCAACGCACCCGACAGTGCATCCTGGGCCCGCAGCGCCTCCAGTTTCGCTGCGGCATTGGCCATGAGGGCAGGCAATGCAACCCGTGCCGGCTTGTATTTTCCCGGGGTTTCAGTGCCCTCGATCTGGAACTGCTTCAGGTGCGACGGATTGACCGGGTCCATGACGGCCGTCACCCACATCGCACGTTCGCTCAGCTGGCCCACTACCAGCAGCTTCGCTTGGCCGGGCGCGCGCTCGATTGTTTCCAGTACGCGCAGTGGGCCGGTGCTCTCGCGGAACTCGAGATAGTCCCCGGGACCGCTGCCTTCCTTCTTCGCATACCTGTCAGCGAACGCCTGCAACGCCTCGAGGCTGCCAGCATTGAAGGCCGCAAGCCAGTCATCGATGGCATCCTGCGCACGCGGATGTGCACGCTCGCTGGAGGGTGCGCCCACTGCCGGAAAAGCCGAAAGGGTCATCAACACCGAACAGGCCAGTACATTGCAGAGAAGCAGGCGTCCAACAGCCTTCATGGCAGCTCCTTCGCGGTTATCCCTGGACGCATCCTAGATGCTGGAACCGCCCGCTGCATCCACGCTAGGGACTCTGCCGCGACACCTCAACCGTGACGGTGAACGCCTCGATGCGATGCCATTCGCTCCGCTCATGCGGCAGCGATTCCACGCCCATGCCGATCTGGTACTTCACCGCATCCGGGCCATCGCGCCAGTAGTACGGCGCGCCATTGCTCCAGCCGCAACAGACGTAGTGCAATGCAGGCATGCCAAACGTCTCGCGCAGATAGGCTTCCACCTTCACTGCCTGAGCGCCTGGAACCCGGTAGTGGGCCTGCATGGGTTTGATGTAGGACGCGTCGTCCTGGCTGCAGCCCAGGTATTCCAGTCCCGCAGGCTTCCGCTCCATCGCCTGCAGGAAATCCTGGCATTCGATATCCGGTCGCGCCAGGCCATCCGCACGCCCCTGCGCTTCCCACGCGGCCAGCGCCTGCGCAGGCGTCTGCTGTGCAGTCACGTTGGCCGCGAACAGCAATGCCGACGACGCCAGCAGCAGGCACGCGCTACGCAGCGGCAACCGGGCAATCATCTCAGGGCGATCCTTCGCAGACAGTCACAGGAATGCTAACCGATGGCGCGCTATCGCCGTGCCATCGTCTGCTCGTTGAAACGCTCCAAGCAGAAGTCCAGGAAACTGCGCAGCTTCGGCGTCAGCTGGCGGTCGCGCGGATACACCAGGTTGATCCACGTCGACACCGGCACGTAGTCCGGCAGCACTTCCACCAGTTCACCACGCGCCAGCGCGGCGGCAAGCATTTCATGGGGCTGCAGGATCAACCCCAGCCCACCCACGGCCGCCGTCAGCAGCGGCTCGGCCTGGTTGACCATGAAGCGGCTGGACACCGGCACGGTCAGCACGCTGCCGTCAGCATCGCGGAAGCTCCAGCGGGTACGGATGATCGAATGCGCGAAACCCAGGCACTCGTGCCGGCTCAGATCAGCCGGATGGACAATGGCCGGCCGCGATGCCAGGTACGCCGGCGATGCACACAGCACCAGCGGATACGGCCCCAGGCGTCGCGCCACCAACCCACTGTCGGCCAGGTCACCGGTGCGGAACACCAGATCAAAGCCCTCTTCAACAATGCCCACCAGGCTGTTGGACAGGTTCAGATCGACCTGCACGTCCGGGTACTGCTGCAGGTAGGCCACCACCGCCGGGCCCAGTGCATGCACGCCGAAGGTGACCGGGGCGCTGATGCGCAGGCGCCCCATCGGCCGCCCACGCGCCACTTCGGCCAGCTGCTCGGCGCCTTCCACTTCCTCCAGGATCACCCGCGCACGGGCCAGATAGGCCTGGCCGAAGTCGGTCAGGCTCTGCCGGCGCGTGGTGCGGTTGAGCAGGCGCACGCCCAGGTGTTGTTCCAGCGACTGCACGTGTTTGCCGACCAGCTGCGGCGACAGGTCCAGCGCGTCGGCGGCAGCGGCGAAGGAGCCGGCCTCGGCCACTTTGACGAAGGTACGCAGGGGGGCGATCAGATCCATTGCAAACAATTGGTTTTCAATGAAACCCCAGATTACCCCTTATTCTGCAGGCAGGCCACGCGCACAGTAGCCTCCACCTTTCCGCCGGCCCAGCGCCGGCCTTGCCCAGGAGCCCCCCCATGAGCCAGGTTGTCCGCATCCACGAGTATGGCAGCGCCGATGTGCTGCGCATCGACGACATCGAAGTCCCCGCCCCCGCCGCCGACGAGGTTCAGATCCGGGTCAAGGCCATCGGCCTGAACCGTGCCGAGGTGATGTTCCGCAACGGCGCCTATCTGCAGGAGGCACAGTTCCCCAGCCGGCTGGGCTACGAAGCGGCCGGCGTGGTCGAAGCGGTCGGCAGTGCGGTGAGCGGATTCGCGGCTGGCGATGCGGTGAGCGTGGTGCCGCCGCTGGATATCGCCCGCTGGGGCACCTATGGCGAGCTGGCCAACGTGCCGGGACGACTGGTGGTCAAGCACCCACAGGCGCTGGGCTTCGAAACGGCGGCCGCGGTGTGGATGCAGTACGTCACCGCCTGGGGCGCACTGCTGGAGCAGGCGCAGCTGACCGCCGGGGATTTCGTCATCATCACTGCTGCCAGCAGCAGTGTCGGCCTGGCCGCGATCCAGATCGCCAATGCAGTGGGTGCCACGCCGATTGCGGTCACCCGTGGTCCGGGCAAGCGCCAGGCGCTGCTCGATGCCGGCGCCGCCCATGTCATCGCCACCCAGGAGCAGGAGCTGGCAGCCGAAGTGGCCCGCATCACCGGCGGTGCCGGTGCCCGCGTGGTGTTCGATCCGATCGGAGGCCCGCAGTTCGTGCCGCTGACCGAGGCGATGGCCCGTGGCGGCATCCTGCTGGAATACGGCGCACTGAGCAGCGAACCCACCCCGTTCCCGTTGTTCAACGTGCTGGGCAAGTCGCTGACGCTGAAGGGCTACCTGTACTCGGAAATCGTCTCCGATGATGCCGCGCTGGCACGTGCCAAGACGTTCATTGTCGACGGCCTGGACAAGGGCCTGCTGGCACCGAAGATCGCGAAGGTATTCCCGTTCGCGCAGATCCAGGATGCCCACCGTTACCTGGAATCGAACGAGCAGATCGGCAAGGTGGTGGTAACGCTGTAACACCCTGGCGGCAGCGACGGGCCCACAACGGGCACGCCGCTGTCGCAGGCTCAGGCCATTGAAGGCCCGCGGTTCTCATGCTGGCGGCTGTCGAGGGCGATCTGCTGTTCGCGCTGCCGATTGTCGGTGGACAGGTCGTTCACCATGTCGTCCATCGAGCGCGCGGGCTGCGCCGTATCCACGCTGGCGCGCTCGCCGGGAATCACCCCGGCGACCCACAGGCGATCTCCGGCCATCATCACCCGGTCGACGCGCGCGGCATCATCGATGCCGTTGCGCTTGGACTCCAGCACTGCCTGCATGACGTGCTCGTCACCGATGGTGCCAGGTGCCCCCTGGCGGATGCGTTCGAACAGCGCGGCGTCCCTGGCTGACAGCGATTCCACGCCATGGGGCTGCGGTGCAGGTTCCGGCGTGGCCGGACCAGCGACCGGTGGATTCGCCGCCGCCTGCTGCCGCGCCTGCACCTGGTCCGGCTGGAACTCAGCCCGCGTATAGGGCGGACGCTGCGGCGGCCAGTTTTCCGCGCGGTCGAACTCGGTGGTCGGCGCATGCTCGCGTGCGACGGCGGCATCGTTCAATTGCCGGCGCGCATCCGCATCGATGACGCCGCCAGGGCGCAGTGGCAGGCCATAGTCCTGCTGGAAGTTGCGCATGGCCGCCTGCATGCCGGTATCAAACGTGCGCGCATCGCGCTCGACACGTGGGTTCGGTTCGGTCAGGTACCCCAACGCCTCCAGCTGCCGACGCATTTCGAACACCGGCTCGCCCTTCTCACCGGGCCCCAGGTTGCCATCGGCCAGCGGCCCGGTCAGGTCGGTCACCGTCCGGCGCTTGAAGTCCGGATCGACCGCCAGCGTGTCGCTGCGCATGCGTTCCAGCAGCGCATCGTCGATGCGGCCATTGGCCGGGCTGATTCCCCGCTCGGTCTGGAAGCGGCGCACGGCCTGCTCGGTGGAGGCGCCAAAATCACCGTCGGGCTTGATCGCGGCATTGGCGTTGTTGCGGATGTCCAACCGCTGCAGGTACTGCTGCGCTTCCAGCACCTGCTGGTTGGCGTCACCCCGGTGCAGGTCCATCGCCGCGGCGGGCGCCTGGAGGGTCGGTACCGGCATCTGGAAGCCTGGTTGCTGCACACGCTGGACCAGGCCGGCAACCTGGGATTCCCATCCAGTGGCCAGTGTGGCGATGGCGTCCGGATAGGGACTGCCGTTGTTCAGCTCACCGCCATTGACCGATGCCCTCGCCTGCCGGTAATCGGCATGGTTGGCGTTGACGTTGTCGGACAGCCGCGCGCCGAACATGCCATCGCGCATCCCCACCACCAGCACCCTGGTGGCGATCTCCGCCTGCGCGGCCCGTTCCGGATGCTCGACCAGCTCGCGCCCCATTCCCAGCGCCTCGCCCAGCCGCTCGTAGTTGTTGACGTGGGTGAGGTGGGCAAAGCCCCGGCCGAAATACTCTTCGCCACCGAAGTAGCGCAGATCCACCGCCTGCTTCCTGCCCCAGTCTTCCTCGGGCGCGGCGAAATCGCGCGATTCGTGCTGCGCCGTGGCCAGCACATAGGCAATCTGCCGATGGTCGGTAATGCCGTTGTCGATGCAGGTGCGCACGATCATCTCGACCGACTGGTCCCGGGTCAGGCCGAAACCCGACCCACCTTTTCCATAGCCTTCGCTCATCCTTCAGCTCTCCATTTCCAGAACGCATCCGTTCGTCGGGGGACGACCTACTTCAGCAGGTCCGATTCGGTCGGGGCTTCTCCCCGGCAGGTGTCATAGCGGCGCTGCAGCAGCGTGCGCGGCTCGGTTCCGTGCAGCTGGATGACCTTGTCCTCGCGCTCGCACGGGCTGACCTTCGCGCGCAGCACGAACCGCCCATTGTCGATATGGTCGATGTCGCGCCCACCGATGGCCGCTTCCAATGCCTTGGCGCGCACATAGCGGTTGCGCTTGGCATCGAACAGGTAGAACGCATGCACCGGAACGTTGTAGACCCCGTTGTTGTCCTGCCACACCTGCAGGTCTGGCACGCCATCGCCATTGAAATCCGAAGCGGTCAGCAGCACGGTGGTTGCACCCTGGGCATCGGCGCCGGCGCGGGTCAGGCGCGGCTGCACGCCCGTTACCGCCACGTTGCGCCCGCCACGGGTCACGCCCATGCTCCGCACCCTGCAGGTCGTCACGTTGTCGGTGCCGCTGCAATCGGCCACCTGGAAGACCACCTGCAGTGCGGGCGTGATCCTGCCTTCGCCGGGCCGCAGGACGATCCTGCCCTGTTCGTCAGGCGCGGCATCGGCGGTATGCACAGCGGCCGGCGCCGGCGCCGGGGCCGCCTTGGCTTCCGCCACCAGCGCCGCCGCACCGCTGCCCTGCAACTGGCGGGCACGCAGCAGGGTCATGTGCGTGCGGCACTGCTGTGAATCCAGCTGGGCAACGGCCGTGCCGCCTTCCGGGCAACGGCTGTCGCGCTGGCGCAGCCATTGCCGCTGCAGATCACGCAGCACCTGCTGATCACTGGCGGTCAGCGTGGAGCGCGCCGCACTGTAGGCGGCGTTGAGTGCATCGTCGTGCACCTTGAATTCAGCGTCGGCACAACGACGACGGGCCTCCAGCGCGGTGCCCGCGGCCGCCATGCAGGGCGCGTGCGCAGGGCTCAGATAGCGTGCATCGCCCGCAATCAGTTCGGCACCACTGGGCACCTTGCGTGCGGCGGGCTGGGGCTGCGCCTGAGCGCTTGCCCACAGGCACGGGCCAAGCAGAAGCAGTCCTGCCAGCAACCGGGTGGCACGCCCCGGCAGGCGTTCAGAGTTCAGCATGCGTTTCCTTCCCTGGGGGCGTTGGCCGGCCCCGTCCTGTTCCGATGATGGATGCTGCCCGGTCGCCAGCGCAACTTCAGCGACAGCGGTCACAGCCCCGTAGGCCGTATCCAGGCCGGCAGCCGCTATTTCGGCAGGGCGAAGGCCATCACGTAATCGCCGTTCGGGGTTTCCATGAAATGGTGGCCACCAGCCATGATCACCACATACTGGCGTCCGCCCTGCGCGTACACCATCGGCGTGGCCTGCCCGCCTGCGGGCAGCGCCGCATGCCAGAGCTCCTTGCCGGTCTTCAGGTCGATGGCGCGCAGCAGGTCATCGGTGGCGGCGGCGATGAAGATCAATCCGCTGGCAGTCACCACCGAACCGCCGTTGTTCGGCGTGCCGATCTCGATCGGCAGGCCGGAACGGATGCCGAACGGCCCATTGCCGCGCGCGCTCCCAAACGGCCGATCCCACAACAGCTTGCCGGTGCGCAGATCGATGGCCCGGATGCCGCCATAGGGTGGCTGCTTGCACAGCAGACCGGTGAACGGCAGCCGCCAGCCGGCGTTGACCTGGATACCGTACGGCGTGCCCACCTGCGGATCGCCGGCGCCCTCGCCACCGCCCCTGTCGGCGCGGATCTTCTCGCGTGGCAGCCAGCCCAGCCGGTCGGCTTCGGCACGTGGCACCAGCCGGTTGTAGTTGGGCATGTCGTTGTAGTTGGCCACGATCACGCCACGGCGGGTGTCGATGGACACGCTGCCCCAATCCGAACCGCCGTTGTAACCGGGGTATTCGATGGAATGGCGATCACTGCTCGGCGGCGTGTAGAAACCTTCGTAGTACGCCTTGCGGAACTGGATGCGGCAGACAAGCTGGTCGATCGGGGTGATGCCCCACATGTCGCGCTCGGTCAGGTCATGCTCCCGACGCAGCGTGTGGTACAGCGAAAACAGCTGCGTGGGTGAACGCTGCTTGGGTTCGACGCCACCCACCGGCACCTTGCGCTCTTCGGCGGCAGTCAGCAGTTGGCCGTTGCGGCGGTCGAGGATGTAGAGGTCACCCTGCTTGGTCGGCAACAGGATCGCCGGCACCTTGCCCGCCGCCGTCGGGTAGTCCACCAGGCTGGCCTGCGAACCAAGGTCGTAATCCCACACATCCTTGCGCACGACCTGGAAATGCCAGGCCGGCTTGCCGGTGGCCACGTCGATCGCCACCAGCGACGTCGCATAGCGGTTCTGGTTTTCCGTGCGCGAGCCACTCCAGTAGTCGCCTGCTGAATTGCCCAGCGGCAGATAGACCAGTCCCAGCGCCTCATCACCCGTGGCCGTGGTCCACATGTTCGGCGTGCCGCGCGTGTAGGTCTGCTCATGCGGCGGCAGGCCGCTGCGCTCGGGCTGGTCCATGTCCCATGCCCAGCGCAGCTTGCCGGTGATCGCATCGTAGGCCTGGATCACCCCCGACGGTGCGTCGCGGCGCTGCCCGTCCAGCACCTGGTGGCCGGTGACGATCACCCCGCGCACGATGGCCGGTGGCGACGTGATCGACACGTAGCCCGGCGGCACCTCGCCCATGCCCAGGGTGATGTCGACCTGGCCGTTGTTGCCGAAATTCGCGCACGGGCGACCACTGTCCGCATCCACCGCGATGATGCGCCCGTCCAGCGTGCCTTCGATGATGCGGGCCCAGCAGGCCGGACGACTGCCCGGTGCAGCGCTGCGGCTGACGCTGGGCGGTGGCTCGGGCAGGGCCAGGTCGGCAGCGGCATCGGCCAATGCCGCGTCGGCAATGGTCGGCGTGCTGGGCTGCTCGTAATAGCTCACACCACGACAGGCAGCGGTGTACGGAATCGAGGCGTCCCTCACCTTCGGGTCGAACCGCCACAGTTCCTTGCCGCTGGCAGCATCAAGCGCGATCAGGCGGTTGCGGGCGGTGCACAGGTACAGGCGGTCGCCGATCTTCAGCGGCGTGGTTTCCGCACCCCAGCGCTTCTTCGGCATATCGCCTGTGCGGAACTGCCAGGCCGGTTGCAGCGTGGCTACGTTGGCCGGGGTGATCTGCTGCAGCGGCGAATAGCGGGTGGCGGCATTACTGCGCCCCCACGCCGGCCAGTCCCCCTCGGCAGGCTGGTCGGCCGGCTGCAGGCCGGTGGTATCGCGCGTGGGTTCCAGCCCGGCGCTGGCCGCGCCTTCCGGGAACGGCTGGTGCCCGTCCACTTCGCCGTGCGGCGCGAACGCCAACCCGAAGGCAGCGACGAACACCAGCATCAGCACGCCGGCCACACTGCGCGACACGCGCCTGGAGACCGGTTCGCGAAGCGTCGGCGCCAGCAGCGCCAGCACGATGCCGAGCGCGGTCACCAGGCCCAGCCGCGGCACCCAGCGCCAGTAGTCGCTGCCCGCTTCCCACCATGTCCACAACAGCGTGCCGACGAACACCAGCGCATACAGCAGCGCGCCGCTGCGACGATTGCCGAACAACAGCCGGCCACTGACCAGCAGGCCGGCCCCGGCGATGGCGTAGTACGCCGAGCCGCCAAGGCTGAGCAGCCACGCGCCGAGCCCGCCGATGACCAGGCCAAGCACGACCAGCAGCAGCGACAGCACGGTGACAAGGGGATGCCGGGAGGCGCGGACGGGAGCAGGAGCGGACTGCGGCGTGGCGGACATCGTCGATCTCCGGGGGCAGCATGCGCCGTTATCCCACCGCCTGCGTGAAGCGCACGCGTATGTGTGGCCTGCGGATACGACGACGCCGGCACACGGCCGGCGTCGTC
>DQIG01000147.1:0-13184 GCA_003525885.1 Stenotrophomonas sp.
TCGCCATCTGCTTGCCGGGCATCGCATCCAGGGTGAAACGCGCCCCCACTTCGGCGATACGGCCGGCGCCCTTGGTCACCACCATGAAGTTGATGATGGTCAGGATGACGAACACGACGATACCGACCGTGTAATTGCCTCCGATCAGGAAGTGGCCGAAGGCTTCGATCACCTTGCCGGCCGCATCCGGGCCGGTATGGCCTTCCGTCAGCACTACGCGGGTCGAGGCGACGTTCAGCGACAAACGCAGCATCGTGGAGACCAGCAGCACGGCCGGGAAGGCAATGAAGTCCAGCGGCTTGACGGTATACAGCGCTGTCATCAGCACAATGATCGACAGCGAGATGTTGAAACTGAACAGCAAATCCAGCATGAAGGCCGGCAGCGGCAGCACCATCATCGCCAGCATCATGACGATCAGGATCGGTGCGGCCATCGCCCGGGAGCTTTTCACCGGCACCCAGGCCGGCAGTTTCATCGTATTGAGTTTCGCCATAGTTATTGCATCGTTCTACGCTGCGCCGCCCGCGACTTGGTCGCCGTGGCCGGATCGAGTTCCTTGGGCACTTGAAGTTCGGTTGGCTCAGTGGGCCGGTGGCCGCCAAACTGGCCGTAGGTGCGCAGTTGGAAGACATAGGCCAGCACTTCGGCCACGGCGGTATAAAGGGCTTCCGGAATTTCGTCGCCAATTTCGGTGTGGGTGTGCAATGCACGCGCCAGCGGCGGCGCTTCCAGCAGCGGCACTTTGTGCTCGCGCGCCAATTCGCGGATCTTGGCGGCGATGTCGTCGGCGCCCTTGGCCACCACTTTGGGCGCGCCCATCTTGCCTTCGGCGTACTTCAGCGCGACTGCATAGTGGGTCGGGTTGGTCACCACCACATCGGCGGTCGGCACTTCGGCCATCATCCGGCGGCGGGCCATGGCGCGCTGCATCGCGCGGATCTTGCCCTTGATATGCGGATCGCCTTCAGCCTCCTTGTGTTCCTTCTTGACCTCTTCACGCGTCATGCGCAGCTTCTTGCCGTAATTCCAGATCTGGTACGGCACGTCCAGTATGGCGATGAAAATCAGCGACGACACGATGATGACGAAGCTGATCCACAGCAAGTGCGCCGAATGCTGGCTGCTGGTCTTGAGCGACTCGACACCCAGCCCCATCACCGCATCGATCTGGCTCTTGATCGCCAACCAGGCGACCGTGCCAACCAACAAGGTCTTCAGCACCGCCTTGAGCAATTCGGCCAGCGAATTGATGGAAAACATGTTGGTGAAGCCCTTGGCCGGATTGAGCTTGCTGAATTTGGGAATCAGCGACTCGGTATTGAACAGCCACCCCCCGAGAATCAACGGCGAAGCGATCGCGGCCAGGGTCATCAGGAATGCGATCGGGATGATGGCAATGGCGATATCGATAAAGTGCGCGCTGAGCATGTTGAACAGCACGACAGGGTCGTAAGCGGCGGCACGCTCAAAGGTGAACGTGGCGACCATGATGCGATCCAGGCTGGTCACCAGCGGACCACTGAACATCCAGACACAGCAACCGCCGATCAGCAGCACCATGCACGTCGCCATTTCGCGCGAACGCGGCACATCGCCCTGCTCACGAGCACGCTCAATGCGCTTACTCGTGGCGGGTTCGGTCCGCTCCATGTCGCTGTCGTCGGCCATTTGCCGAATCCCCCCTGCATAAACTCCGTTCCCGATTGATAGACGGATTTCGAGAACAATAGCCAGAATTATTGGGGAGCAAGCACGGGGATCATCAGGGGAATAGGGGCAAAAAGGTCCCCCATTTCGGACTAGGCAAAAGCACAAGGCTCTGCCTGTCACAGAACGAGGCGTATCGAAAAGGAAAGAAAAAACGACTGAAATGACAACATTCTGGCCGGAGTAGCCGAATTTCCCTCGGAAATGTCACCTCATTAAATGCGAGCCTCTCGCATTTCCAGCCAGATAAAGCCAGTCATTGCCGTTGCAGCAATGACTGGCGGCACTTCTCAGAAGCCGAGACTTTCCAGCAGATCGTCCACCTGCCCCTGATTGGCAATCACATCCTTGCCGGCCGGATCGATCTGGGGCCCGTTCAAGAGGCCGGTATCTTCCTTCTTCGCATCACCGGGCGAGTAATCCACCAGTAGCTGCACCAATTGCGACTCCAGGTCATGCGCCAATTGGGTGACGCGCTTGATCACCTGCCCCGTCAAATCCTGGAAATCCTGGGCCATCATGATTTCCAGCATGCGGGCCTTTTCCGCTTCGGTCGATTCCAGCACCGCAGTGGAGAACTTCTGCGAGTCGCCGGCCAACTGCTTGAATTCGTCGATGCTCATCTGGCCTGCATACAGCCTGGCCCAGCGCTCGTTGATGTTCTTGGCATGTTCCTGCAGGCGGTCTTGCGCGGGCATGCCGGAGTCCAGCGCATTGAGCACCTTGTTGGCGGCCTGCTCGGTGAGGGTGGCGACGTGCTCCAGGCGGCCTTGCGCATCGCCGATCTGGGCGGCCACATCGGTGAGCGAGCGGTCGTAGCCCAACTCACGCATGGAGTCGTGCAGCAGGCGGACAATGCCGCCCAGACGTTCGTACATCGGCTTGTCGGACTGGTCTTCCGCCACGGCCGGTTGCGCATTGCTTGCGGCAGCGGCAGGGGCCGCGCTGGCAACCGAGGTCGGCAGCGCCTGTGCGGAAATTTCGTCGAACAATGCTTCCAAATCAACGTCGTCGCTCATGATTTCTGGTTCTCCCTACAAATTTGGTGCACTTCCATGTTGCCCGCTCCGGCAGATCAAACGGGTCGTCCTTTGAAGCTGCGCTTCATGCCTGAACCGCCTGGCCCGGTTTTCCGGCAGGGTATTCAATGCTTATCGGCGCAAGCCATCGGAGTCTGAAGGCCGCACAGGCCACGACAGCGATTCGGCAGCAGCGTCGGGCGGTACAGGCTGTCGCCGGACCGACCCACGTTACCAGATGGCTGAGTATAGGACGCGTGCCAGCCATGCCATCGGCTAAACAGCGAGTGAAATCCCCCATTTGTTCCCGTTTCTCCGGCGTTTCGGGTCCCCTTGACCCGGCCATGTCAGCGACATTTTTCCATTCTTTTGCGACGTCGCGTCAGATTTTAACGAGCTTTTTCCTAAAAGCAATCCTTGGCCTTCGTTTGCCATGATTTTCATCATAGATCGTGCATAACCTTGTTGCCCAGGGTTTGTCGCGCTTACAATTGCGCGGTTTTGGTGCCCGCTGGCGCGTCCGCGCCGGCAGTTAAACGGGAAACACACATTGGCGCATGCCGGATGCCTGCATCCGTATTGTCGAAAATGTAACGTGTGCTGCCCCCGCAACGGTAAACAAGTGTCGCAGCGTTATGCGGCAAGCTTCCTCCAGCAACCACTGTGCCACGGCATGGGAAGGTGAGGTGGCCCGACTTGTCAGCCCGGATACCGGCCAAACCAGGTGGAAGTGAGCGCAACGCCTCGCTTCTTTACACAGTTGGCCCACGGGGACGTCGGCCAGCCGGAATTAACAGAAAATTATCATGACCCTTCGTATTTCCCGTCCTGCGGCCCTGACGTCGCTGGCATTCGCCATGGCTGCCTGCTATGCGCACGCTGAACCTGTCGACGCCGTCGTCGTCACCGCCACCCGCACGCCACAACCGCTGGCCAACGTCATCAGCGACACCATCACCATCGGTCCTGAGCAGATCGCCGCATCCGGCGCCGGCTCCATCGTCGACCTGCTGCAGCGCCAGCGCGGCATCGAGATCGCCCGCAACGGCGGCGCCGGCAAGGCCGGTGGCGCACGTCCGGAAGAACGCGTGCCGATGACCCGCATCCGCAAGCGCATCGCCGAGCGCCTGATGGAGTCGAAGAACTCCACCGCCATGCTGACCACCTTCAACGAAGTCGACCTGTCCAAGGTCTCGGCTGCGCGCAAGGAACTGCAGGACGAGTTCGTCAAGGCACACGGCATCAAGCTGGGCTTCATGAGCTTCTTCGTGAAGGCCGCTGCCAACGCGCTGCAGCGCTTCCCGCTGGTCAACGCCTCGATCGACGGCGATGACATCATCTACCACGGCTACTCGGACATCTCGATCGCCGTGTCGACCGAGAAGGGCCTGGTCACGCCGGTGCTGCGCAACGTCGAGCGCATGTCGTTCGCCGACATCGAGAAGACCATCGCCGACTACGCCAAGAAGGCCCGTGACGGCAAGCTGAGCCTGGAAGAGCTGCAGGGCGGCACCTTCACCGTGACCAACGGCGGCACCTTCGGTTCGCTGCTGTCGACCCCGATCATCAACCCGCCGCAGAGCGCCATCCTGGGCATGCATGCCATCAAGGAGCGTCCGATCGCCCAGAACGGCCAGGTCGTGATCGCGCCGATGATGTACCTGGCGCTGTCGTACGACCACCGCATCATCGACGGCAAGGACTCGGTGCAGTTCCTGGTGGACATCAAGAACCAGCTGGAAAACCCGGGCCGCATGCTGTTCGGCCTGTAAGAAACCTCCCGCCCCTCCGCGCCTGCGCGGAGGGGTTCTGGTAATGCATCAAGGAATAATTCAATGGCTGAACAATTCGACGTCGTCGTCATCGGTGCCGGCCCGGCCGGTTACCACGCTGCCATCCGCGCGGCCCAGCTGGGCCTGAAGACCGCCTGCATCGACGCAGCGCTGGGCAAGGACGGCAAGCCGGCCCTCGGCGGCACCTGCCTGCGCGTGGGCTGCATCCCGTCCAAGGCGCTGCTGGATTCCTCGCGCCAGTTCTGGAACATGGGCCACATCTTTGGCGACCACGGCATCAGCTTCAAGGATGCCAAGATCGACGTCGAGGCGATGGTTGGCCGCAAGGACAAGATCGTCAAGCAGTTCACCGGCGGCATCGGCATGCTGTTCAAGGCCAACAAGGTCGCCGCCTACTACGGCTTCGGCGAACTGCAGCCGGGCAACGTGGTCAAGGTCACCCAGCATGACGGTTCCATCGTCGAGCTGAAGGGCACCAACGTCATCATCGCCGCCGGTTCGGATTCGATCGAACTGCCGTTCGCCAAGTTCGACGGCGAAACCATCGTCGACAACGTCGGCGGCCTGGACTTCACCGAAGTGCCGAACCGCCTGGCCGTGATCGGCGCCGGCGTGATCGGCCTGGAACTGGGCAGCGTGTGGAAGCGCCTGGGCGCTGAAGTCACCATCCTGGAAGCGCTGCCGGAGTTCCTGGCCGTGGCCGACGCCGAAGTGGCCAAGACCGCTGCCAAGGAATTCAAGAAGCAGGGCCTGGACATCCGCCTCGGTGCCAAGGTCTCCAAGACCGAGATCACCGGCAAGGGCAAGAAGAAGGAAGTCGTTGTCACCTACACCGACAGCGAAGGCGAGAAGACCCTGACCGTGGACAAGCTGCTGGTGGCCGTCGGCCGTCGCGCCGCCACCAAGGGCCTGCTGGCTGAAGGCACCGGCGTCAAGATCAACGAGCGTGGCCAGATCGAAGTCGACGCGCACTGCCACACCGGCGTCAACGGCGTGTGGGCGGTCGGCGACTGCGTGCGCGGCCCGATGCTGGCGCACAAGGGCTTCGAGGAAGGCATCGCGGTGGCTGAGCTGATCGCCGGCCTGCCGGGCCACGTCAACTTCGACACCATCCCGTGGGTCATCTACACCGAGCCGGAACTGGCCTGGGTCGGCAAGACCGAAGCGCAGCTGAAGGCCGAAGGCATTCCGTACAAGGCCGGCAGCTTCCCGTTCGCCGCCAACGGCCGCGCCGTGGCGATGATCGAGCCGGCAGGCTTCGTGAAGATCCTGGCCCATGCCGAAACCGATCGCATCCTCGGCATGCACCTGGTCGGCGCCAACGTCTCCGAACTGGTGCACGAAGGCGTACTGACCATGGAGTTCAGCGGCTCGGCCGATGACCTGGCCCGCATCTGCCACGCCCACCCGTCGCTGTCGGAAGTGATCCACGACGCGGCGATGGCGGTCAGCAAGCGCGCCATCCACAAGGCGAACTGATCGTTCGCTGGTAGTGCCGGCCGCTGGCCGGCATGACTGGATACAGAAAACCCCGCCCCGGCGGGGTTTTCTGTTGCCTGCGCGGGCTAGGCTCTACACCTTTCCAGCGCGCTTCTTCGGTGGATCCTCACAGACCCTGTGCTGCACCACCGACTCGCCGACCTTCCATTCCTTCGTGACCCGGCAGCGCTCCTTGGCCTCGGGTACGGTTGAAGCCTTCGCCCCCGCAGCATTCGCTTCATCAGCACCGGCTGCCTGCTGGCGCTCCAGCCACGCCGACGGTGGCGCGGGCGGTGCGGCCAGCACCGGGCCTGACAACAGAGCCAGACCCATCAGCAACACCGCCCTCATGCGGGCACCGCGCGGCCACCGAGCAACCGCGCCGGCAGCATGAACAGCGCGCGCAGGAAGGCGAACAACGCCGAAAAGGTAATGCCGACCAGGCGGAACGGCAGGCTCAGCAGCCAGACGAACGGCCAGGCGATCAGGGCGAGGATCGCCAGCGGCCAGCACAGCACGAACAGCAGGCACCACACACCGAGCGCGAACAGGGTCTTCATCACGGTCTCCTTGGGGCGGCACCCTGCCGCCTGCGGACACCTTGGCGCCCCGCCCTGCCGCCGGCAAACGGTTTGCGACGAAACCGGGCTGGAGGCGATGAAACCGATCCAGCGCTGTTGTAGAGCCGAGCCCACGCTCGGCTATTCATGGGAATGTGCGGACCAACGGTCCGCACCCACCGGAGGCAGAGAGCAGCCGAGCGTGCGCTCGGCTCTACAGGAGCTGCACCGCCCCCGGACGGCCGTGGGTGACCTGGAAGCGGGCTGCGGTACGCACCGGCGCATCGGCGCGCAGCACGCTGTCGGCGAAGCGCAGCTCGGCGTCCACGGCCTGCCGGTTCAGCTGCAGCTTCCACCAACCGCGGCGGTCGCCGTCGAAATAGCGGATATGCGGGTTCTGCGCTATCGACGGCCCGTAGTACGGCCCGTACGGCGTGTCGTCGCCACCACTGCTGATTGCCGGGGCGATGAATTCGGTGGCCACGACCGGCGCACTGGCCGCATCGAAATCCAGCTTCAGGTCGTTGACGAAGGTGGAATGCCAGTCGCCACCGAGAACAATGGCATTGCCCTGCCCGCCCGCCTGCATCGCCTGCAGCAGCCGCTTGCGTGCGGCGGGATAGCCATCCCAGGCATCGTTCCAGAAGCGCTCGCGCGGCGTGCCACCGTCCAGCCGCAGCTGCGCCATCAGCAGCTGCTGCACCACGACGTTCCAGCGCATGCCCTGCGCGGCGGCCATCGACTGCGTGAACCACGCCTCCTGCCCCGTGCCGAGCATGCTCATGCGCGGATCGAGAGCCGCTTCGCAGCGTGCTGACTCACCGACACCGCAAGGATTGGCCGGGCGGAACTGGCGGCAGTCGAGCAGGGTCAGCTGTGCCAGATCGCCATAGCGCAGACGCCGGTGCACGCGCAGGCCACCATTGCCCGCGGGCGTGCTGCGCATCGGCAGGTGTTCGTAGAACGCGCGGTAGGCGGCCGCACGACGGACGATGAAATCCTCCGTCGAGACACCGGGCTTCTCCGCGTGGATGCCGGAGTAATCGTTCTGCACTTCGTGGTCATCCCAGATCACCGCGAACGCGTGTGCGGCGTGCGCGGCCTGCAGGTCTGGATCGAGCTTGTACAGCGCGTACTGGTCACGGTAACGCTCCAGGCTGACGGTCTCGCCGCTGAAGCGCCCGGCATCCAGCGTGCGCCCGCGTGCGTTCTGCAGCGGGCTGTATTCGTACAGGTAGTCGCCCGCATGCAGCACCAGGTCGACATCACTCTGCGCGATGTCACGCAGCACCGGGTAGTAGCCGCTGTTCCAGGCCTGGCAGGTGCACAACGCCAGCCGCAGCTGCTGCAGTTGCGCCTCCAGCAGCGGCGCGGTGCGGAAATGACCGACCGCGCTTTCCTCATCGCCATCGCAGGCAAAACGATAGTAATAGTCACGGCCCGGGCGCAGGCCGTTGACTTCCACATGCACCGAATGCGCCAGCTCGGGTACCGCCGCGGCGACGCCACGCTGCACCAGCCGGCGCATGCCCGGGTCTTCGGCCACGAACCAGCGCACCGGCACCGCCCGCGACGGCATGCCGCCGCCGTTGAGCGGGTCCGGCGCCAGCCGCGTCCATAACACAGCCCCCTGCGGATCCGGATCACCGGCGGCGACGCCGAGGGTGAACGGATCACGCCCCAGCCGCGGCCGTGGGCCAGCCGTGGCCAGCCCGGGCATCGCCGCCAGCGCGATCGCCGTCCCCGTGCCCTGCCACGCCATGCGCAGCAGGCGACGACGGCTTTCCGGATCGACAGGCCCGTGCATCAGAAGCGCACGGTGGCGGTGGCCATTGCCTGCCGCGGCGCGCCGACCTGCATGGTCGCCAGGCTGCGGGTCGGGTCGGCTGCGTAGGTGCCGTTGGTGTTGATCGAAGACAGGTAGCGCTTGTCGGTCAGGTTGGTCAGGTTCAGCGCCACGGTCAGGTTCTGTGCCGGACCGAGCTTGCCGAAGTCATAGGCCACGGAGGCATTGACCAGCCAGTAGCTCGGCACCGACACATCGTTGGTGTAGGTCACGTATCGCTTGCCGACGTGGTTGGCCGACAGGCGCATGTCCCACGGGCCCGGGGTCCAGGCCAGGGTGCTGGCGAACATCCATTCCGGGGTGTCGACGGTCTTCTTGCCGCGGGTCGGCACCACGCCATTGTTCACGTAGTCGTTGTCGTAGGTGCTGTCATTCCAGGACAACGCGTTGGACCAGGCCAGGTCCTGCATCGGCTTCAGCTGCAGGGTCGCCTCGGCACCGCGGCTGGTCACCGAACCGACGTTGGAGAACAGCGCAGGGCAACCCAGGATGCCCACGCACTGGGCGATCGCCAGCAGGCGGTTGTCGAACTTGACGTCGTACACCGCAACCGAGGCTTCATAGCCCTGGCCGTAGCCGCGCCAGCCCAGTTCCAGGGTGCGCGACTGTTCCGGCTTCAGGTTCTGCGCGCTGGCATCGAACGCTGCCTGCGGCACGTTGAACGGGCTGCCCACGCCGAGCGCATAGGCGGCGATGTTCTTGGCGAACGAACCGAAGATTTCGTTGCCTTCGTTGAGCTTGAAGTTGAAACCAGCCTGCGGCAGCAGGCCCTTCTTCGAGGTCAGGCTGCTGTTGTTGGCATAGCTGCCCAGCGGCGTGTGCACGCTGGTGCGGGTGTGCGGCGACTTCGCGCCGATGTCGATGGTCAGGCGGTCATCGAACAGGCGGAAGCGGTCCTGCACGTAGAACTGGCGGGTAATGGTGGTGTAGCGCTGGTGCCACACGCGCTGGTCCGGGTTGCGCAGGAAGAAATCATCGGTGATCGGGCCGTCGATGTAATAGAAGTTGCGCTGCACGCTGTGACCGTTGTCCTCGTACCAGAGGCCGGCCTCCAGTTCGTGGCCACCGACGTTCCAGGTGAACGCCGAGGTCACGCCGGTGCGGTCGATCGCGTACTCGGTGGTGCGGATCGAGATCGGAATCTCGCGACTGGTGCCCGGATTCGACGGATTTGACGGGCTGAACCAGTGGCCTTGGCCACGATTGCTGTGGTTGTAGACGTTGACCTTCAGCCGCATCGATTCGTTCAGGCCGAAATCGCCGGCGATGCTGGACAGGTCGTCATTGCGCAGTCCGTGGCCGGAGTAGTACGCATCCCAGGGGCTGTTGACGCCGCCGCTGAATTTTCCGCGTGCCGCGGCGACGGCGCGATCCCAGTCCGGCGCGTAGTTGTCCCAGTCCCAGCCAAGACGATCGATCATCTCCAGCGACAGGTCCTGGTAATCGGCCTCGACGCGGCGCGAGGCGTTGAACAGCGCGGTGATCCTGCTGTCCGTTCCGAAGTTGTAGGTGGCCTTGCCATTGAACTGCTTCAGTTCCTGCGAGCCCTTGCCCTTCCACTTGTCGCCTTCGGAGTACACGCCGGACAGGTAGGCAGCAAAACCCTGGTGCTCACCGGTCTCCAGGCGCGCATAGCTGCGGCGCGCACTGTCGCTGCCAAAGCCCTGCGCCAGCACTACGCCGTATTCGGTGGACGGATCGATCGAATAGAACTGGAACACACCGCCGAGGTTGCTGGTGGACGGCGTGCCAAGCGCACCGATGCCGGTGGACACTTCGGCACCGCCCAGGTTCTCGCTGATCACGGCACGGCTGATGTGCAGGCCGTTGCTGTTGCCATAGGCCATGTTGCCCAGAGGAATGCCATCGAGCGTGTAACCCAGGCGATTCTGGTTGAAGCCACGCAGGCTGATGGTGGTGGACCATTCATAGGCGCCGGTGGCATCGGCCGACTCGAAGTGCACGCCCGGCTTGCTGGCCAGCAGTTTCAGCGGATTGGCACCGGGCGGCAGGATCTTCATGTCCTCGGCGGTCACGCGCTGCACCTGGCGGGCTTCGCCGCGGCCGATCACCGAGATCGAATCGAGGGTGGTGGCCGACGGCGCGTCGGTGGCGGGGGCGGTTTCAGCAGCAGCCAGCGACGGCAGCGAAGCACAGACCAGCAGGGCCAGCAGATTGCGGCGAAGCGGAGCGTGGGACGGCATGGGGGCGGATTCCTTGGGCACGCTGGACGCCGAAGGGCGGCGTCGAAGGGCAGCAGCGGCGGAATCGTAGAAGCGTCGCGTTACATGTCATTTACACGCCACATACGGAATTTTGGCGTTTCGAATGGTTTACCGGCCGTAGGGTGGTTGCCGGCCAGCGGCCGGCACTACGGTTACTCGAACGAGCCGACCGAATCGTGGGCCAGGTTGTCGAAGCGGGTGTACTCACCGAAGAACTTCAGCTTGCACGAACCGGTCGGGCCACCACGGTGCTTGCCGATGATGATCTCGGCCAGGCCCTTGTCCGGCGAGTTTTCCTTGTTGTAGTAGTCGTCACGGTAGATGAACACGATCATGTCCGCGTCCTGCTCGATTGCGCCCGACTCGCGAAGATCGGCCATCACCGGGCGCTTGTCGGTACGCGTTTCCAGCGAGCGGTTGAGCTGCGACAGCGCGATCACCGGCACGTTCAGTTCCTTGGCCAATCCCTTCAGCGAACGCGAGATCTCCGAGATTTCGGTCGCGCGGTTTTCACTGTTGCCCGGCACGCTCATCAGCTGCAGGTAGTCGATCACGATCAGGCCGAGATCATGCTCGCGCTTGAGGCGGCGGCACTTGGAGCGCAGCACTTCCGGCGACACGCCCGGCGTATCGTCGATGAAGATCTTGGTTTCCTTCAGCATCTTGATCGCGCTGGTGACGCGGCTCCAGTCCTCGTCTTCCAGCTGGCCGGTACGCAGGCGCTGCGCGTTGATGCGGCCATTGGAGGAAATCAGGCGCATCGCCAGCTGCGATGCCGACATTTCCATCGAAAACACTGCCACGCCCTTCTTCGACTTGATCGCCGCGTACTCGGCGATGTTCAGCGCGAAGGTGGTCTTGCCCATCGCCGGGCGCGCCGCGAGGATGATCAGGTCGGTCGGCTGCAGGCCGGCGGTCATCGCATCGAAATCGTTGTAACCGGTCGGCAGACCGGTGATGTTGCCACCGTTCTCGAAGCGGTTGCGCAGCTCCTCGAAGGCATCCTTCAGTGCACCGGGCATGGCCACGAAATCGGTACGGCCACGCGCGCCCTGTTCGGCGATCGCAAACACGCTTTTTTCCGCCGAGGCCAGCAGCTCACTGCTGTCACGCCCCTCCGGCTGGAAACCGTCGTTGACGATGTCGGTGCCGACCTGGATCAGCTGCCGCAGCACCGCCTTGTCGCGCACGATTTCGGCGTAGGCCACGATGTTGGCGGCCGACGGCGTGGTACTGGCCAGTTCGATCAGGTAGGCGCCGTCGCCCACCAGTTCCATCTTGCCCTGCGATTCAAACCACTCGCCCAGGGTCACCGCATCGAACGGCCGTTCGCGCTCGGACAGCTCGCGGATCGCACGGTAGATCATCTGGTGATCGCGACGATAGAAGTCGCCTTCGGTCAGCTGGTCGTTGACCCGGTCGTACGCCTCGGGCGCCAGCATCAGGCCACCCAGCACCGCCTGCTCGGCTTCCACCGAATGGGGCGGTACCCGCAACTGGTCGATGCGCGACTCGTCGCGATCGCGATCGAAGCCATCACCGCGCTCTCTGCGGTTGGAACGGAAGCCGGGACGAGCGGACATGCTGCGGTGTTTCCTGCAAAAGTGGGCCAGACGAGTGTAGGCATGCGCCGACCCCGGCGGCCATGGACAAGCCTGTGGATAAGCCGTGGAGAAACGGGGGATATCCGCCGGTGCCTGGCCAGACTGGCGCGGGGGTGTCGCACTGCCTGCGACGGGCGCCATTGCGGCGCCCGAGCGCGACATTATCGCAGATCAGGCGCCCCGGGTCGGAGCCCGGTCGTGGCCGGGGTCGGATCCCTCTGCAACGCAGAGGGCTCTGACCCCGCAGGCGTCAATCGCCCTTGACGTGCACCGCGATCAGCGCCAGGAACCGGTCCACGTAACCCTGCAGGAATTTGTGCGTGCCTTCGTTGTGGATCGTGCCGTCCGCATCGATCAGGCCGTCCTTGAAGTGGATGAATGCCTCGGGTTGGCCAAGCACATGCATGTCCAGGAACGCCAGGCTGTTGCGCAGGTGCTGCTGGGCCACGGCGGTACCGATCTGGCCAATGGAGGCGCCGATCACCGCCGCCGGCTTGCCGGCAAACGCACTGTCACCGTAGGGGCGCGAGCCGATATCGATGGCGTTCTTGAGCACGCCCGGCACCGACCGGTTGTATTCGGGGGTCACGAACAGCACCGCGTCGGCGGCGCGCACCTGGTCCTTCAGCCGGGTACCCTGCGCCGGGTAATGCGCGTCGAAGTCCTGGTCATACAACGGCAGGTCGCCGATCTGCACGTACTGGAAGCGCGCGCGTTCGCCGGCAATCTTCTCCAGCGCATGGGCCAGCTTGCGGTTGCAGGAGTCCTTGCGCAGGCTACCGACGAACACGGCGATGGTGGGGACAGACATCGGGACATACTCCTCACGGTGCGGGAGGCCCAGCCTAGTCGCCGGGCCCGTGCAGGCCGGTGAAGATCAACCTCCCACAACGCCTGCGCGCACCTGACGCCAATGCGCCTGCCAGGCCTGGAACATCAGCACGTTCC
>DQIG01000147.1:13335-13827 GCA_003525885.1 Stenotrophomonas sp.
CCTGGAACATCAGCACGTTCCACAGATGGGTATGCCATTTGCGCTGCCCTCCCAGGAACTGCTGCCACAACGGCTGCACCGCCGCCGCCGACAGCACGCCCTCACGCTCCAGCCGCGCCGGCTGCAGCAGGTCCTCGGCCCAGGGCTGCAGGTCGCCTTTCAGCCAGTCACTGACCGGTGCGCCGAAACCGCGCTTTGGACGGTGCACCATCGAATGCGGCACGTAACGGCCCAGCACGCGCTTGAGCAGCACCTTGCTGGTCGTCTCACTGCGCTTGAAGCCCAGCGGCAGCGACCAGGCGAACTCGGCCACGCGCCAGTCCAGCAGCGGTGCCCGCGCCTCCAGGCTGACCGCCATCGAAGTCCGGTCGACCTTGCACAACAGGTCATCCGGCAGGTAGGTCACGAAATCGGCCAGCATCATCGCGTCGGCCGGCGTCCCAGCGCCGTGCAGCGGATCGGCCAGGTCGTAGAAGCTGCCGGCGGCCTGCG
>DQIG01000148.1:0-1442 GCA_003525885.1 Stenotrophomonas sp.
CGGCCGATGAGCGAGGCGCCGGCCAGCACGCCGTCACCCAGTGCCGGGCTGCCGCGCCTGATCGGCGTGGCGGTGGCGGTGTTCCTGCTGACGTTCTCGCTGGTGCCGCTGTACCGCATTGCCTGCGAAAAGGTGTTCGGCGTGCGCCTGGAGCGCGGCCCCGGTGGTGAAGCCAGTGCGGGTGCCGCGGCTGGCAAGCGCACCGTGCGCGTGGAGTTCGACGGGGGCGTCAATTCGCGCCTGCCGTGGTCGTTCCATCCCGAACAGCTGACCATGGACGTGGTGCCCGGCGAACTCAACGAGGCGCTGTACTTCGCCCGCAACGACAGCCCGCAGGCGGTGGTGGGCAGTGCGGTGCCCTCGGTGGCACCGGCGCGGGCGTCGGGCTTCTTCAGCAAGACCGAGTGCTTCTGTTTCACCGCGCAGACGCTGCAGGCTGGCGAGAAGCGCGACATGCCGGTGCGCTTCATCGTCGATCCGGACCTGCCGCCGGAGATCAAGACGATCACCTTGTCCTACACCTTCTACCGCAACGACGCGTTGTCCGATCGGCTGGCCCCGGCCGCCACCTCGGATGGCGCGCACGCCGCACCCTGACCCGGATACCGACATGGCCCAGACACCGACCGACGCCAACGTGTACTTCGTCCCGGCCCAGAGCAAATGGCCCTTCGTGGGCTCCATCGCGATGATGGTGACCATGGTGGGCGTGGCCAGCTGGCTCAACGATGCCAGCTGGGGGCGCTGGACGTTCTACATCGGCATCGCGATGCTGGTGCTGACCCTGTTCTGGTGGTTCAGCGACGTAGTGCGCGAATCGCAGGCCGGCAACTACAACCACCAGGTCGATGGCTCGTTCCGGATGGGGATGATCTGGTTCATCTTCTCCGAAGTGATGTTCTTCGGTGCCTTCTTCGGCGCGCTGTTCTACACCCGCCATCTCGGCCTGTCGTGGCTGAGTGGCGAAGGCCGCGGGGTGATGACCAACGAACTGCTCTGGCAGGGCTATTCCGCCGGATGGCCGACCAACGGCCCGGCGGCGATCGGTGGCGCGTTCCAGACCATCCCGGCCTGGGGTCTGCCGCTGATCAATACGCTGATCCTGCTTACCTCCGGCGTGACCCTGACCATCGCCCATCACGCACTGAAGGCCGGCAACCGCCGCCAGCTGCTGATCTGGCTGGGCCTGACCGTGGTACTTGGCCTGGGCTTCCTGACCCTGCAGGCGGAGGAGTACATCCACGCCTACAAGGAACTGAACCTGACGCTCGGCTCGGGCATCTACGGTTCGACCTTCTTCATGCTGACCGGCTTCCACGGCGCGCACGTGCTGCTGGGCACGATCATGCTGATCGTGATGTGGCTGCGCTCGGCCAAGGGGCACTTCACCCGCGACAACCATTTCGGTTTTGAAGCCGCCGCGTGGTACTGGCACTTCGTCG
>DQIG01000148.1:1602-2189 GCA_003525885.1 Stenotrophomonas sp.
CTTCGTCGACGTGGTGTGGCTGATGCTGTTCCTGTTCGTCTACGTGCTTTGATCACGCGCGCATCGGTGGCATCAGCCGCCGATGCCGTGCGGTTTGATCCAGCCCATGTAGATGCTCACGATCACCAGCAGGATCAACGCCACCGACACCGAGATGCGACGTGTCAGTGCGTTGACCGTGCGCTTGGTCTGGCCGCGGTCGACCAGCAGGTAATACAGGCCGGCGCCCAGATTCCAGACGATGACGATCAGAAACGCGATTACCAGCAGGGTCTTCAGCGAATCACTCATGCGCGGCTCGAGGGCTGGGTGGATGTGCCTATCTGACCGCGTTTGCGCGGACTTGTCATGATGCGCCAGCACACACGGGTGATTGGATGGCTGCTGGCCGCGCTGGCGATGGCCGGTTTCACCGCATTGGGGCTGTGGCAGTTGCAGCGCATGCATGCCAAACAGGCAATGTTGGATGCACAAGGTCCAGCCGCAGCGCAGGTTCTGTCGCTGGCACAGGCGCTCGCAGCGCCCGGTGCTTTGCACGGTGTGGCCGATCACGGTCGCTTCCTGCCCGGCGTGGTGCTGCTGGACAA
>DQIG01000148.1:2335-2615 GCA_003525885.1 Stenotrophomonas sp.
CCGGCGTGGTGCTGCTGGACAACCAGACCCGGCACGGCCGCGCGGGAGTGAAGATCTACCGCCCGTTCCGCAGTGACGAAGGCAGCGTGCTGCTGGTCGACCTCGGCTGGCGCGCGCTGCCGCCGGATCGCACGCTGCCGGACGTACCGGCGCCGCCTTCACCGGTGGCGGTGCGCGGGCTGCTGGCGCCGCCGCCGTCGGCCGGACTGGTACTGGGCCCGCCGTTCTCCGCAACAGGTGAGGCCGGGCGCTGGCTGGCCAGCCGGGTGCCGGCCGAGGG
>DQIG01000149.1:0-266 GCA_003525885.1 Stenotrophomonas sp.
CTCGGCTCCGGCCTCCTGGCCGTCGCCGGTGGCGCGTTCGCCGGGCGAGACGTCATCGGGCACGGCGTCCATCTGGCCGCTGGCGGCGCTGTCGGACACCGAATCCAGGCCCAGGTTCTCGGTCGCGCGCTCGGCCTCGCCCTCGCGCTGGGTCTCGTTGTCGGAATCGTCGCGTTGGAGCAGGGGATTGCGCTCGAGTTCGGCCTCGACGAAGGCGTCGAGCTCGATGTTCGACAGTTGCAGGAGCTTGATCGCCTGCTGCAGCT
>DQIG01000149.1:417-2603 GCA_003525885.1 Stenotrophomonas sp.
AGCTTGATCGCCTGCTGCAGCTGCGGCGTGATGACAAGGCCCTGGCCTTGCCGAAGCTCCAATCTGTGGCCGAGAGCCAACGCGCCCTCCTGGGCAAATCAACGACGTGTTCGAGCGTCATTGAAAGGCCAGGGTGGTTAACGGGGCGCCAACGCCAGCAAAAAGCGTGCCGGTGCGACGTTCCGTCCTCGAAAAGCGGCAAGCGTTTGATCTGGAAAAGAAAAAGGCCCTCGGCGACTGCGCGCGAGGGCCCTGGGTTCTGAAATGGCCTGTGGATTCGTCAACGCGCCCGGCAAGAACTGCGCGGGCGGAGCGACGTCAGGCGCGTTCGGCGAAGCTGTCGCCGAGATAGACGCGGCGCACTTCGGGGTTGTCGACGATCTCCTGCGGGGAGCCTTCGAACAGCACCTCGCCAGCGTGGATGATCGAGGCGCGGTCGATGATGTCCAGCGTCTCGCGCACGTTGTGGTCGGTGATCAGCACGCCGATGCCGCGCTCCTTGAGGAAGCGCACGATGCGCTGGATCTCGATCACCGCAATAGGATCGATACCGGCGAACGGTTCGTCCAGCAGCACGAAGCGCGGATCGGTCGCCAGCGCACGCGCGATTTCGACGCGGCGCCGTTCGCCGCCCGACAGCGAGAGTGCCTGGCTGTCGCGCAGCTTCTCGATCTGCAGTTCATGCAGCAGGTTGTTCAGGCGGCCTTCGATCTCGTCGCGCGAGAGCGGCTTGCCGTTTTCCTGGCGCAGCTCGAGCACGGCGCGGATATTGTCTTCCACCGTGAGCTTGCGGAACACGGATGCTTCCTGCGGCAGGTAAGACAGGCCCAGCGTGGCGCGCTTGTGGATCGGCAGGCCCGAGATGGCCGATCCATCCAGGTCGATTTCGCCGCCGTCGGATGGCACCAGGCCGACGATCATGTAGAACGAGGTGGTCTTGCCGGCGCCGTTGGGCCCCAGCAGGCCGACCACTTCGCCGCTCTGCACTTCCATCGACACGTCACGCACCACCTGGCGTGCGCCATAGCTTTTCTTCAGTCCGCGGACAACCAGCGAGCTCACCATGTTACTGGCCCTTTCCGGGTTGGGCCGGCGGTGTTTGCGGCACCGGCTGGGCAGGCGGATTCTTGGGCTGGATCACTGCGGTGATGCGGCCCGCGCCCGGCTTGCTTTCACCCGATGCGGTGTTGTTGACCGAATAGAATTCGGCGCGGCTGTCATAGGAGATGAACTCGCCGTTGACCTCGTCGGTAATGCGCTTGCCGTCCATGCGCTGGATGTGCGCGCGGTTGAACAGCTTGGAAATCTCGGTCTGTTCGGAATACTCGATGCGCTCGGCCTGGCCTTCGATCCACAGGTCGGGGCCGCCGTCGCGCTTCTGGCGGAAGCTGGCCAGCGAACCCGATGCCGCATACAGCACCGCATATTCGTAGCCGTACTGGTCGGTGGTCAGCACCACGCGGCCAGCCTTGATCAGCAGCGTGCCGCGCGTGAGCACCACATTGCCGGTGAAGGTCTTCACCTGGCGCACATCGTCGTAGACCATCTGGTCGGCTTCGATGTTGGTCGGCTTGGTCGAGTCGGCCTTTTCCGCGCGCGCTGCACCGCAGACGGCGATCAGCAGCAACCAGGGCAGTAAGAGTGAGCGTTTCATAAGTTCCTGTCAGGTTGAGTCTTGGCTCAGCGTTTCTTTTGTGTCGGTTCGTAGTAGCCGCGCACGTTGCCCAGCAGTTGCACTTCCTGCGTGGCATTGTTGGCGATCATCCCCACACCGTTCAATCTGGTGGTGCCCATCGTCATTGCAACGGGTTTATCGGTCTTGACGATTTCATCGTCCGGCAGCAGCAACAGGTATTCGGAGACCAGATGCATCGGGGCTCCACCGTTGGTGCCGCCGCGAATGGCGTTGGCGTTGCCGTACATGTGGATCTTGGTCTGGTCGTCGGTAACGCGAGCGGTATTGGAATACAGCTCCATCGGCGGCTTTTCCTTGTCCAGGCTGTGCACCACCGGCTTGGTGATTTCGAAGGAATCGTCAGTCGGGAAGTGGACCATTTTGGTGCCGGATACGTCGTAGCGCGGCAACCCGGTCGGGCCCAGTTTCACGTAGTTGAAATTTTCAAGGTAGTAGTCGGGTTTGCTGGTAGGCCGGACGTACGGCTGCAGGTCGCCGCTGCTGCGCAGCG
>DQIG01000149.1:2759-4239 GCA_003525885.1 Stenotrophomonas sp.
GGTCGCCGCTGCTGCGCAGCGTTTGCAGTATCCAGAAGCTGCCCAGCGCGAGCGCGATCAGCACCACCAGGAGCACGCCCAGGCGGATGCGTTGCGCCGCGCGCTCGCCGCTGTGGTTGCTCATGCCAGATACGGCGCCAGGGCCGCCTCGTAGTTCCCTTGTGCGGCCAGCACCAGGTCGCAGACTTCGCGCACGGCGCCGTTGCCGCCGGCGGCAGCCGTCACGTAGTCGGAACGCAATTTGACTTCGCGGTGCCCGTTGGCGACGCAAGCCTTGAAGCCGACCTTGGTCAGCACCGGCAGGTCGATGATGTCGTCGCCCAGATACCCGCAATCTCCGGCTTGCAGGCCGGTGTGCTGCAGCAATGCCTGGAATGCCAGCCGCTTGTCATGCGCACCCTGGAATACGTGGGCGATGCCCAGATCGTTGGCCCGGCGCAGTACGAAAGGCGACTGGCGCGCGGTGATGATCGCGGCGGCCACGCCGAACTGCTGCATCATCTTGATGCCGTGGCCGTCCAGCGCATTGAAGCGCTTCACCGATTCGCCGTCTTCGCCGTAGAACAGCCCGCCGTCGGTCAGCACGCCATCGACGTCGAAGATCATCAGCCGCGTGGCGGCTGCCTTGGCGAGGACGGCGGGAGCAAAGGTGCTGGCGAAGGCTTGCGTCATCAGATCACCTTGGCGCGGGTCAGGTCATGGATGTGCAGCGCGCCAGTCAGCACGCCTTGCGCATCGGTCACCAGCAATTGGTTGATGCGGAACTCTTCCATCAATTGCACGGCGTCCACGGCCAACTGGTCCTGGTTCACGGTGCGCGGATTGGCGTGCATGACATCAGCGATGGAGAACTGGCTGAAATCCTGTCCACGCTCCAGCAGGCGGCGCAAGTCGCCGTCGGTGAACACGCCGATCGGGTGGAAGTGCTCGTCGACCACGGCGGTCATGGCCATGCCCTTGCGCGTGATTTCCATCAATGCCGCCGATAGCGAGACATCCGGCCGCACGGCAGGGATGGCGTCGCCGCTGCGCATGACATCGCGCACATGGGTCAGCAGGCGGCGGCCTAGGGCGCCGCCCGGATGGGAGCGTGCGAAATCTTCTTCCATGAAGCCGCGCGCATCCAGCAGCGACACGGCCAGGGCGTCGCCCATGGCCAGTGTGGCGGTGGTGCTGGCGGTCGGCGCCAGGTTCAGGGTACAGGCTTCCTTGTCGACGCCCACGTTGAGGTGGACGGTGGCCAGCTCGGCCAGGCTGGATTCATCGTTGCCGGTCATGGCAATGATGACCGCGCCCATGCGCTTGACGATCGGCACGATGGCCAGCAGCTCGGCGGTTTCGCCCGAGTTGGAAATGGCGATGAAGACGTCGTTGGGGGTGACCATGCCGAGGTCGCCGTGGGCGGCTTCGGCCGGATGCATGAACAGCGATGGGGTGCCGGTGGAGGCCAGCGTCGCAGCGATCTTGCGGCCGATATGGC
>DQIG01000149.1:4386-5911 GCA_003525885.1 Stenotrophomonas sp.
GCGATCTTGCGGCCGATATGGCCGGACTTGCCGATGCCGGACACGACCGCACGGCCTTTGCAGCCGAGCAAGAGATGCACGGCGCGGGCAAGCGGTTCGGAGCTGTCGTCGGACAGGCGGTTTTTCAGCGCCAGGATGGCATCGGCTTCGATCTGCAAGGTCTGGCGCGCAAGCTCGATTGCGCGGCGTGCGTCCTCGGTCGAAAAAGATGCAGGCGTGGATTTATCATCGGTTACACTCATAACCGAAGTATAAACGAATTAGCAAAGCAAAAAACTTGCCAGATGTAAGGAGGGGTTGCATTGACGGCAAGTACGCCTTCATTGCGGTTGCGATGCAACATGCGCGCAACACCCGACGAACGGGCTCGGCAAACGCCAATGTGCCAGATCTGCAGTGCAGGTATAACCGCCGGTATTGTCGGCAGGTTGTCATGATGGCATGCCTGCCATCGGCTGCTATCGGTATCGTTTGCATGAATGCCTGCACCGACTTGGTGGGACTCGTATTGTGCGCCGCGTTACGCGAATGCGCATAGCGGCGCGGGAGGCGCCGTCCGGGCATGTTTCTCGCTTAACTGATTCGCATAGTTCAGCCCATATAAGATTAAGAACCTGTCCACGATCTCCTCCGGGGGATCGTGGACAGGTTCTAACAAGCGAATCATCCACACATGTTTTCTGGACTGGAACTGACTTTATTCCTGCTCGCCGCAGCTGTGCTCGGCGTGGTGGCTTTTCGCATGATGCATCTGCCGCCGATGCTGGGCTACCTGGTGGTCGGCATCGTGATCGGGCCGCATGGCCTGGGGTTCGCCGAAGACAATGAAACCACCCACGCGCTGGCCGAGTTCGGCGTGGTGTTCCTGATGTTCTCCATCGGGCTGGAGTTCTCGCTCAACAAGCTGTCGGCGATGCGCCACATCGTGTTCGGCCTGGGCGTGGCGCAGGTGGCCACCACCATTGCCGTGACCATGGTGTTCGGCTGGGCGGTCGCCTATTTCCTGCCGCAACTTACCTCTATCAGTTGGCAGGCCGCGTTCGCCCTGGGCGGCGCGCTCACCATGTCTTCCACCGCCATCGTTTCCAAGCTGCTCACGGAAAGGCTTGAGCTGGAGACCGAACACGGCCGCCGCATCCTTGGCGTGCTGCTGTTCCAGGATCTGGCGCTGGTGCCGCTCTTGATCGTGGTGCCGGCGCTGGCCAAGGATTCCGGCAACCTGATGGTGACGCTGGGCTGGGCGGTGGCCAAGGCGATGGTGGTGCTGGCCCTGCTGCTGTTCTTCGGCCACAAGCTCATGCGCAGCTGGTTCAAGATAGTGGTCAAGCGCCGCTCGCAGGAGCTGTTCATGCTCAACCTGCTGCTGATCACGCTGGGCGCGGCCTGGATCACCGAGAAAGCGGGGCTGTCGCTGGCACTGGGCGCGTTCATCGCCGGCATGCTCATTTCCGAGACCGAGTTCAAGCACCAGGTGGAGGAGGACATCAAGTCCTTCCGCGATGTGCTGCTGGGCCTGTTCTTCATC
>DQIG01000149.1:6053-21102 GCA_003525885.1 Stenotrophomonas sp.
GCTGCTGGGCCTGTTCTTCATCACCATCGGCATGCTGCTCGACGTGCATACGCTGATCGATCACTGGTTCCTGGTGCTGCTCCTGCTGACCGGGCCGGTGCTGTTGAAATTCGGCCTGATTGCGGCGCTGTCGCGCTTGTTCGGTTCCAGCACCGGCGTTGCCTTGCGCACGGGGCTGGCGCTGGCGCAGGCGGGGGAGTTCGGTTTCGTGCTGCTGAACCAGGCCGGCGGCCTGAAGCTGATCGATCCTTTGCTGATCCAGGTGATCCTGGCCTCGATGGTGTTGTCCATGCTGGCCGCGCCCTTCATCCTGGCCAAGTCCGACGCCATCGTGATGAAGCTTTCGGCCAATGAGTGGATGCTGCAATCGCTGGCGCTGACCCAATTGGCGACGCGCACCATGAGTGCGCAGAAGCACGTGATCATCGCCGGTTTCGGCCGCAGCGGGCAAAGCCTGGCGCGCCTGCTGGAAGAGGAAGGCATTACCTACCACGCGCTGGAGATGGACCCGGAGCTGGTGCAGGACGCCCGCAGCGGCGGCGCCAACGTCTCCTACGGCGATGCCGCCCGGCGCGAGAGCCTGGTGGCGGCCGGCATCCACCGTGCCGCAGCGCTGGTGGTGACTTACGCCAGTACGCCATCGGCGCTGAAGGTGCTGCACCATGCGGCCGAACTGGCGCCGGAGCTGCCGGTGATCGTGCGCAGCTACGACGATGCCGATCTCGACAAGCTGCTTGCCGCCGGCGCCACCGAGGTCGTGCCGGAATCGCTGGAAGGCAGCCTGATGCTGGCTTCGCATGCGCTGGTGATGCTGGGCGTACCGCTGCGGCGCGTGGTGCACCGGGTGCAGGCGGCGCGCGAGGAGCGCTATGCGTCGCTGCGCGGGTATTTCCCCGGCATTACCGATGCGGAGGAGGAGACCGATCCGGAGAGGTTGCACACGGTGACGTTGACCGGCAGCGCCAGCAGCGTTGGGCGGTCGTTGGGGTCGGTGGATGTGGCGGGGTGTGGGGCTGAGGTGGCCAGCATCCGGCGCGGCAAGGGTGGACTGGAAGTGGCGCCGGAGACTGTGCTGCAAGCCGGCGATGTGGTGGTGCTGCGCGGCGAAGCCGAGGCAGTCAACCGCGCGGAGCAACGCCTCTTGCGCTGAACCCCGACGGCGGCGCGCCGCTTGGGGGTGACAGCATGCGATCGGGTCGGCGCTGGCGTCGCGTCTTTTTTCACGCGACTTACCCCGTCATGCTATCGGGTCGGCGCCGGCTTCGCGTTAATTTTCACGCGGAATAAGCCATAGGCTTTTTCGCGCAAGTCTTTGCCGCCATGGAAGCCGGCCTGGCGGTGCAGCTGGTTGGCGGTGAAGTACAGATAGCCATCCGGCCCCATCGACAATGTATCCGGCCACAGGATGCGCGGGTCATGCACCACGGTCGTCCAGCGTCCCTCCGCATCCCGGGCATGAATGGCATTGTGCTCGTAGTCGCTGGCATACAGCCGGCCGTTGGCGTCCATTTCCATGCCATCGGAGGCGCCCTTGTCGCCGAGGTCGACCACGGCTGCCGCCAGCGCCGCTTCACTCACCTTGGGATCGCGCAGCAAGGCGGTCGGCACGCTGTACAGATGACGGCTGGACAGCGGGGTGTAGAACAACGTGCTGCCATCGGGCGACAAGGCAATGCCATCGGCAGCCACGGTGAATGGCTGCGTCGAACCGTCCGCATTGCGCAGCCGCATCTGCCGCCCCTCCACGATCGGCACGAAGGCCGGATCAGCCGATGTGGACACATGACCGATCAGGCGCTTGGATGCGACGCCGCTGGCGAGGTCGATCACGATGATGCCGCCGATGCCGCTCAGCGACGAGTCGGTCACGTAGGCGACGCCCTCGCGGCCGACCCGGAAGTCGAAGCGCACATCGTTGACGTAGGTGCGCGCGTCGATGACGTTGGCCGGGAACACCAGCGTCCTGGCCACGGTATTGGTAGCCAGATCGATCGCCACCAGCTTGGCGCCACCGGCCTGCGGCGCGGAGAATCCGGGGGCTGCGGTGTCCAGCACCCACAACCGGCCCTGGCCATCGGCCACCACGCTCTGCACACTGATGAAATGGGCCGCCGGATCGGCTCCCTCGCTGCGGTTGATGCGCGCATCCGGATAGGGCACGGCGCGGCCATCGCGCCACTCGGCCACGCTGTAGGGCACCTCATCGCCCCAGCGCGGGAAGTTGACGAAGATACGACCGGTTTCGGACACCGCCACGCTGGTCGGCATGGCGCCCTCGAAGCGCGCCACAGGCTCGATGACGCCGATGCTGCGCTCGCTGGGCAGCAATGGTGTACCGGCGATCGCCAGCGCGGGGGAACTGGCCAGGGCCAGGACAGCAGCCGCCAGGCTGCGGATACGGCAGGTGATCATGTTGCTCTCGATGCGGGTCCGGGTGCAGCCCCGGTGTCGACGCATCTTCAGTGGCGCGCCCGGCATCGGGTAGACGGTGCAACGCGGAATCAGCTTCACTGCAGGAGTGAAGATTCGAGATGATTGATCCTGTTGATCAAGGCAATCAGCGTTGCCTATCAGCTGGCTCTGCTTTCGGTGCCATCAGCAGCTCCGCCAGACCACGATAGATCGGCACGCGGCACACCAGCCCGGACACGCCGCGCGCAATCAGCACCGTGGCCAGGATCGGCAGCAACAGATCACCACTGTCGGTCAGCTCCAGCGAGATCACCGCCGAGGTCAGTGGCGCCTGGGTAACGCCGGTGAGATAGGCGCACATGCCCAGCAACACGAACGCGCGCGGGTCCACGCCCGGCATCAGCACCGCCAGGTTGTGGCCCAGTCCCGCACCGACCGCCAGCGCGGGCGAGAACAGGCCGCCGGGAATACCGGCCACGTACGATGCGAGGTTGGCCAGCAGCTTCATCAACCCGAACTCGTGGCCGACCATCGCCTGCCCCTGCACCAGGCTGCGCGCCTGTTCGTAGCCAGTGCCAAACGCGCCCTGGCCGAACGCCATCGCCAGCAGTACCACCACCAGACCGCAACCTGCGGCCAGCAGAACCGGATGCCGCTGCCGCAGCTGCCCGAGCCAGCGCGGGCGGCCCGCCGCACTGGCCAATACCGCACGTGCGAACAGGCCTCCCAGCAGGCCCGCCACCACGCCGCACAGCAGGATCGCCAGCCAACCCTGGCCGAGCGGCAGGCGTGCGCTCACATGACCGAAGTAGGTGTAGTTGCCGAGCAGGCCCAGCGACACCACGCCACCGACAATCACCGCGGTCAGCAGGGTGCCGGAGAAACGATGCTCGAAACGGCCGCTGAGCTCTTCGATGGCAAACACGATACCGGCCAGCGGTGTGTTGAACGCCGCCGCAATGCCGGCCGCACCACCTGCCAGCAGGAAGTGCGAAAGCTCGCGTGGATCCTTGAAACCGAACCAGCGGCCGAACAGGTACATCAGGCTGGCGCCCACATGCACCGTCGGGCCTTCACGGCCAACGGACGCGCCACCCAGCAGCGACAACGAGGTCAGCAGCAGCTTGCCTGCCGAGACTGCGGGCGAAAGATTGGTCCTGCGGAACGACGCATCCGGCTTGTCCAGTGCGGCGATGACCTGCGGAATGCCGCTGCCACGGGTGGGCTTCAGCACGCCGGAGGTCAACCAGGCCAGCAGCGCGAAGATGCCCGGCGTGAGCAGCAATGCCCACCACGGCGAGTGCGCGGTGATGCGCTGGAACAGATGGAAGGCCGCGTCGCTGGCCTTGGCGAACAGGATGGCCACCAGCGCCACGGCTACGGCGCCGCCCCAGAGCGCGGCGCGGCGGCGCCAGGCCTCGCTGAGAACCAGCGCGGTGATGCGGCCGCGGAGGCGATGGAGATCGGTCATGCAGGGCAGTGTGGACGCAGCGGGAGCAGGCGGACAGCGGCCACTGTGGCCGAAGGCCTTGCAGGATGCGGTGAAATGCCTGGACACGGGCCGTCCCGACAACCTGCCCAATGCGCACACCGCCAGACGGGCAGGCGCTCCCGCCACCGGCGCTTTCCCATCCTGCGCACGTTGGGATGCTGGCGCAGCCACTCCTGATGAAGCGGCAGGTGTGCCGACTCATCATCGGTGGCATCAGCGGTCAGGGCTGATGCGGGATGCGTACCTCGCAACAGCGCATGCGGGCCAGGTCGCCCTGCGCTTCCAGTACGCCGCGCGCAACCAATTCGCGCATGCGCTGGGCGTAGAAGACATCGGCAATGACTGGGTGGCGCTGCGGGTCCAGCGACATCGCGTTTCCCACGATGCAGGCGGTTTTTCGGAACTGCCCATCGCAGTGGGAAAGCAGTCATGCATCGATCCGGGCGATGCCTCCATCAGTCAGCGCGGCGATGCTTTGCCGCTACTGGTCAGTGAGATGGACATCGCTGTCGAGGCCTTCGTCCGTATCACGCAGGCAACCATTTATCGCCAGCAAGCGAACCAGGACATAGTGGCCGAATGCTTCGAGTTCCTCCTTCGGCAACGTCGCCGGATCGAGCTGCCCTGCCGGGTAGTCCTTGAAGGTCACGAAGGCGTGATTCTTCCACTGCCCCGGCACATCGGCCCGACGCAGATCATCCAGCACCACGCGCAGACCGCCGTCGGGCAGTTCAGCCAGGCTGCACAGCACGGCATCGCGGCGGGGCGGGTACGTCTGGTGGCTGTCCATTGAGAACTCGCGATTCCGTGTGCAGCAACGAACATACACCGCAGAGTGTCTTTCGGCCCCTCCGCCACCGTAAACCATTAATGCAAGAGTTTAGTTGACAGCCCTTCTCAACCCACCCACACTGCCGCCCTCGCTCCACTCGTACCCAAGGTCCCGCCATGGCTGCTGCCATCCGCCACGACTGGCAACACGACGAACTGCAGGCGCTGTTCGATCTGCCGTTCCCTGAGCTGCTGTTCCGCGCCGCAGCGGTGCATCGCGAGCACTTCGACCCTGCCCAGGTGCAGGTCTCCACGCTGCTGTCGGTGAAGACCGGTGGCTGCCCGGAAGACTGCGCGTACTGCCCGCAGGCGCAGCGCTACAACACCGGCGTGAACGCGCAGAAGCTGATGGAGACCGACGCGGTGCTGGCCAAGGCGCGCCAGGCCAAGGCGGCCGGTGCATCGCGCTTCTGCATGGGCGCGGCGTGGCGTTCGCCCAAGGACCGCGACATCCCGAAGGTGGCGGCGATGATCGCCGGGGTGAAGGCGCTGGGGCTGGAGACCTGCGCCACGCTGGGCATGCTCAATGGCGAGCAGGCACGCGCGCTGAAGGATGCAGGCCTGGACTACTACAACCACAACCTCGACACCGCGCCGGACTACTACGATTCGATCATCCACACGCGCCAGTACCAGGACCGCCTGGACACGCTGGAGCACGTGCGCGATGCCGGCCTGAAGACCTGCTGCGGCGGCATCGTCGGCATGGGCGAGACGCGCGCGCAGCGCGTTGGGCTGCTGCTGGCGCTGGCCACGCTGCCGGCGCATCCGGATTCGGTGCCGATCAACAAGCTGGTGCAGGTGGCGGGTACGCCGCTGCATGGCAGCGCCGAGCTGGACCCGTTCGAGTTCGTGCGCATGATCGCGGTGGCGCGCATCGCCATGCCGCGCTCGATGGTGCGGCTGTCGGCTGGCCGCGAGGCGATGAGTGACGAACTGCAGGCGCTGTGCTTCCTGGCCGGTGCCAATTCGATCTTCTACGGCGACAAGCTGCTGACCACCGGCAACCCGGAGAGCGAGCGCGACCTGGCCCTGTTCGCTCGGCTGGGGCTGCAACCGATGGCGGTGCAGGTGGATGCCGAGGGCCACGACCACGGCGGCACCGTGCACGCCGATATCAGCGCCGATGCGCCCGCCTGTGGCTGTGCTCACGCGGCCTGAGACGGGCCGCAAGCAGGCGCCGCGGCAACGCGCTACCCTAGCCGCCCCGTCGCCGCATTCAGCCGCCATGGCCCGCCCCGACCTGACTGCCCGCCTCCATGCCCAACGCGCCCTGCGCGATGCCCAAGGCCGTCGCCGCACGCGGCGCACGGTCAGCCGTCGTGATGGCGTCCGCCTGGAAGTGGACGGCCAGTGGCTGACCGGCTTCTGCAGCAATGATTACCTGGGCCTGGCCCAGCAGTTCAGCGTGGTCAACGCGCTGCAGGATGCCGCCGCACGCGAAGGCACCGGCGCGGGAGCATCGCACCTGGTCTGCGGCCACCACGCCCTGCATGACGCGCTGGAGCGCGAAGTGGCGGAGTGGCTGGGCTACCCGCGAGCGCTGCTGTTCGGTAGTGGCTTCGCCGCCAACCTGGCCGTGCAGCAGGCGCTGCTGAGCGAAGAGAACGACGTGTGCGTGCAGGACAAGCTCAACCACGCCAGCCTGCTCGATGCGACGCGGCTGGCCGGTGCACGCCTGCGCCGCTATCCGCACCTTGATGCCGAAGGTGCGATGCGCCAGCTGAAGCATGCACCCGATGGTGCGGCGATGCTGGCCACCGACGGTGTCTTCAGCATGGATGGCGATATCGCACCGCTGCGTGCGTTGTCGCTGGTGGCGCGCCTGCAGCAGGCGCTGTTCTATGTGGACGACGCGCACGGCGTGGGCGTGGTCGGTGATGGCCGTGGCGCCGTGGCCGCCGCCGGGCTGGGCGTGGACGATGTGCCGCTGCAGCTGGTCACGCTGGGCAAGGCACTGGGCGGTTCCGGCGCGCTGGTGCTGGGCCGCGACGATCTGGTCGAGCACCTGGCCGAAACCGCGCGCCCGTACATCTACACCACTGCGATGCCGCCGCCGCTGGCCGCCGCTGCACTGGAAGCGGTGCGCCTGGCACGCCGTGACAACTGGCGCCGCTCGAAACTGACCGACCTGATCGCGCTGTTCCGCGGCGAAGCACGCCGCCATGGCCTGGACCTGATGGCCTCGGAAACACCGATCCAGCCGCTGCTGTGTGGTGGCGATCACCGCGCCATGGCGATGTCCAAGGCACTGGAACAGGCCGGTTGGCTGGTCGGCGCGATCCGTCCGCCCACGGTTCCCGAAGGCAAGGCACGACTGCGTGTCACCCTTTCAGCCCTGCATACCCCCGAGCAGGTGCGTGGCCTGGTGGAGGCCATCGCCAGCGCGCGCGACCGCGTGGACCTGACGGCGCGCGACGCCGCGCCTCCGCCGCTGCCTGTCTTTGCCTGAGCCTGCTGTCGCTTTCCCATGCATATCGACGTCACCGGCCAGGGGCCGGACCTGGTACTGATCCATGGCTGGGCCCTGCAGGGCGGTGTATTCGCACCGTTGGTGCAGCGCCTGGCCGATCGGTTCACCCTGCATCTGGTTGACCTGCCAGGCCATGGCCACAGCCGCGAGGACACCACGCCGCTGCGCCTGCCGTTCGTGGTCAACGCCATTGCCGCAGCCACGCCGTCGGCGGTGTGGTGCGGCTGGTCGCTGGGCGGCCTGTTCGCACTGCACGCAGCCGCGACGCTGCCGAAGGTGCGCGGGCTGGCGATGATCGCGGCCACGCCGCGCTTCGTGCGTGGCGACGACTGGCCGCATGCGGTGGAGCCGGCGGTGTTCGAGCAGTTCGGGCGTGAGCTGGCGACCGACTTCGGCGGCACCCTGGAACGCTTCCTGGCACTGGACGTGATGGGCTCGGCGCACGCGCGCGAGGAGCTGCGCACGCTGCGCCAGCGCCTGGTCGAGCGCGGGGCGCCTACCGAACGCGCCCTGCTGGAAGGCCTGCGCCTGCTGGAAAGTACCGACCTGCGCGGCGCACTGCCAACGCTGGCCAGACCCAGCCTGTGGATCGCCGGCCAGCGTGACCGGCTGGTGTCCCCGGCGGCGATGCAGGCCGCCGCGGCGCTGGCCCCGGGTGCGCAGGCGCTGACCATCGCCCATGGCGGCCACGCACCGTTCCTCGGCCATGCCGACGAGGTGGCCAGCGCCCTGCAACACTTCGTTGCCGGCCTGTCACCGGCCGATGGCGGACAATGAGCCCCCTCCGAATTCCGCAGGATTGACGCATGGATCTGGGTATCGACGGCCGCTGGGCACTGGTCTGCGGCGCAAGCAAGGGGTTGGGCCTGGGCTGCGCGCGTGCGCTGGTGCGCGAGGGCGTCAACGTGGTGATCGTGGCCCGTGGTGACGCTGCGCTGCAGGCCGCCGCTGAAGAACTGCGTGCCCTGCCCGGCGCTGCCGAGGTGCGCGCAGTCGCCGCCGATGTCACCACCGAGGCCGGCCGTACCGCGGCACTGGCCGCGTGCCCGCAGGTGGACATCCTGGTCACCAACGCCGGTGGCCCGCCGCCGGGCGACTTCCGCAATTTCGAGCGCGACGACTGGATCGCCGCACTGGATGCCAACATGCTGGCGCCGATCGCGCTGATCCGCGCCACCGTCGACGCGATGATCGCGCGCGGCTTCGGCCGCATCGTCAACATCACCTCGTCGGCGGTGAAAGCCCCGATCGACATCCTGGCGTTGTCCAACGGCGCGCGCAGCGGCCTGACCGGCTTCGTCGCCGGCCTGTCGCGCCGCACCGTGGCGCACAACGTCACGATCAACAATCTGCTGCCGGGCCAGTTCGACACCGACCGCCTGCGCGCCAACTTCGCCCACACTGCGGGCAAGGACGGCGATGCCGGCGAAGTGGCCGAACGCCGCCGCCAGCAGATTCCCGCCGGCCGCTTCGGCACGTCGGACGAATTCGGCGCCGCCTGCGCCTTCCTGTGCAGCGCACAGGCCGGTTACCTCACCGGGCAGAACCTGCTGATCGACGGCGGCGCCTACCCCGGTACGTTCTAAGAGACTTTCGCAATGCCGTCCCACTTCGATGCCCGCCATGTCCGCCGCGCGTTCGCGCGCGCCGCCAACAGCTACGACGCCGCCGCCGCCCTGCAGCGCGAGGTGCAGGCGCGGCTGATCGAATCGCTGGACTACCTGGAGGCGCGCAAGCCCGAGGTGGTGCTGGACATTGGCGCCGGCACCGGCCACGCCAGTGCGCTGATGAAGAAGCGCTGGCCGAAGGCGCAGGTGATCGCGCTGGACGTGGCGCTGCCGATGCTGGACCAGGCCAAGCGCCAAGCCGGCTGGTGGAAGCCGTTCCAGCGCCTGTGCGGCGACGCCGCCGCGCTGCCGCTGGCCGACAACAGCGTGGACGTGATCTTCAGCAACCTGTGCCTGCAGTGGGTGGACGACCTGCCGGCCGTGTTCGCCGGTTTCCGTCGCGTACTCAAGCCCGGCGGCCTGCTGCTGTGCTCCACCTTCGGCCCGGACACGCTGGTCGAGCTCAACGAGGCCTTCGCCGCCGCCGATGACCGACCGCACGTGAGCCGCTTCGCGCAGATCGCCCAGTTCGGCGATGCATTGATGATGGCCGGCTTCCGCGACCCGGTGCTGGACCGCGATCTGTTCACCCTGACCTACGACGACCTGCCCTCGTTGATGCGGGAGCTGCGCGCGATGGGCGCGACCAATGCGCGGGTGGACCGCCGCCACACGCTGACCGGACGTGGCCGTTTCGCCGCTGCGGCAGCAGCGTATGAACCGATGCGGCGCGCCGACGGCAAGCTGCCCAGCAGCTGGGAAGTGATCTATGCCCACGCCTGGGCACCGGACCCGGGCGCACCGATCCGCGAAGGCGGGCATGACGTGGCCTCGGTGCCGGTGTCGGCGATTCCGATCCGGCGCAAGCAGATCTGACTGTCTGGTAGTGCCGGCCGCTGGCCGGCAACCTCACGATTCCACGGTGGGCATCTGCCAGCCAGCGGCCGGCACTACCGCATGCCACCCACCCAAATCAGGCTTCCGCCTCAGGTGTTGGCCGGCGAACTCAGCGGCGGGCGCACCAGGTCGCGGTGGAAGAAGTAGATTTCCTGCACCAGGAAGCGCCAGCTGGTGTGGAAGCTGCGGAAGCGCGTGCTGGGCGTGGACGAGGCCAGCGCATCGATGCCCAGTGCCTTGCTCAGGCGCAGCGCGCGCGCCATGTGCAGCGGGTCGCTGACAATGATCACCCGGTGCAGGTCGCGCTGGTCCATCAGCCGCTTGGCCTCGACCAGATTCTGCACGGTGTTGCGCGAGGCGGTCTCGATCAGGATCGCATCGTCCGGCACGCCATGCTTGAGCGCATAGCGCCGCGCCACCTGCGATTCGGAAAAGCGCGCGCCGGTACCACCGTAGCCGCCAGTGAAGATCAGCAGTGGCGCGTACTGGGCATCATAGAGATCCAGGCCATGACGGATGCGTTCTTCGAACACCGGCGACGGCTTGGCGTCGTAGGCCGCCGCACCAAGCACGATGATGGCGTCGGCCTTGGCGGCCTGGTCACGCTCGCCGACCCAGACGATCCAGGCGGTCACGCCCAGCAGCCAGATCACCAGCACCACGAACAGCCGCCACAGCCAGCCCAGCAGGCCGGTACGAGGACGATGCCGGTCGCGGCTCACGGCGTCCCCCAGCGTAGTGCGGGCAGGTCGACATTGCCGCCGGACAGCACCAGGCCCACGCGCAGGCCGGCAAACCGCTGCGGTTGTGCCAGCACCGCGGCCAGCACCGTGGCCGAGGACGGCTCGACCACCTGCTTGAGCACGTCCCACAGCAGGCGCATCGCGGCCATCGTCGCGGCGTCATCGACCACGATCACCTCGGCGCCGGCCGCACGCAGCAACGCGAAGTTGGGCGCGCCGATCAGGGTACGCAGCCCATCACAGATCGTGTCCGGGGTGACGGCCGCCTGGCGCTCGCCTGCGGCCAACGAGCGCGCGGTGTCGTCGGCGCCGGCCGGTTCGGCCAGCACCAGCCGGGTATGCGGGCTGGCAAGCTGCAGGGCTCGCGCGGTACCGCTGGCCAGGCCACCGCCGCCCACCGGCACCACCAGCACATCGAACGGGCCGTCGCTGTGCAGCAGCTCCAGCGCCGCGGTGCCCTGTCCGGCCATCACCGCCGGGTCCGCATAGGGATGGACCAGGGTCGCGCCGGTATCAGCCTGTACTTTGGCGCAGGTGGCCTCGCGATCGGCGATGGTCGGCGGGCAGCGCCAGAGCGTGGCGCCGTGGCGGGCGATGTTGGCCAGCTTGGCCGCCACCGCACCTTCGGGCACCACCACGTGACAGGGAATGCCCCGGGTGCGCGCGGCCAGGGCCAGAGCGGCGCCGTGGTTGCCGGAAGAATGGGTGACCACGCCGGCACTGGCGCGATCGGCATCCAGCGACCACACCGCATTGCAGGCGCCGCGGAACTTGAATGCGCCGCCGCGCTGCAGATGCTCGGCCTTGAACGCCAGCTGCGCGCCGGCCAGCGCATCAAGCGTGCGCGAGCGCAACACCGGGGTCACGCTGGCGTGCGGCGCGATCCGCGCAGCGGCAGCCAGGACATCATCGGCACGGGGCAACAGTGAATCGCTCATGACGCAAGATTAACGTATGGCTCCACGCTGGCGACCCCGGCGCAGGTCATGCCAGCATGAGGGCCTTCACCTCCATTCATCCTGGCCAGCGAAGTTAAGGGCCGATTCAACGCCTGCGCACGAAGCTGACTGCACAACCCGTCCTCTGGGGGGACCCACCATGAAAACGCGCCTGATGCTTGCCGGTGGCCTGATGCTGGCCCTGACCGGCTGCACCACCTACGACTATGTCGGCGGTGGCCGCAGTGGCGGCTACTACCACGGTGCACCGTCGGTGGAGTACCGCTACCCGGCCGGCTATCCCTACAGCTACGGCTACCCGTACTACGGCGGCTACGGCGGCTACTACGGTGGCTATGGCAACCCGTACTACTCGCGCCCGATCTACCGCCCGCCGCACAACCACCGTCCGCCGCCGCGCCCGCCCGGCAACGGTGGCGAGAACCGTCCGCCGCCGACGCGGCCGTCGTACAACGGCGGTTCGCCGTGGCGGAACATGGACTCGATGCGTCGCCCGCCGCAATCGAACATCCAGCCGTCGGCACCTCCGCCGCAGTCCCGTCCGGCCCCGGCGCCCAGTGCGCCGAGGATGAACGGTTCCCCCTGGCGCAACATGGATCGTGGGACGCAGCGCACAGTTGAGCGCTGAACCGTATTGCATTTCACACGGTCCAAGCCGCACTCTACGGGACCAGTGACGGCCCGCGTCACAAAGTGACAAAAACGACACGGGCCGCCGCAAAAAGCTCTACGTCGATATCCGACAGGAACATCTGGATCCCCCCTGTTCCGGCCCTGTCGGATGTCGGCACCTCTGAAGGCAGACGGCCCCGCAGTGCGGGGCCGTTTGTTTTTGGGGCACGTTGTTCTGGTGCCGCCGCCATGGCATCCACGCATGGCGTGGATCTACCCAGGGGCCCAGCATCAGTAGATCCACGCCATGCGTGGATGGGGCCTTTCCCGGGGACGCCCCCCAAGAAAAACAGGGCCGGACAGTCCCCCGACTGCCGGCCCTCTGCTCCCCCACCATGCGCCTGTACCGGCCCCTGTTCCAATTCCGGTCACGGGCGCCTACGGCGCCAGCCACGGTGGGTGCTATTGGGTTATCTGCAAAAATCCTGCCAACTTTAGGGCTGATTTCGACGCCGGCCGGCCGGCGCCGACGTCCCGGCCCCGAATGGCGCTAAAATCGCCACCCCGGCGCCGCCCCGGCCGCGCCCGCCCACAGCTGAACAGCCCCCATGAACCCGTCCTTCCATCGTTACGACGTCATCGTCATCGGCGGTGGCCACGCCGGCACCGAAGCCGCGCTGGCCGCGGCCCGCACCGGCGTGCGCACCCTGCTGCTGACCCACAACATCGAGACAGTGGGCGCGATGAGCTGCAACCCGGCCATCGGCGGCATAGGCAAGGGCCATCTGGTCAAGGAAATCGACGCCCTGGGCGGTGCGATGGCGCATGCCGCCGACCGCGCCGGCATCCAGTGGCGCACCCTCAATGCGTCCAAGGGCCCGGCCGTGCGCGCGACCCGCTGCCAGGCCGACCGCAACCTGTACCGCATGGCGATCCGTGCCATCGTCGAAGGCCAGGCCAACCTGACCGTGTTCCAGGCCGCCGTCGATGACCTGGTCATTGAAGGCGACGCCGTGCGCGGGGTCATTACCCAGACCGGCCTGCGCTTCGATGCCGAGGCCGTGGTGCTGACCGCTGGCACCTTCCTGGCCGGCAAGATCCATGTCGGCCCGACCCAGTACGCCGCTGGCCGCATGGGCGACCCGCCGGCCACCACGCTGGCCGCGCGCCTGCGCGAGCGTCCGTTCCAGGTGGACCGCCTGAAGACCGGCACGCCACCGCGCATCGACGGCCGCTCGCTGGACTACAGCGTGATGGATGAGCAGCCCGGCGACACGCCGCGCCCGGTGATGTCCTTCCTCGGCTCGGTGGACGAGCATCCGCAGCAGGTCAGCTGCTGGATCACCCACACCACCGAACAGACCCACCAGATCATCCGCGACGCGCTGCACCGCTCACCGCTGTACAGCGGCCAGATCGAAGGCATCGGCCCGCGCTACTGCCCGTCCATCGAGGACAAGGTGGTGCGCTTCGCCGAGAAGGCCAGCCACCAGATCTTCGTCGAACCCGAAGGCCTGGGCATCGTCGAAATCTATCCCAATGGCATCTCCACCTCGCTGCCGTTCGACGTGCAACTGGAGATGGTGCGCAGCATCCGCGGCTTCGAGAACGCGCACATCACCCGCCCCGGCTACGCGATCGAGTACGACTTCTTCGATCCGCGCGGGTTGAAGGCCTCGCTGGAAACCAAGCTGGTGAACGGCCTGTTCTTCGCCGGCCAGATCAACGGCACCACCGGCTATGAAGAAGCCGCCGCGCAGGGCCTGCTGGCCGGCCTCAACGCCGCGCGCCAGGTGCGCGGGCTGGACGGCTGGTGCCCGCGCCGCGACGAGGCGTACCTGGGCGTGCTGGTGGATGACCTGATCACCCACGGCACCAATGAGCCGTACCGCATGTTCACCAGCCGCGCCGAGTACCGCCTGCAGCTGCGCGAGGACAATGCCGACCAGCGCCTGACCCCGGTAGGCCGCGAAATGGGCCTGGTGGATGACCGTCGCTGGAGCGCGTTCGAGACCAAGCAGGCCGCCGTCGCCGCCGAACGCGCACGGCTGGGCGCGCTGTGGGCAACCCCCGCCAATGCACTGGGCCGCGAAGTGCAGGACACCCTGGGCGTAGCGGTCAGTCGCGAAACCAATGTGCTGGACCTGATCAAGCGCCCCGAGCTGGACTACGCGCAGCTGATGCAGGTGCCGTCGCTGGGCCCGGCCGTGGCCGACGCCAAGGTGGCCGAGCAGGTGGAGATCGGCGTGAAGTACGCCGGCTACCTGGACCGCCAGCGCGAGGAGATCGAGCGCCAGCAGCGGCATGAAGCCACGCCGATTGCCGAAGCTTTCGACTACGCGACGGTGCGCGGGCTGTCGGCCGAGGCGTTGCAGAAGCTGGAACGCGTGCGCCCGCAGACCATCGGCCAGGCCCAGCGCATCCCGGGCATGACCCCGGCGGCGATCTCGCTGCTGCTGGTGCATCTGGAGCGCGCACGCCGCGGCCGCGTGGCGTAAGCAGTCACACCTGCTTCTGGTGGGCGCCGACCTTGGTCGGCACATGAATCTGCCTTGGTGGGTGCCGACCTTGGTCGGCACGAATCATCAGATCGCGATGCTGCATGCATTTGTGCCGACCAAGGCCTCCCGCCCCGGTAGATCCACGCCATGCGTGGATGAAGGCCTTTGTGCCGACCAAGGTCGGCACCCACCGGAGCGGAAGACACACCCACCTTGGCGAACGCGTTACCGCGCGTCCGCGCCGCCGCCCAGCACCTTGAACAACGTCACCCGGTTGCCCGCCTCCTGCTGCTGCAACGCGATCAGGTCCTGCTGCGCGGCATACAGGCTGCGCTGCGCATCCAGCGCCTGCAGATAACCATCCAGCCCGGTGCGGTACCGCGCATCGGCCAACGTGTAGCTGCGCTGGCTGGCAGCGACCAATGCACGCTGCGCGTCCATCTGCGTGGCCAGGTGATCGCGCGTGGCGAGCGCGTCGGCCACTTCACTGAAGGCCTGCTGGATCGACTTCTCGTACTGCGC
>DQIG01000149.1:21253-22081 GCA_003525885.1 Stenotrophomonas sp.
ATCGACTTCTCGTACTGCGCGATGCCAATGTCCTTGCCGATCTTCGACGCGTCCAGCGATGCCTTCAGCGCGCCGGCGTGGAAGATCGGCGCAGTGATGCTGGGCACGAACGACCAGCCGCGGGTGCCGGCCGAGAACAGCGTCGACAACGCGGTGGAGCTGTGGCCGTAGTTGGCGGTCAGCGTCAGCGTCGGGAAGAACGCGGCGCGCGCGGCGCCGATATCGGCGTTGGCCGCCTGCAGTGCGTGTTCGGCGAACAGCACGTCCGGGCGCTGCAGCAGCACGCTTGAAGGCAGGTTGGCCGGCAGCGGTGCCAGCGCCACGCTGCCGTCCAGCGCCTGCGTGCTGGGCAACAGTGCCGCCTCCAGCGGCGCGCCCACCAGCAACTGCAGCGCATCACGATCCTGCGCCTGCTGGGTCTGCAGCTTGGCCAGCGCGCCGCGCGCGGCTTCCACGCTGGTCTGCACCTGCGACAGGTCCAGGGCCGAGGCGAGGCCCTGTGCATGGCGGGCTTCGGTGCGCTGCAGGGTCTGCTGCTGGCTGTCCAGGGTCTGCCGGGTGAAGGCCAACGACTGTTCGTCGGCCGCCAACGCCAGCCAGGCCGTGGCCACTTCGGCGACCAGGCTGGTGCGTGCGGCACGCTGGTTCTCGGCACTGGCCAGCCAGTTCTGCAGGGCCTCGTCCTTCAGGCTGCGGATGCGCCCGAACAGGTCCAGCTCCCAGCTGCTGATGCCGACCTGCACGGCATCGGATTCGGTCACCTGGGTGGCCCCGGTCTCGCTGTTGGCATCGCTCACGCGCGAGCGGGTGACGCTGCCGCTGGCATCC
>DQIG01000149.1:22235-22474 GCA_003525885.1 Stenotrophomonas sp.
CGCTGCCGCTGGCATCCACCGACGGCAGCAGCGCCGCACGCTGGATGCGGTACTGCGCACGCTCCTTCTCCACCTGCAGCATCGCCACGCGCAGGTCACGGTTGTTCTGCAGCGCCAGCGCGATCACCTGCTGCAGGCGCGGTTCGAGGAACACCTCGCGCCAGGCCGGCATCGCCAGCGCCGGCTCGGCCTCGCCGGTGGCCGCATTGCCGAACTGCACCGGCACCGGTGCCTCGGGC
>DQIG01000145.1 GCA_003525885.1 Stenotrophomonas sp.
TACCGTGTGGCTCGGTAGGCGCCAACCAAGGTCGGCGCCTACCAGAGCATGGTCATTGGCGCCGGGCCATGCCCGGCGGGCACCTCAACGCACGTCGCGCAGTTCCCAGTGGTGGCCGGCCAGCAGGCGCAGGCGCTGCTTGAACACGTCACTGTCGATGCGGGTGGTGGCGACCAGGTTGATGCGCAGGTCCTTCTGCTCACCGGTCACGGTGGCCTCTGGATCGGTCACGCCCCACTGCGGTTCCACCGCATCCGGGTCGGGCTGCTTGGCCTTCCAGCGCTCGAACAGCGTGCCGCTGCGCAGGGCGTCCTGCAGCTCCTCGGCGAAACCGGCGGCGCCCTGCGAATGGAAGGACAGGTCAGGATCGTTGCCGCGGGCCTTGGACGGGTCGGGCAGGCTGATGTGGTACTGCGCAGGCATGGAGTTCTCCTTGAAGTGCGGCAAGGCTGGCACAGTCACGGTGGAATCGATGTGCAGATTCCGGCCGTGGCCAGCGCTCATTCGAACCGATGCGGCCCATCGGCAAAGCCCACGGTGACCGCGCCCTTGCCGACGTTGACCATGCCGGTCAGGCTCATCACCGATTCGTACACGGTCACGCCGTGGCCGGCGCAGACCTCTTTCAGCTGCGTGTAGCCGGGCAGGCTGCGCAGCTCGTCCAGTTCGCCGCCGTAGCTGACGCACACCGTCGGCGTCATCAGCCCGGCGCGCACGCGCTGGCCGACCACCGCGAACAGCTTCTGCACGGCATTGTCGAAGCCCTTGATCTTGGCCACCGGCCCGGTCTCACCGCGGTAACCGTGCAGCACTGGCTTGATGTCCAGCGCACTGCCCAGCGCCGCGCTGAGCAGGCCGACACTGCGGTCACCCTTGTGCCGTGCACGTGCGCGCATGTAGTACAGGTCGCGGGTGATCATGTAGCCGTGCACGTTGCCGGCGAGCTCTTCCAGCCGTTCGCGGATCTGCTGCACGCTGGCGCCACTGTCACGCAGGCGAACCGCCTCCACCGCGGTCACGGCCTGCGCGGCGAACAGGTTCTGGGTATCAAGCACGCGCAGCGCGAACGGCGAGTTGTACCCCGCTGCCTGCCGCACCGGCTTGTAATCGTTGAGGATGGCGAAGCTGGCCTGCAGCGCGTTGTCGTGGATCGGGCTGCGGGTCTTGGTGATGGTCATGCAGAACACGTGGTCGTACTCGATCACCAGCTGCTGCAGGAACAGGTCGCGGATCTGGTTGACGCTGAAGGGGATGGTCTCCGCTTCAGCGCCATGTTCGGCCACATGCGCGTGCAGGAAACTCAGGGTGGCCTGCTCATCGCGATGATCGGCCAGCACGGCTTCGCCGATCCGTACGGTGATCGGCAGCAGCACGATGTTGTGCTCGGCAATGAAGTCCTGCGGCAGGTCGCAGGCCGAGTCGACGACGATTCCGATGCGCATCCGCGGCTCCCCCTCCAGGGCGGTTGTAGGTTCGGAAACGTGAAATCTATCTCAAAACCTTGCGTGGCGCGCGAGGGAAACGCGCCACGCCCTGTTCAGCGACTACGCTGCACCGCCACCGGAAGCTCGGCCAGGCGCTGCCATTCGGGCTGCTGCAGCAGATCGGGGTCGGCCAGCACCGCTGCCATCAGCGGATGGGCGTCGTTGCCCCAGAACAGCTCGTCATCGATGGCCAGGGTAGGTACGCCGAACACGCCGGCAGCGATGGCCGCCTCGGTGTTGCGCCGCAGCTGCTCCTTGACCACCGGGTAGGCGATGGCACTGGCGACATCCTCGATACCCAGCCGCGCAGCCGGTTCGCGCAGGGCCTCAGGGCTGTCGGCTGCGTGGCCCTCGCGCCAGATCCAGTCGAACAGCACGTCCACCGCCTGCACGCTTGCACCGGCGGCCAGGCACAGGCGCAGCGCCGACAACGGGTTGAACGGATGGCCCGGCGGGAATCGCAGCGGTGTGCCTTCGGCCTGCGCCGTCCACAGCAGCTGGCGGTAGATGAAACGGCGCTTGGCCGGAATCTCGGCCGGCCCGAGGTTGCCCAGGTGGTGCAGCACGGCACCGAAGGCGATCGGCACAGTCTGGATCTGTGCGAACTGGGGCAGCTGCTTCAGCTTCTGCCAGTGCAGATAGGAGTAGGGCGAGACGAAGTCGAAGTACCAGCGTAGCGTTGTCATGGGTGTTCTCTCCAATGCGATCAGGGCTGCGCGTTGCGCTGCAGGTAGCGGTCGCGCAGCTCGGTCTGGCGCGAGCGCATCGGCATGGCCCGGCCGCCCAGCCAGACCTGCTCGGCATAGTGCGCCACGTCCAGTGGGTCGCCCTCCCACAGCACCAGGTCGGCACGCTTGCCCGGCTCGATGCTGCCGATCTGGTCGGCCACGCCGAACGCCTGCGCCGGCACCCGGGTCAGGCCGGCCAGGCCGTCGGCCCAGGGCAGGCCATTGGCCACGGCATTACCCGCCAGCTGGCGCATCTTGCGTGCGTTGTGCGAGGCGTCGCCACGCTGCACGAACGAGACTGCCACGCCGGAACGCTGCAGGCGTGCCGCATTCTCCAGAGTGGCACCGATCTGGTCGAAGCTGGCCGGCAGGTTGGACAACACGTCGACGAACACGGGTATGTGGGCGGCGGCCAGCTCCGGCGCCAACTGCCAGGCTTCGCTGGCACCGGCAATGGCGATCTTCACCTTTTCGCGGGCGGCCCAGCGCAACAGCTGGCGGATGTCCGCCGCGCGGTCCACCTCCACCACGATGCGGCCCTGGCCTGCCAGATACCTGCTCAACGTACGGCGCCCGGCCGGCGTCAGCAGCGCATGCGGTGAGTCCGCGGCGACCTGGCCGCGCGCCTCATCCACCATCTGCTGCAGCAGCATCCATTGCGCCGCACGCGAATGCCCGGTCAGCTCCACTGCCGCCGACCCCAGACGCAGGAACAGCGCGCGCGGCCCGAGGGGATCGGCGCTGCCATCCAGCCGCATCACGCCGCCCTGGCCTGCAACGAAGCCGCCGCCGGTGGCCGCCCCCAGGGCGGTGAAGCCGATGCCGTCCAGGCGCGCCACCGGGATCAGCACCGAGGCCGGGTTGTAGGCCAGGGTGACATCGAATTCGGGGCGCAACGGTTGTTCGCCGATCTTCAACGTGCTGTCGACCGTGCTCGCCTCACCGGAAACCTCTTCGATGCCAATCTCGGTGATGCCACCGAACAGCGCCGGCGTCAGCGGACGGCCTTCGGCCTCGATCACGCTCGCTCCGGCCGGCGCGGACAGGCCGGGGCCGACCGCGCGGATGATGCCGCCCTGCACCAGTACATCGGCGTTCTGCAGGCTGCCGCGCGCGCTGGCGGTGTGCACCGTCGCGTTGCGCACCAACAGGTCCTGCGCCGATGCGGAGGCGGAAATGCAGGCCAGCACCATGACTGTAGAGCCGAGCCATGCTCGGCTGCCCTTCGCGGCAGACTGCGCCAACTGCTTGAGCGCCACCATCAGCGCACCTCCTGGCCAAGCTGGAAATCGGAACGCGGCGTGCTCGCCGGCGCGCTGCGGTCATACAGCCGGCGGCCGTCAATGAAGACCTGCTCGGCCAGTGCGTAGGAACTGAAGGGGTTGCCGTTCCACACCACCACGTCGGCCATCTTGCCGGCCTCCAGGGTGCCGGTCTGGCCTTCAATGCCCAGCGCCTTGGCGGCGTTGGCGGTCATCCAGGTGATGGCGTGTTCGGGGCGGATCTCCGGCATGTGCGCGCGGCGTGCAGCGGCGATCACCTTGGCCGCTTCCTGGTTCAGGCGCTGGATGCCTTCGGGTGAATCGGAATGGACGATGGCGCAGCTGTTCTTCGGCCGGTCGACCAGTGCGATGTTCTCCGGAATGCCGTCGAAGGCTTCCATCTTGAAGCCCCACCAGTCGGCCCACAGCGCGCCGCAGACACCGTCGGCGGCCAGCCGGTCGGCCAGCTTGTAGGCCTCCACGCCGTGGTGGAAGGCGGCCACCTTGAAGCCGAATTCCTTGGCCAGGTCGAGCATGGTGGCCATCTCGTCGGCGCGGTAGCAGTGGATATGCACGCGGATGTCGCCTTCGATCGCGCCGGCCAGCGTGTCCAGCTTGAGATCGCGCTTGCCGCCGGCATCACCGGCGCTGTCGCCCTTGTCGCTGCCGAACCAGCCCTTGCGCTTGGCCGGCTTGGGTTTGTTCTTGGCGATGTAGTCGGCGGCGTCGATGAAGGCGGCGCGGTAGCCGGCAACGTTTCCCATCCGCGTGGCCGGGGCGACACCCTTGCCTTCGCCGTAGACCCGCTTCGGGTTCTCGCCGCAGGCCATTTTCAGTCCCCACGGCGCGCCGGGGAACTTCATCGCCTGGTAGGTGATGGCCGGTACGTTCTTCAGGGTGACGCCGCGACCGCCGACCAGGTTGGCCGAGCCCGGCAGCACCTGCATGCTGGTCACGCCGCCGGCCAGTGCCGTGGCGAAGCCCGGGTCCTGCGGCCACACCGAGTGCTCGGCCCAGACGTTGGCGGTGACCGGCGCGGTCATCTCGTTGCCGTCGCTGTGCGCGCCGACGCCCGGGCTGGGGTACACGCCCAGGTGTGAGTGCACGTCGATCAGGCCGGGGGTGACCCATTTGCCCTGCGCATCGATGCGGGTGACGCCCGCATCGACCTGCAGCCGGGACCCGACGGCAACGATACGGCCGTCGCGCAGCAGCACGTCGGCGTTGTCCAGGCGCTGGCCGGTGCCGGTCAGCACGGTGGCGTTCTGGATCAGCACCGGTGCATCGGGATGGGCCTGGTAGGTGCTGGGGTACGGGTCGGCGACGAAGCGCGAGGCCCCCACCGCAGGCGCCGTGCTCAATGAAAGCAGCGCCAGTGCCACCCCGGCGCGCAACAACGTCGATGCCATGCAGTTCCCCTCGCCCGAAACATGAATCCATCGACGCTAGCCGGGGCCGATGCGGCTTGCCAAGTGACCTTGGGCAGGGGAGTGGGGGGGGGTAGGGATTTTCTGATGGAGGATTTGTGAAGGAAATATTAACGTTGGATGAAGCGAGGGCTGATTACGTCTTGCCCTGACCTGCATCACCAGCTTTCGCACCTGCTCCAAGAGGGAGCCAGCCCGCACTTTTCATGGAATCAAGGACGCAACCGATGACTACTGCAAAGCTCTGCCTTTCGAACGTTTCGCGCCGTTCCTTCCTCCCCTCGCCGCTGGCGTCGGCCATTGTCGGGTCGTTGCTGGTGGCCACCGCACTGCCGGCACTGGCCCAGGACAGCGACGATGCCCTGGCCCGTTACCAGCTGCAGCGCAGCCTGCAGTCGGCGTTCGCCGTGCCAGGCCGGGTGCCGGCCTCCGCTCCCGCAATGATCGCCCCCTCGGTAGCGATCCCGGTGGCGGCGCTGGCTCCCAGCGTCGGTGCTTCTGCGGAGCCGGTCATGGGCAAGCCCGGTGATGCTGCGAGCTGGCGTACCAGTGAATTCAACCTCGACTGGGGCCTGGCTGCGATCAATGCCGACGCGGCCTATGCGCGCGGGCTGACCGGCGCTGGCATCCGCCTGGGCGTGTTCGACAGCGGCACGGGTCTGGATCATCCGGAATTCGCCGGCAAGGACAACCGCAGCATCCGCATCGCAGATCTGATGGCCGATGGCACGCGTTGCACCAACACCAGTGCGGTGCGCGGCCCGGCGGCCTGCTTCGCCAGTGATGGCGATGACGTCCAGATCAGCTATGTGGGCTACAACGCCAATGTCCCCGAGAACATCCGCAGGGTCATCGAGTCGGGCCCCTACGTGCAGCCGGGCATGCAGTTCGAGATCCATGGCACGCACGTTGCCGGCACCATTGCGGCGAACCGGGACGGCAGCGGCATGCAGGGCGTGTCCTTCGGTTCGGACCTGACCGTTGGCCGGCTGTTCTCCGACAGCATCCGCGAGTGGCAGCGCACCGCGACGGGCTATGCGGTGGTGACGCTGGGCGCGATCGGCCCGAAGCTCAGCGCCTTCCAGGACATGTACGACCAGATGAACGCGCAGGGCGTGCGGGCGATCAACCACAGCTGGGGCCTGGTTGAGGAACCGTCGACCGTGGCAGACATGGACGAGATCTACAACGATCCCGATGATCGCCAGTACCTGAGCACCTTTGCCGACGGTTCGCGTGCGCGCGGGATGATCCAGGTGTGGGCGGCAGGCAACACCAATTCTCTCATTCCGACGCCTGCGCAGAGCCCCATTGCCGGCATGTACGCCACGCTGCCGCGTGCCTTTGCCGACATCGAGCCGTACTGGTTGAGTGTGGTCAACGTCGGTGCCGACCTGACGCTGAGCAATCGTTCCAACAAGTGCGGCCTGAGTGCCAACTGGTGCCTTGCGGCCCCGGGTTCGGACATCGTATCGACCGCCTATGGTGATGATTCGAACCTGTCCGGCAGCATCGGTATCGATGCCAACGGCAACGTCAGCCTGGACATCCAGCAGCGTGTGCCCACCTACGGCTACGCAATGCTGAGCGGAACGTCGATGGCCGCGCCCCACGTCACCGGTGCGCTGGGCCTGCTGTTTGAACGCTTCCCGTATCTGGACAGTGCTCAGGTGCGCGATGTGCTGCTGACCACGACGACTGATCTTGGCGCGCCCGGCATCGACGACATCTACGGTTGGGGCCTGTTGAACCTGGCCAAGGCCATCGAGGGTTACGGTTCGCTGCGCGTGGACACCAACGTGGTGATGAACCAGCGTGCAGGTGGCCTGAAAGTGTGGGAAGGCGATGCCTGGGACAACTGGACCAACGACATCGGCGGCCCCGGCAAGCTGACCAAGAGCGGCATCGGCTGGCTGCGCCTGAGCGGCGACAACAGCTTCAACGGTGCGCTGGTACGCGAGGGCGTGCTGGAACTGGATGGCGTCAATACGCTCACCGGAGCGGTGGATGTGGCCGGCGGCAGCTTCCTGCTCAATGGCACGTTGAAGAACACCGCACTGAACAGCCTGGGGGGCGCCAGCCATATCAATGCCCTGGGTGTGCTGGATGGCTCCGACCTGACCGTCAACGGTGGCGTGGTGACCTTCGACGGCGTGCAGCGCGCCGCGCACACCTTGGTGGCCGAGCAGGGAACGTTCGAGTTGAACGGCAGGCTGGACAGCAGCACGTTGACCAGCCTGGGCAACAGCCGTGTAAATGCTGGCGGCGTACTCGCAGGCTCCGACCTGGCCGTCAACGGCGGCGTGCTGTCGTTCAACGGCGTGCAGACCGGCGGCCATACCCTCGTCGGCCCGAAGGGCACGCTGAAGGGTACAGGCCAGCTGGGCGATACCACCGTGGCCGGCATCGTCGCACCGGGTAATTCAATCGGTACGCTGACCATCAACGGCAACTATGTGCAGACCGCCACTGGCGTGTACCAGGCCGAACTGGCTCCGGGCGGGCGCAGCGACCAGTTGCGCGTTACCGGCACCGCGACCCTGGGAGGCTCCCTGGTCGCGCTGCCGGAGGCGGGCACCTATTACCTGGGTGAGCAGTTCAACTTCATCCGTGCCGATGGCGGGATCAGTGGCCAGTTCGCCACCACCGACTTCAGTGCGTTCTCACCGTTCATGAAATTCAGCCTGGCCTATGCTGCTGGTGGCGCGCGCATTGAAGTGAGCCGCGGTAACCCGCTTGCCAGTGCCGCCAGTACCGACAACCAGCGCGCGGTCGCCACTGTGGCCGACGGACTGGCGGTCAACCAGGGCTTGCCACGCCCGCTGACCCTGCTGTTCCCGCAGCAGGTGGGCGCTGCACTGGATGGCCTCAGCGGCGAGCTGCATGCAGCCACCGCGATGGCCCTGGTCGAGGGTAGCCGCTACGTCCGTGACGCCGCGCTGTCGCGTCGCGTCGGTACCCGCGCTCCGGGCGCAGACGGCGAAGCGGCTACGGGCGTGTGGGTCCAGGCCATCGGTGGCAGCACCACGCTTGACGGCAATGGCAACACCGCACGCACCGAGGCCAACAGCAGCGGCCTGCTGGTGGGTGTGGACCGCGAGATCAACGGCTGGCAGGTGGGTGTGCTGGCCGGTACCGGCCGTACCGATGCAAAGCAGCAGGAAGGACGCCGTGCGCGCGCCAAGGTCGACAACACGCACCTGGGGGCCTACGCCGGCCACGACTGGGGTGCTTTCGGCCTGCGTGGTGGCCTGGCCTGGAGCGAGCATGAGGTGAAAAGCACCCGCGAGCTGGGCTTCTCCGGCTACAGCGACACGCTGGTGGCCCGCTATGACGGTCGCACCCGGCAGGCGTTCATCGAGGCGAGCTACCGCTTTGGCGGCCGCGAGGCGGGGCTGGAGCCTTACCTGCAGCTGGCACGTGTGGAAGTGGACATGAAGCGCGTCAACGAACGCGGCGGCGCTGCTGCACTGCAGGGCGAGGTGGACGATCTGCGCACCACGGTGGCAACGGCCGGCCTGCGCTTCGACAAGGGCCTGAAGGCTTCCTTCCAACAGGACAGCTGGCTGCACCTGCGTGGAGGCGTGGGGTACCGCCACGCCAGCGGTGATCGCGACCCGGCGGCCCGCTTCGCCTTCGCCACGGGCAGCGACGGCTTCGTGGTCAGCGGTGCCCCGATTGCTGACAGAACAGTGGTGGCCGAACTGGGCCTGTCGGCATGGTTGACCGCACGCCAGCAGCTGGAGCTGGGCTATAGCGGCCAGTATGGCGACGAAAGCCGCGACCACAGTGCGAACCTGCGCTGGTCGGTACGTTTCTGATCCTTCTGCTTCCCTGACATCGGGAAGACCCAGGAGGGCGGCCGCAGGGCCGCCCTCCTTCGTTGCCGGCCCAGGTGTGGGTTGGCCTGTGCACGCCTACAATGGCGGCCCCCACGCCGTTCCGGACCGCCCATGAAGAGCAAGCAGGAAATCGTCGACAACTGGCTGCCGCGTTATACCGGCGTGCCGCTGGACCAGTTCGGCCAGCACATCCTGCTGACCAACTTCGGCGGCTACCTGCATACCTTCTCCGAGCTGACCGGCGCCCCCGTCATCGGCCTGGACCGGCCGATGGCCAGTGCCACCATCGACGGCATCACCATGATCAACTTCGGCATGGGCAGCCCCAATGCCGCGATCATCATGGACCTGTTGTCGGCGGTGATGCCCAAGGCGGTGCTGTTCCTGGGCAAGTGCGGTGGCCTCAAGCGCAAGAACCAGCTGGGCGACCTGGTGCTGCCGATCGCAGCGATCCGTGGCGAGGGCACCTCGGGCGACTACCTGCCGCCGGAAGTACCGGCCTTGCCGGCCTTCGCGCTGCAGCGTGCGGTCTCGACCATGATCCGCGACCTCGGCCACGACTACTGGACCGGTACGGTCTACACCACCAACCGCCGGGTCTGGGAGCACGACGAGGCCTTCAAGGAGCGGCTGCGGGCGATGCGCTGCATGGCCATCGACATGGAAACCGCCACCGTGTTCGCGGCCGGCTTCGCCAACCACATTCCCAGCGGCGCGCTGCTGCTGGTGTCGGACCAGCCGATGATCCCCGACGGGGTCAAGACCGAGGCCTCCGATGCCAAGGTCAGCTCCCAGTTCGTGGAAAACCATATCCAGATCGGTATCGAGGCGCTTAAGCTTATCCGGCGCAACGGCAAGTCGGTCCGCCACCTGCGCTTCGACGAATGATGATGATGGCCTGGCGCGGCGCGCCGGCCCTGGGGAGTAGGTGATGGACGTTGCCGCGCAAGTGGTGGAATTCTGGAAGGAGGCGGGCCCTGCGAAGTGGTTCGCCCGCGACGACGCGTTCGACGCGCAGTTCCGCCAGTTGTTTCTGGATGAGCACTTCGCGGCCGCTTCGCGCGCGCGCGAGCATTGGCTGGGCAGTGCCGAGGGCGCGCTGGCGCTGATGCTGCTGCTGGACCAGTTCCCGCGCAACTGCTTCCGCGGTAGCGCCCACTCCTATGCCACCGATGGCCTGGCCCGGCACTACGCCATGCGCGCCATCGAGGAAGGCCTGGACCTGCAGCTGGTGCCGAAGCTGCGCGCCTTCATCTACCTGCCGTTCGAGCACTCCGAGGATCCGCTGGACCAGGACCGCTCGGTGGCGATGTTCGATGTGCTGGGTGACAAGGAATACCTTCAGTACGCCGAGCTGCACCGCGACATCATCCGCCGCTTCGGCCGCTTCCCGCACCGCAACGCCGTGCTGGGGCGTATTCCCTCGCCGGAGGAACTGGACTACCTGGCCGAAGGCGGATTCGCCGGCTAAGAAAAAGGGGACGGAGGGGATTAAGTCGTTTGTGGCAAAACGACTTAATCCCCTCCGTCCCCTTTTTCAGTGCCGATCAGTACTTCGGCACGCCGTTGTCGACGTCTTCCGACCAGGCATTGATGCCGCCAGTGACGTTGAACACCTTGGTGAAGCCCAGGGCGCGGAACTGCTCGGCGGCCTGCGCGCTGCGGCCACCGTGGTGGCACATGAAGGCCAGCGCGGTGTCCTTGGGCAGGGCTTCCAGCGCGGCGCGGCCGGTGCCGTCGAAGGTCTTGAACGGCACGCCCACGGCGGCAATCTCACGCTCGTCGGCCGGGCGCACGTCCACAAGGGTGATGTTGCCGGCACGCACCAGGTCGTCGGCATCGCGCACGCTGATTTCCTGCACCGGCTTGGGCGCATTCGGGTTGTCGATGGCCAGGCCCTTGCCGCGGATGTCGTCCACCCAGTCGATGGTGATGCCATTGGCGCGACGGGCGCTGGCCAGGTCGAACTGCACGCGCAGGCCGTTGGACTCGGCGGCGATGGCGCCTTCGTCGTGCGGGGCCAGCTGGAAGTTCGGCTGGAAACCGGCGTCGATCGACAGCTGCAGGGCAGCGCCCGGGGCATCGGCCAGCGCGCCCTTGAGCATTTCCACGGCTGCCGGGGTGACGGTGATGCTCGGCGGGGTACGGTCCGGCGCAGCCAGGCCCAGCACGCTGCTCAGCTCGCCGCTGGCGGCCATCTGCAGCACGATGTCGCTGCCGCCGACCAGTTCGCCGTCGATGTACAGCTGCGGGATGGTCGGCCAGTCGCCATAGGCCTTGATGCCTTCACGGATTTCCTGGTCGGCCAGCACGTTGACGTGGGCGAACTCGACGCCGAGGTCCTGCAGGGCGCCCACGGCCTTGGCCGAGAAGCCACACTGCGGCATCGACGGCTGGCCCTTCATGAACAGCACGACGCGGTTGGCGTTGAGGATGGATTCGATGCGCGAACGCAGGGCGGGATCGAGGGACATGGACGTCGGGGTTCCGGGAATTCGAATCATCAATTCTAACCCTCATGGCATCATGGGGGATGAGCAACGCAGGAACATTGCATCGCATCCCGACCCGGCCCTGGCGCTGGCTGCCCTGGCTGGTGGCGTCGCAGCTGGCCGTGATCCTGGTCTGGGCCCTGGCCGGCTGGTACTGGGGGCTGCCGCTGATGGTGGCCAGCCACGCACTGTTCATGGTGCCGGTGTTCCTGCCCAACAGCCGTTTCTATGCGCCGGTGCTGAGCCGGATGCCGGAGGCCGGCAACAGCGTCTGGTTGACCATCGATGACGGTCCTGGCCCGGAAACCCGTGCCGTGCTCGACCTGCTGGACCGCCACCAGGCCCGCGCTACCTTCTTCCTGGTGGGTGAGCGCGCGCTGGCACAACCAGAACTGGTGCAGGAGATCCTGCGCCGCGGACACGACCTGGGCAACCACAGCCACAGCCACCCGCAGGCGCGCTTCTGGCGGCTGGGCCCGGCGGCGATGCGTGCCGAGATCGAGGGCTGCCAGCATGCCCTGCAGGCGGTGAGCGGCCGCCCGGTGCGCTGGTACCGTTCGGTGGTGGGCATGACCAACCCGTTCGTGGCACCGGTGCTGCAGCGGCTGGGCCTGGTCCGGGTCGGCTGGAGCGCGCGCGGCTTCGACGGTATCGGCTGCACGGCGCAGGGCGTGCTCGACCGGCTGCTGCCGGACCTGCGCCCGGGCGCCATCGTGCTGCTGCATGAGGGTGCCGCCCACGGCCACAACCTGGCGATCATCGAGCGCGTGCTGCAGGCGCTGGACGAGCGCGGGTTGAAGGCCCAGCTGCCGGTTCTGTAGCAGCCGAGCGTGGGCTCGGCTCTACAGGGGC
>DQIG01000335.1 GCA_003525885.1 Stenotrophomonas sp.
TCCATGGCGCCAACGGTCCTGCTGGCCCCCACCGCCCCGCCTCCGACAGATTTCCGCGATCTGCGGGAACGGCACGGGGTCGGATCCCGTTGCTTCGCAACGGGCTCTGACCCTGGATTTGTTGCGATATCTGATGGATCCATCCACGCATGGCGTGGATGGGAGCGAAGCGACCGGCTTTTGCTTTTGATTTTTTGTTCTGTCTTCCGTGGCTGGCCGCGCAGGAACCTACAGGGACGTATTCACGGCGTCCCCTGCGCAGCCCACCCACCCGGCCAACCTCCAGAAACCCGCTGTTCGCGTAAAGCCCCCGCCACGAGGGGCTCCGCCGATGGCCGCCGGCCGCGCGCAACGCCGCCCTCCGCCTGAATCCCGGAACCATGCGCTTGCTCACGGATTGACCACACAATTGATGACAACGTTGTCCCCACCTGGCGCCGGACTCTCTCCCCGGCCTCCCAGGTACCCCGTCCGCCCCCTCCGTCGCCTTCCCGGGCGACGCCCGGACCTGCGTCACGCGCGGCGCCATCGGGGCCCGCGCGCCCTTTGATCGGAGACTTACCCATGTACGACCCGATTGTGCGCAGTGCCGAACGTTCGACCCGAAGCTGTCGTCCCCGCCGCCTGGCCTGGCTGCTTGCCCTGGCCGCCGGTACCGCCGCCCTGCCCGGCCTGGCACAGGCCGCCAGCTGTGCCGGGGTGGCCCAGTGGGATCAGGCCAAGATCTACCGGGCCGGCGATACCCTGCAGAAAGGAGGCGTCCTCTATCGGGCGAACCAGGACATCTGGAACGCGCCGCCGGACCATCCGGCCGGTGCGCCCTACTACACCAACCTCGGCGCCTGTGATGGCGGCGGCGCCAACCAGCCGCCGGTGGTCAACCTGACCTCGCCGGTCAACGGCGCCACCTTCAGCGCGGGCAGCACGGTCAACGTGACCGCCACCGCCAGTGATCCGGACGGCAGCGTCGCCAAGGTCGAATTCTTCCGCGATGGCAGCACGCTCGGCGTGGCCACCAGTGCGCCGTATGCTGCCAGCTGGGCCAATGCCAGCGCCGGCAGCCACACCCTGCGCGCGGTGGCCACCGACAACAACAACGCCACCACCAGCACCCCGACCATCACCATCACCGTCAACGCCGCCGGTGGCGATACCACCGCACCGAGCGTACCCGGTGGGCTGGCGGCCGGTACGCGCACCGCCAACAGCATCGCGCTCAGCTGGAGCCCCTCCACCGACAACACGGGTGGCAGCGGCATGGCCGGCTACGACGTGTACCGCAACGGCAGCCTGGTCGGTTCGCCGTCCAGCGCCAGCTATGTGGATGGCGGGCTGACCGCGTCGACCACCTACCGCTACCGCGTACGTGCCCGCGACAACGCCGGCAATGCGTCGGCACAGGGCACCGAGATCAGCGCCACCACGCTGGCCGGTGACGGTGGCACCACCGGCAAGCGGGTCATCGGCTACTTCACCCAGTGGGGCATCTACGGCCGCAACTACCGGGTCAAGAACATCGACAGCAGCGGCTCGGCCGCGCGCCTGACCCACATCAACTACGCCTTCGGCAACGTGCGCAACAACCGCTGCGAGGTGGGCATCACCCAGCCGTCGGATCCGAACAGCGGCGCCGGTGGCGATGCCTTCGCCGACTACACCAAGGCCTTCAGTGCAGCCGAGAGTGTCAGCGGCAGCGCCGATACCTGGGACCAGCCGCTGCGTGGCAACTGGAACCAGCTCAAGCAGCTCAAGGCCAAGTACCCGGGCATGAAGGTGCTGATCTCGCTGGGTGGCTGGACCTGGTCGCGCGGCTTCTCCAGCGCGGCGCGCCCGGAAAACCGCCAGGCCTTCGTCGCCTCGTGCATCGACGCCTACATCAAGGGCAACCTGCCGGTGACCGACGGTGCCGGTGGCGCCGGTGCCGCGCTGGGCGTGTTCGACGGCATCGACATCGACTGGGAATACCCGGTGGCGTGCGGCATCGAATGCGGCAAGCCGGAAGACAACGCCAACTTCACCGCGCTGATGGCCGAGTTCCGCCGCCAGCTCGATGCGGTGCGTCCGGGCCTGTTGCTGACGGTGGCGGTGGGTGCCGGCATCGACAAGATCCGCGTCACCGATCCGGCCGCATACCACCCGTACCTGGACTACATCAACGTGATGACCTACGACTTCCACGGCGCGTGGGATGCGAAGACCAATCACCAGTCGGCGCTGTTCGATTCGCCGAATGACCCGTCCACCGGCGACCAGAAGCTGTACAACAGCAACGACGCCATCGAGGCCTTCATCAGCCGTGGCGTGCCCGCCGCCAAGCTCAACCTCGGCATCGGCTACTACGGGCGTGGCTGGACCGGCGTGGCCAATGCCAACAACGGGCTGTACCAGACTGCGACCGGCGCCGCCCCGGGTACCTACGAGGCCGGCATCGAAGACTGGAAGGTGCTGAAGAACCTGGCGTGGCCGGGCTACACCGACAACACCGCCGGTGCCACCTGGATCTACAACGGCAGCACGCTGTGGAGCTTCGACACCCCGGCCAACATCACCCGCAAGATGGGTTACGTGAAGACCCAGGGCCTGGGCGGCGCGTTCGTCTGGGAGTTCAGCGGTGACGATGCACAGGGCACCCTGACCAAGGCGGTCAGTGATGGCCTGAAGTAAGCAAAAAGCCGGGGATGCGACACGCATCCCCGGCTTCCCACCTGTAGCG
>DQIG01000281.1:0-301 GCA_003525885.1 Stenotrophomonas sp.
CCGGCCAGCGGCCGGCACTACTCCTCCAGGCTGGCGTTCCAGAACCCCTGCAGTATACCGGCCGTGGTCGCGAGCGTCGCCAGTACTGCATCCAGTTCGCCGGCATCGACGGTAGTGGCATACAGCACCGCCTCGATCTCCACGTCACGCTCGCCGAAGGGACGCTGGTCCACTGCGCGCACCGGGTACTGGGCCTGCTCAAGCAGCAGCAACAACTGGTCCAGCACCTCGGCCTGCTGCTCGCGCTGGCAGACCACGTTGATCGCATAGGTCGCCTCGCTGAACGCTTCCGGCAGCGGCT
>DQIG01000281.1:468-619 GCA_003525885.1 Stenotrophomonas sp.
CTGCCGCTGGATGCGGTTGACCACCGGCCGCAGCAGGGTGTTGGCGGCCAGCACGAACACCGCGGCCATCACTGCTTCGGGCAGCAGCTTGATGCCGGCACACGCTCCCACTGCCGCCGATCCCCACAAGGTGGCGGCAGTGTTCAGGCCG
>DQIG01000281.1:769-1378 GCA_003525885.1 Stenotrophomonas sp.
GGTGGCGGCAGTGTTCAGGCCGGACACCTGCGCACCGTCCTTCATGATCGCCCCGGCACCCAGAAAGCCGACGCCGGAGATCACGTAGGCCACCACGTGCAGCGGTGACGGTGGGCCTCCGTACAGGTCATGGAAGCGCACGGCGAGGTCGACGAACACCGCCGCGCCCACCGCCACCAGTGTGTTGGTGCGCAGGCCGGCGGTCCGCTGGCGCAGCTGCCGCTCCAGGCCGATGATCGTGCCCAGCACGAACGCCACCGACAGGCTGATCAGTGAACTGAGCGTGGCGCCGGCGTTGAACGCCGGCAGGTTGGGATTGATGTCCATTGTGTTTCTCCCTGGACAAAGCGGCGGGCGCTTACTGCCAGCCGTAACGGCGGATGTAGAACTTCTTCAGCGCGGTGGTCAGCACCGCATAACCGAACAGGATCGCCACCAGGAACGGCCAGTAGCCAGCCGGCAGCGCCTGCAGCTTGAAGTAGCCGGCCAACGGGCTCATCGGCAGGGCCACGCCAATGGCCATGATCAGGCCGGTCATCAGCAGCAGGGGCGGCGCGGCGATGCTCTGCAGGAACGGCACCTTCGGCGTGCGGATCATGTGCACGATCA
>DQIG01000281.1:1524-27765 GCA_003525885.1 Stenotrophomonas sp.
GTGCGGATCATGTGCACGATCAGGGTCTGGGTCAGCAGGCCGACCACGAACCAGCCGGACTGGAACAGGCCTTGGTCGGCCGGCGTGCGTGCATCGAACACGTACCACATCAGCGCGAAGCAGGTCAGGTCGAAGATCGAGCTGATCGGCCCGAAGAACACCATGAAGCGGCCGATGTCCGCCGGGTTCCACTTCAGTGGCTTGCGCACCAGCTCCTCGTCCACGTTGTCGAACGGAATGGCAATCTGCGAGATGTCGTACAGCAGGTTCTGCACCAGCAGCTGCAGCGGCAGCATCGGCAGGAACGGCAGGAAGGCCGAGGCCACCAGTACCGAGAACACATTGCCGAAGTTGGAGCTGGCGGTCATGCGGATGTACTTCAGCATGTTGTTGAACGTGCGCCGGCCCTGGATGACGCCTTCCTCCAGCACCATCAGGTTCTTTTCCAGCAGGATGATGTCGGCGGCCTCCTTGGCGATGTCCACCGCACTGTCCACGCTGATGCCGATATCGGCTGCGCGGAGAGCGGGCGCATCATTGATGCCGTCGCCGAGGAAGCCGACCACCTTGCCCTGAGCGCGCAGCTCGCGCACCAGGCGCTCCTTGTGCAGCGGCGTCAGCCGGGCGAAAACGCGATGGTGGTGCAGCGCCCGCGAAAGCGCGCCGTCATCCATGCGCTCGATCTGCAGGCCGGTCAGGATGGTGTCGGCGTCCAGTCCCACCTGCGCGCAGACACGGGCGGTCACCAGTTCGTTGTCACCGGTGAATACCTTGACCTCCACGCCATGTGCAGCCAGCGCCTGCAGCGCCTGCGCAGCCGATTCCTTCGGCGGGTCCAGGAAGGCCACGTAGCCGACCAGGGTCAGGCTGCACTCGTCGGCCTGCGAGTAGGTGGTCTGGCTGGCGGCGGTCTCCTTCATCGCCACCGCCACCACGCGCAGGCCCTGTTCGTTCAGTTCCTCGGTGGTCTGCCGCACGCGGGCCAGGCGGCGTTCGTCCAGCGGCATGTCCTGGCCGTTCTCGCGCACGGTGCTGCACACCGCCAGCATTTCTTCCACGGCTCCCTTGCAGATCAGCTCGTGGTGGTCCTCGCGCTCGGAGACCACCACCGACATGCGGCGGCGCTCGAAGTCGAACGGGATCTCATCCACCTTGTGGTAGTCCTGCGACAGCCGCAGCGAACTCTGCAGCTCCACGTGCTCCAGTACCGCACGGTCCAGCAGGTTGATCAGCCCGGTCTGGAAGTGGCTGTTGAGATAGGCGAACTTCAGCACGTCTTCCGAATCGTGGCCGAACACATCGGTGTGGCGCTCCAGCGCAATCTTGTCCTGGGTGAGGGTGCCGGTCTTGTCGGTGCACAGCACCTCCATGGCGCCGAAGTTCTGGATCGCATCCAGGCGCTTGACGATCACCTTGCGTCGCGACAACAGCACCGCACCCTTGGCCAGGGTGGAGGTGACGATCATCGGAAGCATTTCCGGCGTCAGGCCCACGGCCACCGACAGCGCGAACAGGAACGCCTCGGTCCAGTCGCCCTTGGTCCAGCCGTTGATCAGCAGTACGAACGGCACCATCACCAGCGCAAAGCGGATCAGCAGCCAGCTGACACTGTTGACGCCGGCCTGGAACGCGGTAGGCGCACGGTCGGTGGCAGTGCTGCGCTGGGCCAGCGTGCCGAAGTAGGTGCGGTTGCCGGTGGCCAGCACCACGGCGGTGGCCGTGCCGGACACCACATTGGTGCCCATGAACAGCAGGTTGTGCTGTTCCAGCAGGCCGGCGAGGCCGTCGCCCGGGTGCGCGAACTTCTCTACCGGCAGCGATTCGCCGGTCATCGCGGCCTGGGCCACGAACAGGTCCTTGGCGGTCAGCACGCGGCAATCGGCCGGAATCATGTCGCCTGCCGACAGCACGATGTGGTCGCCGGGCACCAGTTCGCGGATCGGCAGGTCGAGCAGGCGTGCCGGGCGACGGCTGTGCAGGTGTGCGCCGAAGTACTGGTCGGCCACATCGGCAGCCTCGGTGCCGGGATTGCGACGCAGCACGCGCGCGGTATTGCCGACCAGTGCCTTCAGCCGCTCGGCGGCACGGTTCGAGCGACCCTCCTGCACGAAGCGGATCAGCGTGGACAGCAGCACCATCGCACCGATCACCACGGTGGCCTTGATGTCCTCGGTCAGCCAGGATACCGCCGCCAGCACGGTCAGCAGCAGGTTGAACGGATTGCGGTAGCACTGCCACAGGTGGCGCCACCACGGCAGCGGCTTTTCGTGATCCACTTCGTTGGGACCGAGCGTGGCCAGCCGCTCCTCGGCCTCATGCGGGCTGAGGCCATCGGCATGCGATTCCAGCGTGGCCAGCAGCTCGGATTCCTCCTGCTGGGCGAGGGTGACCAGGCCGGTGGTGAGCGCGAACGGCGCCGCTTCGGCGCTGCCCGGGCCAAACCCGGCTTCGGGCATCGCACGGCGGCGGAACAGGTTGCCTGCGCGACGGCTGCGCAGGAAGGCGTTGAACCAGGCGTTGAGCAGGCTCATGGGACTCTCCTCGAATGTCAGAGCCGGCCGGGGCCGGAACACGAACGGAACGGTTGGAACAGGTCAGGCGTGGCGCATCGCCAGCACCGCCGGCGACCACGGCTGCATGTGCAGGCGCTGGCTGCCTCCGATGCACAACGGCTTCATCGCATCGCGCAGGGGATAGGGCAGGTGGCGCAGCACATTGATGCGCTCGCTGATCGGCAGCAGCGACAGCGCGTCGGCCACCACGCGCGGCGAACCGAGCGAGAGCGAACGGGCAAACATGACCGGGCCGTGCTGCAGCAGCTGGCTGCGCAGGGCGGCGACATCGCGCTCGCCGATCAGGCGGCGCAGGGTGATGTAGAGGATCTTGTAGGACATGGGGGCGATCTCCAGGCAGGCGGCACCTGTCGACCCCCCGTCACTCAGGCAGACAGGGACCGGCGGGCAGGCGCCAGGAACAGGCGGATTGCGGGCATCAGGGGCGCGGTGCGCCCGGCAGGGTCGGGGTCCATCTGCGTCTCCATGAGGGGAGGGGCTGACCAGGATTGCCTTGGCCAGTGGCGCTATTGTCCGCCCCTGAATGGGGCAGTCCTAGAGGCCCGTGGGTTAGCCGGGCTATACCTTGGTATAGCCCGGCATGCGTTGCGCCCATCGAGGGTTCAGTGATGGATCAATGCGAAGCGCTGGTCTGCTTGCACACGTCATACTCGCCGCGGCTCAACTTCTGGTCGCGGTCGGTATCGCAGGCGTGCAGGCGCTCGGCCCAGTCCGGTGCCACTGCATCCACTTCCGCCAGGGTGACGATGCCGTCCTTGTCCTTGTCCAGCGATTCATACGGCGGTATCAGCTTCACTTCGGTGACGTCCTCGGCGGCGGTGGCCTTGCTCGCCTCCTGGGTCTTGGAACAGGCGCCCAGCAGCAGCCCGGCGGAGAGGGCGAGGACAACGGGAAGGTAGCGAATACCGGTCATGACAGGCTCCAGGAGTGGGGACGCGGGCCACGGTTGTGGATGGCCACGGCCGGATCTTCGGCTGGCGTCTGTAAGCGAGCTGCGAAGAACCGAACGGGTTGCCATGTAGCGGTGGGCCACCGTTCACCCGCAGGCCGCATGCACGCCCCAGCGGCACCTGACGAAATTGTCAGGCAGGCGACAGCAAGGTGCCGGAGGCCAGCCGTGAGGATGGCGTCAGGCCCGCGCAGCCCCCGCGCCGGCACCGGTATGGACTTCTGTCATGCGAATCCCCTTCCTGTCCGCACGAATGCGTCGCCGCCACCTGGCCCTGGGCGTGTTGCTGCTGGTGGTGCTGTCGCTGGTGATGCTGTTCCAGGGTGTGTCGCGCGGCGATGCGCAACCGGCCGGCGCACCGCCGCCGGTGCCAGTGGTGACCGGCCGTGTCGAGCAGCGCGATGTGGCGCATTGGCGCAGCGGCGTGGGCACGGTGCAGTCCCTGCAGAGCACCGTGCTGCGGCCGCAGGTCGACGGCGTGCTGACCGAGGTGCTGTTCGAGGAAGGCCAGAAAGTGCGCAAGGGGCAATTGCTGGCCCGCATCGATGATCGTGCGGTTCGCGCCGACCTTGGCAGCGCACAGGCTGCGGTGGTGCGCGACCGGGCCACGCTGGATGCCGCGCGCTCGGACCTCGCGCGGCTTCAGCACCTGTCCACCGACCAGCTGGTCTCGCGGCAGATGCTGGAGCAGCAGGCGGCCACGGTGCAGCAGTTGCAGGCCACCGGGCGTGGCAACCAGTCGGCGGTGGACGCAGCACAGGTGCAGCTGTCGTACACCCGCATCCTGGCGCCGATGGACGGCCGCATCGGTTTGCGCCAGGTCGACCCCGGCAACCTGGTGCGTGCCACGGATACGCAGGGACTGGTGACGGTGCAGCAGACCGATCCGATCTCGGTGGTGTTCGCGCTGCCACAGGACGCGTTGCCGCAGTTGCGGCAGGCGCTGGCGGCCGGCGACGTCGCGGTGCAGGCGCTGGACCGCGATGGCGGCAGATCCCTGGCCGAAGGCACCCTGCAGGTGATCGACAACCAGATCGACGAGACCTCAGGCACGGTGCGGTTGCGTGCGCGATTCGCCAATGCCGACGACCGGCTGTGGCCCGGCCAGCTGGTCAGCGTGCGGGTACGCATCGGCCAGACCACGGGCGCCCTGGTGGTGGACGCCGCCGCGATCCAGCGCGGTGTCGAGGGCAGTTTCGTCTACCGCGTGGTCGGCGACGGCAGCGTCGAGGTGCTGCCGGTCACCGTCGGTGAAGCCGAGAACGGGCAGGTGGCCGTCCAGGGCGAATTGCGGGTGGGTGATGTGATCGTGCGCGATGGCCAGTCACGCCTGCGTCCGGGCGTGGTCGTCACTGAGGCCGGCGCACCGGTTGCCAAGGCCGGGGCCGCACCATGAGTGCCCGTGTCTCGCTGTCCAGCTGGTTTGTGAAGCACCCGGTGGCCACGACGCTGCTCACCCTGGCGGTGATCCTGCTCGGCGTGGCCGCCTTGCCGCGCTTGCCGGTGGCACCGTTGCCGGAAGCGGAGTTCCCGACCATCCGGGTCAATGCCAGCCTGCCCGGCGCCAGCGCCGAGACCATGGCATCGGCGGTGGCCACGCCGCTGGAAACACAGCTGACCGGCGTGCCCGGTATCATCGAGATGACGTCGACCAGCGCGCTGGGCAGCACCTCCATCACGCTGCAGTTCGACCTGGAAAAGAACATTGATACCGCTGCGCAGGAAGTACAGGCGGCGATCAATGCCGCGGCCGGGCGCCTGCCCAGCGACTTGCCGAACCTGCCGACCTGGCGCAAGGTCAACCCGGCCGACAGCCCGATCCTGGTGCTCAGTGTGGTCTCGGCACAGATGTCGATGACCGAGCTGAGCGACCTGGCCGAGAGCCGCCTGGCGCGTTCAATCAGCCAGATCAGTGGCGTGTCCGAGGTCAACATCGTCGGCCAGCAGCGCCCGGCCATCCGTATCCAGGCGCAGCCGGAGCGGCTTGCAGCGATGGGCATGACCCTGTCCGACCTGCGTGGCGTGGCCCAGAACGCCAGTCTCAACCAGGCCAAAGGCGCGCTGATGGGCGAACAGCGCACGTCGACCTTCGAGGCCAACGACCAGCTGTTCGATGCCCAGGACTACCGGCAGCTGGTGGTCGCCTACCGGCAGGGTTCACCGGTCACGCTGGGTGATGTCGCGCAGGTGGTCGACGGTGCCGAGAACGCCTATGTGCAGGCGTGGCCGAACGGGCAACCGGGCGTGGGGCTGATCATCAGCCGGCAGCCGGGCGCGAACATCGTTCGCACCACCGATGCGGTGCTGGCCGCCTTGCCGGAGCTGCGCGCGAATCTGCCGGCCAGCGTCGACGTGGAAGTACTCAACGACCGCACGCGTACCATCCGCGCGTCGCTGCACGAAGTGGAAGTCACCCTGGTGCTGACCATCGTGCTGGTGGTGCTGGTGATGGGGTTGTTCCTGCGCCAGCTCTCGGCCACGCTCATCGTCGGTGCGGTGCTGGTCGTAGCGCTGGTCGCCACCTTCGCCGCGATGTATGTGGCCGGCTTCAGCCTCAACAATCTCACCCTGGTCGCACTGGTGGTGGCGGTCGGCTTTGTAGTGGACGACGCCATCGTGGTGGTGGAGAACATCCACCGTCATCGCGAGGCCGGGCTGGGACCCGTGGAAGCGGCACTGAAGGGGGCCGAGGAGATCGGCTTCACCGTGGTGTCGATCAGCCTGTCACTGATCGCGGCGTTCATCCCGTTGCTGTTCATGGGCGGCGTGGTCGGGCGCCTGTTTGCCGAGTTCGCGATGACGATCACGGTCGCGATCCTGATTTCCATCGTGGCCTCGCTGACGCTGGCGCCGATGATGGCCGCGCACCTGATGAAGCGCATGCCGGCCCATCGCGCGGGCCAGGACACACTGGCCGGGCGCCTGTTGGTTGGCTACGACCGCAGCCTGCAGTGGGCGTTGGGCCACCAGCGGCTGGTGCTGCTCGGCTTCGGCGCGACGGTGGCGGTAGCGGTGGCCTCGTACGTGGTGATCCCGAAGGGCTTCTTCCCGCTGCAGGACACCGCATTCGTGTTCGCCACCACCGAAGCGGCACAGGACATCGGCTTCGAGGAGATGGCGGCCAAGCACCAGCAGCTGGCGAAGATCGCCGCCGAGGATCCCGCGCTGCAGGCCTACAACCACGCCGTAGGGGCCACCGGTGGCAGCCAGACCCTGTCCAATGGCCGCTTCTGGTTCATCCTGAAGGACCGCGGCGACCGCGACGTTGACGTGCACGGCTTCATCGACCGGCTGCGCGCGAAGATGGCCAGTGTGCCGGGTATCACCGTGTACATGCGTGCCGCACAGGACATCAACCTCGGCGCAGGACCGGCACGCACCCAGTATCAATATGCCTTGCGTGGGCAGGACAGCCGCGAACTGTCACGCTGGGCCGAGCAGTTGACCGAACGCCTGCGCGGGCTGCCGCAGCTGCGTGATGTGTCCAACGACCAGCAGGTGGGCGCCAGCGTTACCCGGTTGCAGATCGATCGAACCGCAGCTGCACGCTTCGGCCTGACCGCCAACGATATCGACCAGGTGCTCTACGATGCGTTCGGCCAGCGCCAGATCAACGAGTTCCAGACCGAGACCAACCAGTACCGGGTGATCCTGGAGATCGCACCCGGCCTGCTTGGCGAGGTCGATGCGCTGTCCTACTTCCACCTGCGTTCGCCGCTGACCGGGCAGATGGTGCCATTGTCGGCGGTGGCGCAGGTGCAACCGCCGGGCAACGGGCCACTGTCGATCAGCCACAACGGCATGCTGCCGGCGGTGAACCTGTCGTTCAACCTGGCGCCGGGCGTCTCGCTGGGTGAGGCAGTCACCCTGGTCGAGCAGGCGCAGGCGCAGATCGGCATGCCCGACAGCATCAACGGGCGCTTCCAGGGCACCGCGCAGGCGTTCCAGGAATCGCTGGCCAGCCAGCCGTTGCTGATCCTGGCCGCGCTGCTCGCGGTCTACATCATCCTCGGCGTGCTGTACGAGAGCTTCGTGCACCCGCTCACCATCCTGTCCACGCTGCCGTCGGCCGGTATCGGGGCCGTGCTGATGCTGTGGCTGTGGGGCCTGGACTTCTCGATCATGGCGCTGATCGGCATCGTGCTGCTGATCGGCATCGTCAAGAAGAACGGCATCCTGATGGTCGACTTCGCGCTGGATGCCCAGCGCCATCGCGGGCTGACCCCGCTGCAGGCCATCCACGAGGCCTGCCTGACCCGCTTCCGCCCGATCATGATGACCACGTTGGCGGCACTGCTGGGCGCCATTCCGCTGATGATCGGTTTCGGCACCGGTTCAGAGCTGCGCCAGCCGCTGGGCGTAGCGGTGGTCGGTGGCCTGCTGATCAGCCAGTTGCTGACCCTGTACAGTACCCCGGTGATCTACCTGGCCCTGGACCGGCTGTTCCTGCAGCGCCGACGCGAGCGCAGGGCAGCGGCCGGTGCCGCGCTGACGGAGCCCGGATGAAACTGCTGATCGTCGAGGATGAAAGCAAGACCGCTCACTACCTGCGCACCGGCCTGGGCGAGCAAGGCTGGGCGGTGGACCTGGCCGCCGACGGCGTGACCGGCCTGCATCTTGCTCGCGAGTTCGACTATGACGTAATCGTGCTGGACGTGATGCTGCCGGGCATGGACGGCTTCAATGTGCTGCGCGAACTGCGCCGCAGCAAGCAGACCCCGGTGATCATGCTGACCGCGCGCGATCGCGTGGACGACCGTGTGCATGGACTGGGGCAGGGCGCCGACGACTACCTGGTCAAGCCGTTCTCGTTCATCGAACTGCTGGCGCGCCTGCAGGCGCTGGTCCGGCGCGGCCGCCAGCAGGAGCCGACCGAACTGCAGGTGGGCGACCTGCAGGTCAACCTGCTGGCGCGCCGCGCCTATCGAGACAGCGCCCGGCTGGACCTGACCGGCAAGGAATTCGCGCTGCTGGCCCTGCTCGCGCAGCGGCGCGGGCAGATCCTGTCCAAGACGGTGATCGCCGCGCAGGTCTGGGACATCAATTTCGACAGCAATACCAACGTGGTGGAAGTGGCGATCAAGCGCCTGCGCAGCAAGCTTGACGGCCCGTACCCCAGCAAGCTGCTGCATACGGTGCGCGGCATGGGCTACGTGCTGGAAGTGCGTGACGACGAGGACGATGGCCGATGAGGTGGTCGATCGCCCAGCGCCTGTCGGCGATGTTCGCGTTGGCCGCGCTGCTGGTGTTCACCCTGCTGGGCATCGGCGTGTACGGCGTACTGGAACGGCAGGTGGTGCGTTACCAGCACGCCGAACTGCAGACCAAGCTGCACGCGGTCAGCGGGAGTGTAGCCATGTGCGATACCCGCGAGCGATGGAGCAAGGTGCGCGACAAGGTCGGTAACCTGATTTCCGGAGACCGCGACACGCTGGTCTGGGCCTGGAGCGCCGACCCCACCTTCCGCATCGGCGCCGAGCGCCCGCAGGTACAGCCGCCCGACGGCCACGACAGCGGCATGGGCACGTTGCAGCGCGAGGGCCAGCATCCGCTGCGTACTTTGTATGAGCGCGTGCCCGGCAAGGGCGTGCGGCCAGCGGTGGACCTGTGGATCGGCATCGACTCCGAACCCTACACGCATGCGTTGCAACGCTTCGCCGTGGCGCTCTGGGTTGCAGGCGTGCTGGGTGTGCTGCTGGTGGCGGGCCTGGGCTACTGGATCGCCCGGCTGGGGCTGGCGCCGCTGCGGGCGCTCTCGGATGAGGCGCGATCGCTCAGCCCGCAGCGGTTGTCGCAGCGGCTCGGCACACAGGCGCTGCCGGCAGAGCTGGGCCATCTGACCGTGGCGTTCAACGGTGCACTGGATCGCCTGGAAGCCGCCTATACACGCCTCGATGCATTCAACGCCGATGTGGCGCATGAGCTGCGCACGCCGCTGGCCAACCTGATGGGGCAGACCCAGGTGGCCCTGTCACGGCCGCGCGACAACGCGCAGCTGCAGGACGTGATGCAGTCCAACCTGGAAGAGCTGGAGCGGCTGCGCGCCATCGTCAACGACATGCTGTTCCTGTCGCGGGCGGGGCAGGGCGACATCGCGATGGACACCCGGCCGGTGGCGCTGGCCGACGAAGTGGCCGCCGCCGGGGACTTCCTTGAATTCCTGTTCGAAGAAGCAGGGCTGACCCTGCGCATCGAAGGTGATGCGATCGCCAGCATCGATCCGTCGCTGTTCCGGCGCGCCCTGACCAACCTGCTGCACAACGCGGTACAGCATGCGCGGCCCGGAACCGAGGTGCGGGTACAGCTGCAGGCCAAGGGCGAGGGCGCGCGCATTGCCGTGTTGAACGAAGGCGAGGGCATTGCCGCCGAGCACCTGCCGCTGCTGTTCGAGCGCTTCTACCGGGTTGACGAGGCCCGCGAGTACCGGGGCGAACGCCACCACGGCCTGGGCCTGTCGATCGTCAAGGCCATCGCCGTGCTGCACGCTGGCGATGTGTTCGTGGCCAGCCGCGACGGGCTGACCACGGTGGGGTTCACCGTGGCCTGCTGACGTTGTGGATCAGGCGCCTGTGCCGAACTGGTCGGCAAAGGCATCCGTAGCCCGCACCAGCGCATCCACCGTCGCCGGCTCGTTCGCGCTATGCCCTGAGGTCACCATCTCCAGCCTGGCTTCCGGCCAGGCCTTGGCCAGGTCCCAGGCGCTGCGCGGCGGGCAGATGATGTCGTAGCGGCCCTGCACGATCACGCCGGGAAGATGGCGGATGCGGTCGATGTCGCGTAGCAGCTGGTCCGGCTCCAGGAAGATGCCGTTGCGGAAGTAGTGCGCTTCGATGCGTGCCTTGGCCAGCGTGTCCAACGGGTCGTCCGTAGAAACAGCATCCACGTCGTGCTGCAGGGTGGCGGCATTGTCTTCCCAGCCCAGCCAGGCCTGCGCGGCGGCGATGCGGGTCGCCTCGTCCGGGCCGTCCCTGCGGGTCCAGTAGGCTGCAATCAAGTCGCCGCGCTCGGCCTCCGGAATATAGGCCTCATAGCGGTCCCAGCGCTCCGGGAATATCCAGCGCGCACCGCCGTTGGCCTCGGCAAACCAGCGGTTCTCGATTTCACGTCCCAGGAACACGCCACGCACGATCAGCCCGGTGGCGCGCTCGGGATGCGCCTGCGCGTAGGCCAGCGACAGCGTCGAGCCCCAGGAGCCACCATAGACCAGCCAGCGTTCGATGCCGAGGTGCTCTCGCACCTTCTCGATATCGGCCACCAGAGCCTGCGTGGTGTTGTCGCGCAGTTCGCCGAACGGTGTGGAGCGGCCGCTGCCACGCTGGTCGATCAACACGATGCGGTAGCGCGCCGGATCGAAGAAGCGGCGATGGGTGGGCGAGATACCGGCGCCGGGGCCGCCATGCAGGTACACCACCGGGATCCCCTCGGGCGTGCCGCACTCTTCGATATGCAGGGTGTGCAGATCGCTCACCGGCAGGGTGAACTCGCGGTAGGGCTCGATGGCGGGGTACAGGGTACGCATGGCAGGTGTCTCACAAGCGGGGGCGGCCAGCATAGCGCCGCCGCCTGCGGCTTGCAGCGGCGTGCTCCTGCGCGGCGCTGGAAATGGGCTGGCCGATGCGCATAAGCTTCCGCGATGCAAGTGACCACGACCGGGACGTCCACCTTCAACCTCTCCCTCGGCAGCGGCGCGCGCGAGCTGCTGAAGTGGATCGCACTGCTGACCATGACCGGTGATCACGTGGCCAAGGTGGTCTTCGGTGGCCACGTGCCGGTGGTCAGTGAGCTGGGGCGCATCGCCTTCCCGCTGTTCGCGCTGGTGATGGCCTGCAACCTGGCCCAGCCGGGGGCTGACCTGCGCAAGTCGGTACGCCGGCTCGTGCTGTGGGGGCTGATCGCGCAGCCATTGCACGCACTCGCGTTCGGTTCCTGGCTGCCGCTCAACATCCTGCTCACCTTTACTCTGGCGGCGGTTGCCGTGCATGCGCTGGCGAACAATCGGCCCGTGCAGCTGTTGCTGGCGGCCGGCGTGCTGCCGATGTTCGTGGATTACCAGTGGGCCGGCGTTGGCGCTGTGCTGCTGGCCTGGGTCGCGTTCCGGCATCGGGCGTGGTGGCTGCTGCTGGTCGCGCTTGCGGCGGTGTGCTGGGCCAACCACAACGGCTGGGCATTGCTGGCCGTTCCGGTGGTGCTGCTGGCGGCGCAGGTGGCGTGGCAATTGCCGCGCTGGCGCTGGGTGTTCTACGGGTACTACGTGGGGCATCTGGCGGTGCTGGCGTTGATTGCCCATCTGCTTGCGTACTACCGTCTGCAGCCCACGTAGATCCCCGCCATGCGTGGATGCTGTTTGTGGATCGACGTGGCATCAGCCAGGCATGGCCTGGCTCTACTGATTCGCTTCCAGTAGATCCACGCCATGCGTGGATGCTGTTGGCGGATCACCATGGCGCCAGCCAGGCATGGCCTGGCGCTACTGATTCGCTTCCAGTAGAGCCACGCCATGCGTGGATGCCTTTCAGAAATCCATCGTCGCCGACACCAGCACCGTCCTCGGCGCGCCCAGCGCCAGGCTCGACAACAACGGCATGCCCCAATAGGCCTTGTTGGTCACGTTGTTCACACTGGCCCGCAACGCCAGCGGACGCCCGGCCAGCGTCGTGCTGTAACGCGCCCCCACGTCGAACAACGTGCGCCCCGGCACCGACAGGCTGTTGTCGGCACTGATGTACTGCTTCGACATCGCCGTGGCATTGCCGGTCAGCGTCAGGAACTGCAAGGTCGGCACATCCCATTCGACACCCAGCTTGGCCTGCCGTTGCGCTACGGCGGTGGCGATGCGTCCTTCATTCACGCCGCCGGCCGTGCGGGTCAGCTTCGGCTGTACATAGGCCACGCCACCGAGCAGGCGCACGCCGTCCAGCGGGGCGCCGAAGAAGCCCCATTCCACGCCGCGGTTACGTTGCTCGCCGCCAAACGAAAAGATATTCGTGACCGGGTCGGTGTAGCTGCCCGGTCGCTTGATCTCGTATACGCTGAAGGTGTGCGCGAAGCTGCCCAGGTCAAGCTTCAGGCCCAGCTCCTGCTGCTTGGTGCGGAAGGGGGCGAACACATCGCCGGCATTGGCAGCGGTCATCGGCGCGGTGGCGCCCTGGCTGAGGCCTTCGATGTAGTTGGTGTAGAGGGAGATCCTGTCGGTCGCCTTCACCAGCAACGCCGCGGCTGGGGTGGTGGCGCTCTCGTCGTAGCGCGAGGTGCGTGCACCCGTGGCCACGTTGAAGGTTTCGCTGACCACCTGCTGGCGGCGCACGCCCAGCGTCAACTGCACGCGCTCATCGGCGAAGGACAGCGTGTCGGCGAAGCCGATGCTGTCCAGGCGCAGCTCGGTATGCGAGATGTGCGGTGCCACGAACGGTGCGGCCGGGCCCCACACCGGGTTGTAGAGGTTGGTGGTCCAGTCCCAGCCCGGCACGCTGCGGCGGCCGTAATCGTTCTGGGTGTGCTGGTAGTGGGTCACGTTGGCGGCCCACTGGTGGCCAATGCTGCCGGTGCGGAAGCTGCCGCGCAGGCCCGTATCGCCCGACTGCTTCCTGATATCGAAGGCGAGCTGGCCGATCACCGTGCTGAAGTCGCCGGCCGGATTGAGGATCAGCGCGCTGATCGAACCGTTGTAACGGTAGTCGGTCCTGCTGGTGCCGTAGGCGAGGTAGGCCATCACGGTGTCGTTGATGTCCAGCTCGCCACGCAGCATCGCGCCCTTGTCCTGGCTGTCCACGTACGCCCAGCTCGGGTTGATCAGCGTATCGCCACGCGGCGGGCGCGGAATCGCCACGCCCGGTGCCAGGCCGACGCCGCGCGCCGGGCCGTCCACGCGGTCGTCGGCGCTGTACAGATCGGCCGAGAGGCGTGCACGGTCACCCCGCCAGTCCAGTGCCAGCGAACCGAGCTGTACCTTCTTGCGCTGCTTGCCCACGGCGCCATCACCGTCACGGTAGGCGCCGTTGAAGCGGATGCCGAACTGCTTGTCAGCGCCTAGGCGGCGACCCATGTCCACATGGGTACCGAACTGCGCATCGGAGGCGAAATTGGCACTGACCCGCAGCAGCGGTTCATCACCGGCACGCTTCGGGACCAGATTGACGCTGCCACCGACCGAGCCGCCCGGCGGCATGCCGTTGAGCAGCGCGGACGGGCCTTTCAGCACTTCGATCCGCTCGAACAACTCCGGCGAGGTCCGGTAGTACGGCGCCATGCCGCTGAGGCCGTTGAACGTAGTGTCGCTGGTGCTGGAGGCGAAGCCGCGGATCGCGTAGTTCTCGCTCCACGCGCCGGTGACGCCGTTGCTGAACACAGTGGGGTCGGTGGCGGCGATCACGTCGGTGAGGTCCTTGGCCTGGCGGTCGCGGATGAAGGCCTCGGTGTAGCTGACCGTACTGAACGGCGTGTCCATGAAGTCCTTGTCGCCGAGCAGGCCGACACGGCTGCCTGCGGCCACTTGCCCGCCCGCATAGTCCGCAGTGACCCGGCGCTGCTCCTGCACCTGCACCGAGGGCAGGGTGGACGGTGCGGAGTCGGCCAGTGCGGCAAACGAGGCCAGCAGCCCCAGCGCGAGGGCCGACGCTGGGTAGCGCCGGGCCAAGCCAGGCGAATGCATCAGGCCGGAGGATGCGGCGGCAGCACGATGCTGCGGAGAAGAGAAGTCGTACACGTTCATGCCAGAGTCCTGTGAATCGCAGGCGCGAGCGCGCCTGGCGCGCTGCCGACGGCAAGCACGGGGAGAGGGCGCAGCGCAGGGTTGTTGGCTGGGTGGGGACCTGGCGGGAGGTGAGCCATGGGCTCGATTACGGACAGCGTGCTGGGCGCATTCCGAATTAGTTGAGTAAATTAAACTAAATCAATCAAAGCGGACAAGAGGGTCCCTTTACTGGCACCCTCAGCAGGGTATGGACGCGCACCGTAAGAGCAGGCACCGCATGAGCACGCACCCCGATCCAACGGCGCCGACCCGTGGCCGCCCGCCCACCATCACCCCCGAGCGCCTGGCCGACATCGGCATCCGCCTGGGCCTGCGCAACCTGACCATGGCCAACGTGGCCGCCGAACTGGCGGTGACCCAGGCGGCGCTGTACAAGCGCGTGGCCAACCTGGAGGCGTTGAAGCGTCTGGTGGCGGAGGCGGTGTTCCAGCGCTGGCAGATTCCGCGCGCGTCGATTGACGCACCGGGTGGGCTGGAGGCCTACCTGATGGGGTTCGTGGAGTCACTGTGCGAGGTGGTGAAGGCGCATCCCGGGCTGCCGCCGTACCTGCTGCGGCGCACGGTGGCGACCGCGCCGATGCTGGAGAAGATCGCCTCGCACCAGGTGCACGTGGCCGAGGTGTTCGGCCTGCCGGTGGACAAGGCGCGTTGGCTGCTGGCCACGATCGCGTTCTATTGCATCGCCGGCGCCGATACGATCTATGCGATTGCGGACGACGAAGAGGGGCAGGTGATCACTGAGTTCAAGCAGGGCATGCGGGCGCTGGTGATCGGTTCGCTGGAGGTATCACGGCTTCGGTAGACGCCAGCCAGGCATGGCCTGGCTCTACTGGACGGATCGCGTAGTGTCGAGAATACAATGCGGTCATGCCTGCCACGCCCACTCTCGATGATCTTCGCCGCTACGCGGTGGCGCGCACCCTGTTCAAGCCGACCACGCTGCTGACCGCGATACGGCGGTTGGGCTTCGTGCAGGCCGACCCGATCCGGGCACCGGCACGTGCACAGGACCTGACCCTGCGGCACCGGGTGAAGGACTACCGTGCCGGCGATCTTGAGCGACGCTACACACGCCTGCCGGTGGAAGAGGATTGCCTGGTGAACTACGGGTTCCTGCCGCGCGAGCATCTGGCGCTGATGCACCCACGGGTGTCCAAGCGCGAGTGGGACGCCGAGACCCATCGCCGCGCGGCCGACGTACTGGCCTTCGTGCGCGAGCGTGGCAGCGTGCACCCGCGTGAGGTCGACCAGGCGTTTGCACATGGGCGGGTGACCAACTACTGGGGCGGCACCAGCAATGCCAGCACGCATCTGCTTGATGGCATGCACTATCGTGGCCTGCTGCGGGTGCAGCGGCGCGACAGTGGCACCCGCATCTATGCAGTGGCCGAGCATGCCGAGCCCGATGCCAGCGAGCAGGCGCAGGTCGAACGCGCCGCCGCCCTGATCGACCTGGTGGTGCGCAAGTACGCGCCGCTGCCGTCGGCCAGCCTGACCTATCTGGTGCGCCTGCTGGGGTATGGCGCCCCACATCTGGCCGAGCAGACCCGCCAGGCGTTGGCGTTGGCCAAGCAGCAACTGGCCGGCTGCACGCTGGAGGGCACCACCTGGTACTGGCCGGCAGACGAGAATCCACGCTCGCGCCGCCATGCACCGGACGAGCAGGTGCGCCTACTGGCGCCGTTCGACCCGGTGGTGTGGGACCGCCGCCGCTTCGAGCTGCTGTGGGATTGGGTCTACAAGTTCGAGGCCTACACGCCTGCGCCGAAGCGCCAGTATGGTTACTACGCGCTGCCGGTGTTGTGGCATGACCAGGTGGTGGGCTGGGCCAATCTCAGCGTGCGCGACGGTGAGTTGGTGTCGAACGTGGGTTATGCCGGCAAGTCGCTGGCCCGCGACAAGGTATTTCGTGTCGCGCTGGACGACGAGCTGCGGCGCATGGCAGCTTTTCTGTAGAGCCGAGCCATGCTCGGCTGTGCTTCGCGCGGGCCAGCAAATCGAAGCAACGTTCATCGCACCCGGTAGCCGCCCACCTTGGTTGGCGCTGGCTTCCATCGGTGCCCACCAAGGTGGGTATCTACCGAAACCGCCGACGCCTTGCCGATCATGTTGATCATCGTGCACAGGTATTCGTGCCCCGGTCAGCGCGCTCGCAGGCCTTCTCCGTGCTAGCGTTCCTTGGTTGGAGGTCACGATGACGATCAAGGCATTCTGGGACGATCCCTATCGGCTGCGCCATGAGGCGCGGGTCAGCGCTGCCTTGGGTGATGAGGTCTGGCTGGACGAGACCATCTTCTTCGCGTTCTCCGGCGGCCAGGAAAGCGACGCCGGCTCCATCGGCGGCCATCCAGTACTGGAAGCGCGCAAGGATGGGCTGGACATCGCCTATCGATTGCCCGAGGGGCACGGCCTGCGGGTGGGCGATGTGGTCGCGGTCGAGATTGAAGGCCTGCGCCGCTATGGCCTGATGCGCCACCATTTCGCGGCGGAGATGATCCTGCAGCTGATGTATGCGCTGGAGCCGGGCATCGACAAAGTCGGTGCGCATATCGGCCCGGCCAAGGCCCGCATCGATTTCGCGCGGGAAGGCAGCATCTCGGTGCTGTTTGATGCGCTGCAGGCCCAGTCCGCCGCGCTGGTCGCGGCCGACCTGCCGATCATCACCGCGTTTTCCGACGAGGCTAACCACCGCCGTTTCTGGCAGGTGGAAGGCTTCGCACAGATGGGTTGTGGTGGCACCCATCCACGTCGCACCGGGGAGATCGGCACGCTCTCGCTGAAGCGGAAGAACCAGGGCAAGGGCGTGGAGCGTATCGAGATCACGCTGGACGCCCGGGCGTTCCCTGCATGGTGCGGTACGTTGCCCGGGTAGCCGCCAACCTTGATTGGCACCGCAGAGTGTCGGTGTCCACCAAGATGGGCATCTACCGATTCCATCGCCCATGCGCCACCAATGCCAGCACCACCACGCCAGCGGCGACGCTGGTGTGACCGGACAGCGCGGCCAGGCCCAAACCCACGCCCAACCCGCGCATGGCAAACACGGCGCTGAACACCAGCAGCGCCCAACCGACCGCGCGCAGTTGTTGGACGGCCTGCGCGCTCAACACACGGTGCAGGACATCGCGCTGATGGCGCTCCATCGCCAGTGCCAGGCATCCAAATGCAGCCAGCGACAGCACGAACAGAATGACGTGGATCATGCGCTGGCCCCCGTCACTGCAGTGCGTGGGGCGGCAGGCGGACGTGCTCGTTTCACCTTCGGTACGTGCTTCCAGGTGCGCCACGCCAGCACTGCATGCAGGACGGCCAATGCCAGCAGGGTCAAGTCGGTACCGGCGAACGCCCAGTCGCCTGCGGCCAGGGTGCGCCACAACGGATGTGCCGTAGTCAGCGCCGTCAGCAAAGGCAGCAGCGCGAGCATCACCGCACCCAGCGCGAACTGTTCGATCCACGCACGCTTGGGTGTGCGCAGCGTGGCATGCACGAGCATCGCCGCCCAGGCCAGGAAGAACACATGCACCTCCCAGGCTGCGCGCCCGTCCATGGCAGTGGGTAGCAGTCGATTCGCCCACAGATAGGCCGCCATCGCCACCGACAGGCCGGCCACCGTAGCGATGTTGAGCCGCTCCACCAACCGGAAGCCGAAGTAGGGCCGTTGCGGTTCGGACAGCTGGGTGCGTCGCTTCACCGTCCACAGCACCAGTCCGGTGCCGACCATGGCGGTACCGGCAAGGCTGACGATGAAGTACAGCCAGCGCAGCGTGGCGTCGGCAAAGCGCCCCAGGTGCAGGCCATACAGCACGCCCTGGGTATCGGCGGCGACGCCCGAGTGCTCCTTGATCTGCAGCAACTGCCCCTCGCTGCCATCGAACAACAGGTAGTTCGGCGTGGTCGAAACGCGGCTGGACTGCGCGCGCACCACGGCGACACGTGCGTTCTCGTCGCCCGGGTTCTGCACCTGCACACTGCCCACCGCACCGGTTCCCCAGCGCTGTTCGGCCTGCCGCACCAGTGCGCCGATGTCCGTAAGTGGAGCGGCGTGCCCCGCGGCCTTCTGCGGCGGCAGGAACAGCCGCATCTCGCTGACTACCTGGGCCTGCTGGCGCTTGTCCGGCAGTTTGGCCAGTCCCCACGGCATGTACAGCACCGCCAGCATCACCAGGCCGCTCCAGGTGATCATGAAGTGGAACGGCAGGCCGAGCACCGACAGCGCCGCGTGTCCATCCAGCCACGAGCGCTGGCCCTTGCCCCAGCGGAAGGTGAAGAAGTCGGCGAAGATCTTCTTGTGGGTGATCACGCCGCTGACGATGGCCACCAGCATGAACATCGCGCAGACGCCGACGATCCAGCGGCCCCACATGGCCGGCATGTAGTGCAGGTTGAAGTGGAACGCATAGAAGAAGTCGCCACCGCCGGTTTCCCGCGCCTGTAAGGGCGCACCGGTGCTGGGATCGAACAGGCCCGAATCGAAACCATGCCGGCCACGCCCACCCGGGCTGGCCCACATCGCCGACACCCAGGGCATGCGCGCACTCGGCAGGCCCAGGTTGATCTGGCTGGCATCCGGTGCATCGGCCATGAGGTTGGAGACCGTACGCTGCGCGACCATCGCCGCCTCCGGCAACGCAGGGGGCGTGGCGATTTCGGGGCGTGTGTAGCGCGAGAGCTCGTCGCGGAAATAGCTGGCGGTGCCGGTGAGAAACATCGCGTACAGGATCCAGCCGGCGAGCAGGCCGACCCAGATATGCAGGTCGGACATGGTCTGGCGGATGCCGCGTGGCTTCGAGGTGCGATCGCCGTTGCTCATGCGCCTGCTCCCTGGCCGACCGTTTGCGCGACCAGCCACAGTGGCAGGGCGATCACGATCAGTCCGATCCATGCGCGCCGCGCAGAGCGCACCGCGAACACCCAGACCACAGCGCCGGCGTACAGCAGGAAGCTGGCCAGCATGCCGGTGAAGACGGCCTGGCGACCATCGATGGGCAGCGCCAGTGCGGCGATGCTGCACAGCGCGGCCAGCGCATAGCCACCGAACAATGCGGCGATGATGCGTGAGACCAGGGGCAGCCAGGCCAGCACGGAGGCGGTACGGGAATCGGTCAAGGCACTTCTCCAGGGCGCCACGCGCCATGGCGTGGTGCCCCTGAAACGAGGATCAGAAATCGACGGTGGCCGACAGCACGGCGGTGCGCGGCGTGCCCAGCCCGGAGCCGAGGCTGCCTGCCCAATACGCCTTGTTGGTCACGTTCTGCACGGTGGCGCGCAGTACCAGAGGATGGCCGGCCGCCTGCGTCGCATAGCGGGCGCCGAGATCGAACACGGTGCGGCCTGCCACCCATTGGCTGTTGTCGGCATTGATGTAGCCCTTGGACAGGCTGACCGCGTTGCCGGTAAGCGTGAGGCCGGCCACGGTCGGCACGTCCCATTCGACGCCGAGCTTGCCCTGCCATTGCGGCGTGGCCGTCGCCAGCCGGCCTTCGTTGATGCCGCCCTGGGTGCGGGTCAGCTTCGGCTGCAGCCAGCCGATGCCGCCGAGCACGCGCAGCTGTTCGGTGGCCTGGCCGAACACGGTCCATTCCACGCCACGGTTGCGCTGCTGGCCGCCGAACGAGAACACATTGGTGGTCGGGTCGGTATAGGAGCCGGGCTTCTCGATCTCGTACACGCTCAATGCACTGGCCAAACGGCCGAAGTCGAACTTGGCCCCCACCTCGCGCTGGCGCGTCTTGTACGGCGGGAACACGTCGCCCGCATTCGCAGCACTGGCCGGGGCAGTGCTGCCCTGGCTCAGGCCCTCGATGTAGTTGGCGTACACCGACAGGCGATCGCTGGCCTTGAACAGCAGTGCACCGGCCGGGGTATTGGCGCTGGCGTCGTAGCGCGCGGTGCGCTTGCCGGTGCTGCCATCGAAGGTGTCGCTGAGCACGGTCTGGTGGCGGATGCCAACGGTCAGCTGCACGCGGTCGTCGATGAAGGACAGCGTGTCGGCGATGCCGATGCTGGTGGTACGCACTTCTGCGGTCTTCGGCAGTGACGCATCGCTGAAGCTGCGATCGATGGCCGGGCCCCACTGTGGGTCGTACAGGTTGGTTGCCCAGTCGCGGGCCAGCAGATTGCGCTTGAAGCCGAATTTCTGGTCGTGCTGGTACCACGCAGCACTGATGGCCAGCGCATGCTCGACCGTGCCGGTGCGGAAACGTGCCGAGAGGCCGGCTTCGGCGGTGTCCTTGCTGTAGATGAAGCGTTGGTGGGCAAAATTGTTGCGGAAATCACCCGCCACGTTGGTGATCAGCGTGGTGGCGCTGGCGATGGAATCGAAATCGGTATGGCCGTGGCCGTAGCTGGCATGCGCCTGCAGGTGGTCAGTGATGTCGAACGACCAGCGCAGCGCGGCGGCCGAGTCCTTGACGTTGCTGAAGGTCCAATCCGGTGCGAACAGGGTGCTGGCCTTCGGCGGGCGGGGTACGGCCAGGCCGGGCGCCAGCGAAACGCCACGATTGAGGCCATCCACATGGTCGCGGCTGCTGAACAGGTCCAGCGAGACCTGCGAGCGTTCACCCCGCCAGTCCAGTCCCAGCGATGCCAGCTGCGTCTTGTGCTGCTGGTGGTCGGTGGCGGTGTCGCCGTCGCGATGAACGGCATTGAGGCGCACACCGAACTGCTGCTGCGCGCCGAAGCGACGGCCAACATCCAGATGGCCGCCGAACTGCGCGTCGCTGCTGTAGCTGGCCGTGAAGCGGGTCAACGGCGTATCGCCTGCGCGCTTGGGCACCAGGTTCACCGCGCCACCCACCGACCCGCCCGGCGGCATGCCGTTGAGCAGTGCCGATGGCCCCTTGAGCACTTCGATGCTCTCGGCCAGTTCGGGGGTGACGCGGTAGTAGGGGATCAGGCCGTACAGTCCGCCGAATCCGATATCCGACGAGGCGACACTGAAGCCACGGATGTTGAAGTAATCGGTGATGCCGCCGCTGGAGCCACTGCTGTAGACGCTGGGGTCGGTCAGCGCGATCACCCGGACCAGATCCGGTGCCTGGATGTTCTCGATGAACCCGGCGGTGTAGCGGGTGGTGTTGAACGGGGTGTCCATGAAGTCGAGCTCGCCGAGCAGGCCGACGCCACTGCCGCGGGCGACCTGGCCACCCGCATAGGCATCGGTGGGCGCGGTCCTGTCGGCGCGCACGTTCACCGTGGGCAGCTGGCGCGCACCCTCGTAGGCGTCGTCGGCGTGGGCGGTGGCGGCCATCAGCAGGGTGGGCAGCAACGCTGCACGTGCAGCCAGGGACAGCGCGGAGCGGCGTGGGAGGGACGGGGTTCGCAGGGGGAGGGACATGGCAGTTCTCGTCGTGGTGGGTCGTGCGATCGGCCAGCACGGCGCCGTCGATGACCTGCACGGGCAGGACGACGCGGGCTGTGGAATGGCTGGCAGAGGGCACGGCACTGCCGCTGGGGCAGGCTGCACGCGAGGTGCTTCGGCGATCTGTGGCTGGGTGAAGCGAAGCGCAGGGCGCGGGTGGTGCGGGGTGGATCAGATGTCGTCGGCGAGGTCGTCGAGGTCCTGCAGGCCGCCGCCGCGGGCCAGCACGCGCTCGTAGTTGCGGCGGCGACGCTGGTCGGTTTCAGTGGTGGTCTCGCCACGCTTCCAGTAGCCGGCAACGGCAACGTCGGTGCGCGGCAGGCCGACCGTCTCGATGAAGTGGCGGCGCAGGGCGCGCATTTCCTCGCGCTCGCCGGCCGCCCATACCGTGCAGCTGGGTTCCGGGGGCAGTCGGCGCGCCTGCTGCAGCAAGGGCGTGTCACCGGCGGCGAGGCGGTGCACGCAGACGCCCTCGATGGTGGGTAGTTCGTTTACCGGAAAGGCATCATCCGATGCGATCCAGGCCTGCGCGCGAAGGCCGCCGGGCCATTGCTGCAGCAAGGCGAACAGGGCCGGGATGGCACTTTGATCGGCGAACAGCAGGGCAACGCTACCTTCGTGATGCGGCACCTGCAGATGCGGGCGTGGACCGGTGAGATCGAAGGCATCACCGCAGCGCAGCGCACGCACCCAGGCCAGCATCGGCCCCGGTGCCTCATGCAGCACCACGTCCAGGCTGAACTGGCGGGTGGCCGTATCCACGCTGCGCACGGTGTAGATCCGTGACACATCGCCGAACGCGGCGCCCAGCTGGATGCGCACGGCGGTGTTGGCACGCTGCCAGGATGCGACTTCTGCCTGTTCCGGCAACTGGACCACGAGGCGCAGCACGCTGGCGCACGGCTGCGCAACCGCGACCACCTGGACCTGCAGCGCCTGCAGGCCGCGGTCATGATCGGCTCCGCGCAGCGGCTGGGCCTGGGCCTGGGCGATTGGAGTGGGGGACGCGGACATCGACAACGATCCTGGGCACTGCAGATGCGAATTAGTTACATCATAGTAAACTAAATTGATCGCACCGCAACCCGGGACGGTGCAGGGGCCACATGATGCGTTGACCACTGCGTCCCTGCGCACCACCATGGCAACCCTTGCCCGCGCCTCGCGCAGGAGCTGTTACTGCATGGCCGCACCGAAAAAGACCGCACCCCGTGGGCGCCCGCCCAGCATCACCCGCGAGCGCATTGCCGACGCCGGCATTGCCATGACGCTGCCCGGGCTGAGTTTCGTGGGCGTGGCGGCGGCGCTGGGGGTCAGCCACATCGCGCTGTACAAGCATGTGGCGAATCTGGCGGCACTGCGCGAGCTGGTGGCCGAGGTGATCTTCGAGCGTTGGCAGGCACCGGCGCTGGATGCCACTGGCCGGCGCAGCATCGAGGAGGATCTGCGCGCATTCCAGCGTTCATTGCGGACACTGGTGGACGGGAATCCGGGCCTCGCCCCGTTCCTGGTCAGCCACGGCGCGAAGACGCCGGAGATGCTGGCACGCATCCAGCGCCATCATGCCGAGTTCAGTCGCGTGCATGGCCTGCCGCTGGAGCAGGCGGCGTGGTTGTTGTCGACCGTGGCTTATCACGCCGTGGCGCTGGCCGATACCGTGTACTCGCGGCACGCCGTGGCGGACACCACGCGTCGGCCACTGGATCACGCGGCGCGGGAAGCCGAGTTCGACCGCAGCATGCAGGCATTGATCACCGGTGCATTGACGATGTGCGGGCGCCCCACCGCCGCGAGGTAGCCGCCAACCCTGGTTGGCAGCGCGATACATCGTTGCCCACCAAGGTGGGCATCTACCGATCAGGCGGGGTCCCTGCTGTCCGCATCCTCCATGCCGGGGCTGACGCGGCGGCCGATATCCTTCAGCCGCGCAAGCTGGTCAACCATTGACGGTGCATCGTCCAGGCTGCCGACGAAGGTCCACAGATAGGTCATCACCGCATAGACGTGACCCGGTGTCACGCCTTCACTGGTGGCAAGGCGGCCGATGGTCAGCGCGAACAATGCCGCAGCAGCCAGCCCGATCACCACATAGGCGCCGGCTTCGCGGTCGGACAGCAGGATGCGCAGGCGCGACAGCGTGGTGTAGTGGCGGCGCAGCACCGAGGGACTGACCCGATCGACCAGCCGGATTTCGTGTTCCAGGCGGTTGTTCAGTCGGCCGTGCAGCTGCTCGTTGCGGCGTGCGAACGACGGCAGCACCAGCAGGGCGCCGAGCAGGGTGACCAGGCCGGCGGCACCGACCATCGGTTCGATCGCCAGCAGCATGGCCACCGCACCGAACATGGATGCCAGCGCGGTGGCGATGATCGGTACGTGCTTTTCAAAGAAGTCGACGAACTCGCGGGCCAGCACCACGCGCGCCGCCGAGGTGGACGTGGCCTGGCCCAGGCGGCGCTGCGCCTGCACCACGCTCACTGCCAGATCAGCATAGATGCGGGTGAAGGTGCGCGTATCGACCGCTCGACGGGCGGCACCAACCAGCCAGAACATCAGTACCACGCCGGCGTAGGAGACGGCATGGCCGATGTTGCCGCTGATGATCGCGTCCACCGCGAAACCGGCGAACAACGGATAGGCCAGCAGCAGTGTGTTCTCCAGCGCCACCAGCGAGAACGTGCCGGTGAGCTGCCAGGGGTAGGTGCGCAGGATGGCCTTCAGGGTGGCGGCAGCATTCTGCTGGCCGATGCTGCCGGCGGCGGCCGCTGGATCGTGGGGGTGTTTCATGGGATGCCTGGGTGGGTCGGAGACAAGGCAGGGGACGGATGCCTGCCATCTCCCGGATCGCGCCCAGTATCTGCAGCCCTTTGGAGCGGGCATGGAGGATCGATGGAGATTGCGTGGAGAAACCGGCGGCGTTCAGCGATGCGCGTGGTGCCCACCAAGGTGGGCCGCTACCAGGGCAGTGTCTACCGCCTCAACGACGCGCGTGCACCGGCCATCGGATCTCGAACGCGCTGCCGCCGCGTTCGGTCGGGCGGCACTGCGCCGTTCCGTGATGGGCCACGGCGATCGCCCGCACCACGGCCAGGCCGAGACCTGAGCCGCCGCTCTGCCGCGAGCGCGACACATCGGTGCGCTGGAAGGCTTCGAAGATGCTGTCGCGCAGGTCGTCAGGCACACCGGGGCCCGCATCCTCAACGGTCACGGTGCAATGGCCTTCGGCCAGCGTTACGTGCACTCGCAGCGGACAGGGGATGGCATGGCGTCGTGCATTCTCCAGCAGGGCCAGCACCGCTTGGCGGATGCGTGCCGGGTCGCAGTCTGCCAGCCAAGGCCGTGCATCCAAAGTCACCGAGAAACCACTCTCGGTCAGCGCCTCGGACATCGCCTCGACCACGGCAGCCACCTGCACGCTGACATCGCTGCGCTGCAGGCGCAGATCCAGATGACCGCTCTCTGCCAGGCTGACCACGCGCAGGTCCTCGATGATGCGGGTCAGGCCCTCCAGCTGGGTGAGCATGCTGTTGAACTGTTCGGGCCCCGGCTCGAACACGCCCTCGGCGATGCCCTGCAGGCGGCCACGCAGGATGGTCATTGGCGTGCGCAGCTCATGCGCGATCGCCGCGTTCCAGAACACGCGGTTCTCGGACATCCGGCTGAGCCGCTCGGCCATGGAATTGAAGTCATTGACGAGCGTGGCGGCCTCGGCCATCGAGGTGTCGCCGCCGCGTGCGCGCGCCTCCAGGTCACCGCTGGCCACGCGACGCAGGCTCGCGGCCACCGAGTTCAGTGGGGTGATGATGCGCCGGGTCAGGCGCGAAGCGATCAGCGTGGCCAGCGCGACCACCACAGTGGCGGTCAGGCCGATCCACAGCCACTCCAGCCCCGAGGGCATGATGGTTTCCGGCTCGTCGTACCAGCGCGGATAGAACACCTCCATCAGGTAGTAGAACAGGTAGAAGCCGCTGATCGACAGCACCGTCGAACACAGCGATGCGACCGTGATGGAGAGCGTGATCTGGCGGCCGATGCTCTTGCCTTTGGGGTTCATCATTCAGTCCAGGAAGCGGTAGCCGACGCCGCGGATGGTGGCGGGAATGCCGATCACGCCCACCTCTTCAAGCTTGCGCCGTAGTTTGCTGACATGGCTGTCGACGGTACGTTCCTGCGCATCACCTTCCGGCAGGCAGGCGTGCAGCAGGTCCACGCGCGCATGCACCTGGCGCGGCGCGCGCGCCATATGCACCAGCAGGCGGAACTCGGTAAGCGTGAAGTTCAGGGCATGCACCTGCTCCCCATTGCGCACGGTCACTTCGTGGCTGCGCAGGTCGATCTCGAACGGCCCCTGCCGGATCAATCCGTTGGGTTCTTCGACGACGGCGCGGGCACTGCGGCGCAGCACGGCCTGGATACGCGCAACAATCTCGGCGGGATTGAACGGCTTGGCCACGTAGTCGTCGGCGCCCACGCGCAGGCCGGTCAGCTTGTCCACGTCCTGGTCGAGCGCGGTGAGCATGATCACCGGGGTGTTGCCACGCCGGCGCAGCTCGCTCAGGACCTGCCAGCCATCGAGTTTTGGCATCTGCACATCCAGCAGCACCAGGTCCGG
>DQIG01000281.1:27904-28351 GCA_003525885.1 Stenotrophomonas sp.
CATCCAGCAGCACCAGGTCCGGACGCAGCTGGCGGTGGCTGGCGAGGGCTGCTTCGCCATCGGCGGCACGGGCGCTGCGAAGCCCGGAGCGAGCCAGGTAGGCGCCGAGGATATCGGCGATTTCACCTTCGTCTTCGGCAATCAGGACCAGGGGCACCGGGCGGCTACGGAGTTCGTGTTTCATCGGTCAATACGGGCTAGAAGGGGGGGGGCGGGCAGGTTCGACATCGACGGCAGGGTCATCGTCGGCGCTCCATGGCCTGTGCTTCCTCGTTGGCTGCCCAGGCCAGTGTGGCCAGCACCAGCGTGCGATGCAGGGACGGGTCCACCAGACCCACGCTGCGCAGCTGCTGCACCATCAGCGTGGAGAGCGCCGCCGGAAGGTGGGTCCAACGGCACGCCATCGGGGTGGCGTCCACCCGTGCCTGCAGGCGCGCCGCCATGGCG
>DQIG01000281.1:28520-31156 GCA_003525885.1 Stenotrophomonas sp.
CGGTGATGGCGCGCAGCCGCAGCGCCAGCAGGGCCAGCAGCAGTAGCGCTGTCGCCGCGAGTAGCAGCTGCAGCGTGGCGTGGGAGCCGGAGGCCGTGGCGGACACAATCGCCAGCCCGATCAGCAGCAGCGACACCGCTGTTCCCGCGCGGGTGGCATGGCCCGGGCCGTCACTGCGGAACCAGGCCAGCGCGGCGGCACCGAAGCCGGTCAGCAGCGGGGGCATCGGATCCTGGCTGCTGGCCAGCCAGGCGCTGGTCGATGCCATCACCAGCGCCAGCCACCAGGGCGAGGGCGCACACCAGGCCAGGTAGGCGCGGCGCACATCAATCGGGGGCAGCTCGGGGTAGGGACGGGTCACGGCGGGAAGGCAGTCGGCGAGGCCGACGAGGCTAGCGCTCGTTGATGGAGACTCGGTCGAGATTGTGTCGAGATTGCGTGGAGCCGCGCCATGGATTCAGCCGCCGACGCGGAGCCTGAACGGCTGTCGCGACTCCATCCAATCTCCACAGTGGCTCCAAGAAACATCCACCTGGGGCTTCCAGACTGCGGCCCTGGCGGTCGCACCGGGCGACTGCACGCACCCCGGATGTTTCGATGAACAACCGCAGGACCTGGATCATTGCCGCAACGCTGGCCGTTCTTGCCGGCGGCGGCAGCTGGTGGGCATTCGCCGACGGCGATGATGCCGCGTTGATCACCGCACCGGCAAGGGTCGCCGATCTGGAGAAGACCGTGCAGGCGGTCGGCCGGGTCAATCCGAAAGAACTGGTGGCCGTGGGCGCGCAGGTCTCGGGGCAGGTGAAGCGCCTGCATGTGGTGCTGGGCCAGCACGTACAGGTTGGCGACCTGATTGCCGAAGTGGATTCACAACCGCAGCGCATTGCGCTGCGTAGTGCCGAAGCAGCCACCAACACGCTGCGTGCCCAGCACGCGGCCAGCCAGGCGCGTTACAACCAGGCCCTTCGTACGTACGAACGCCAGTCGCAGCTGGTGGCATCGCGGCTGGTCTCGCAGGAAGGCTTTGAGGCCGCGCGCGTAGCACGCGATGCGGCGCGCGCGGATGTCGCCGCGCTGCAGGCGCAGATCGACCAGGCGGTAACCCGGGTGGAAACGGCCCGCATCAACCTGGGGTACACCCGTATCGTCTCGCCGTCCGAGGGCTACATCGTGGCCATCGTCACCAAGGCAGGGCAGACGCTGAACTCGATGCAGACCACGCCGACCATCGTGATGCTGGCACAGATGGACACGATGACGGTGCGCGCCGAGATCGCCGAGGCGGATGTGGAACTGATCGCACCCGGCCAGCCGTTGTGGTTCTCGACGCTGGGGCCGAGCGGGCGTCGCTATGAATCCCATCTGCAGCAGCTTGAGCCTGCGCCTTCGTCGATTGCCGACGCGGCCAGTGGCAACAGCGGAGGATCTGCGCAGACGCCGAAAGCGGTGTACTACGCCGGGCTGTTCGACGTGGACAACCCGGGCTTGATGCTGAAACCCTCGATGACAGTGAAGGTGACGATCCAGCTGGCACGCGTGGCCAACGCACTGCAGGTGCCGCTGACTGCGCTGAGCGAGTCCGACGACAAGGACGGCAACGGCGCGACCGTGCAGGTGGTTGATGCCAAGGGCCGCGCCCGCGAGCGCGCAGTGACCACCGGGCTGCGCACCGCCACCGCCGTGCAGATCCTGTCCGGCCTGAAGGCAGGCGAGAACGTGGTGGTTGGCCAGGCGCCCAGCGGCGGCGACGCCGAACCCACCAGCCTGCTGGGGATGTGAGCATGGCCGACGCACTGCTGGAACTACAGGGCGTATCGCGCGCCTATCGCTCGGCCGCCGGTGAAGTGGTGGTGCTGAAGGAGGTCTCGCTGCGCATCGACGCGGGTGAGTTCATCGCCATCATCGGCCCCTCGGGCTCGGGCAAGTCCACCCTGATGAACATTCTGGGCTGCCTGGATCGGCCGACTGAAGGCAGCTACCGCGTGGATGGGGCAGCGACCGAGCAGATGTCGCCTGACCAGCTGGCACGCCTGCGCCGCGAGCACTTCGGCTTCATCTTCCAGCGCTACAACCTGATGGAGAACCTCAGTGCCACCGAGAACGTGGCCTTGCCCGCCGTCTATGCCGGGGTGGAAGCCGATGCACGCACAGCGCGTGCACGCCGGCTGCTGGAAACGCTCGGCCTGGGCGAGCGGACCACGAACCGGCCCAGCCAGTTGTCCGGTGGCCAGCAGCAGCGCGTCTCCATCGCACGCTCGCTGATGAATGGCGGCGCGATCGTGCTGGCCGACGAGCCGACCGGTGCGCTGGACCATGCCAGTGGCCAGCAGGTGATGGCCGAGCTGAAGCGCCTGCACGGGCAAGGTCATACCGTGATCCTGGTGACCCATGATGCGGCGATTGCTGCCCATGCGTCGCGTGTGATCGAGATCGCCGATGGACGCGTAGTGGCGGATCGCCACGAGCGAGGTCAGGCCGTGCGGCAACATGCAGACGCACCGGGGCGCACCCCCACGGTGGCCGCCGAACGGCGCGCCCGCATCGATGCCATGCACGAGGCGACCCGCATGGCAATACGCTCGATGCTGGCCCATCGCCTGCGCACCCTACTGACCATGCTCGGCATCATCATCGGC
>DQIG01000281.1:31310-31839 GCA_003525885.1 Stenotrophomonas sp.
TCGGCATCATCATCGGCGTGGCCGCGGTGGTGACCGTGGTGGCCCTGGGCAGGGGCGCGCAGGCGCAGGTCGAGTCACAGATCAACGAGCTGGGCGCCAGCACGCTGGAGATCTTCCCGGGCGCCGATTTCGGAGACCCCCGCTCAGCGGAAATCGAAACGCTGGTGGTGGGCGATGCCGATCACCTGGCCGCGCTGAGCTATGTCGACAGTGTCAGCCCGAACCTGAGCGGTTCGGTGGCAGCACTGCAGGGCGGCCGGCGCGCCAACACGCAGGTGTTGGGCGCCGGTGCCGATCTGCCGCGCGTGCGCGGGCTGCGCCTGAAGGCCGGCCGGTTCTTCACCGATGCCGAGGTGGATGCGCATCGGGCAGTGGGCGTGGTCGACCAGAAGGCCGCGAAGGCGCTGTTCACCGGCAATCCCATCGGCAGCACGGTGCTGCTGGGCGGCATGCCGGTCGAGGTGATCGGCGTGGTCGGTCCCAACGCGTTCGCCGGTGGCGCCACGCCGACGGTCTACGTTCCCTACAC
>DQIG01000406.1 GCA_003525885.1 Stenotrophomonas sp.
GGTCTCGAAGATCATCGAGTAAGCCTGCAGTACCGGTGGTTGCATAGCGCCGCCGGTTACGCGAATGGCGGGCCGGGAACCTCGGTCCGCCTTCGCCGTCTAAGGGAAGGCAAGTTTTCAACGTACGCCAGTAGCTCAATTGGCAGAGCAGCGGTCTCCAAAACCGCAGGTTGGGGGTTCGAGTCCCTCCTGGCGTGCCATCTGCCCACCTTATCCAGCGGCCTGGGCCGCTAAAGCAGACACAGCCGGATGAATAGCAAGATCGAACACTCCAAGGACAACTCCGCCCACGGTGGAGATATCGTCAAGTATGTCGCCGCATCGCTGCTGGTGCTGGCCGGTCTGTTCGTCTGGTTCTGGTTCTCCGCCGACTCCGGTCGCGCCGCCCAGCTGGGTGCGTGGGCGGGTCAGCTGCGTGCGTTGGCGGTCGTGGTCGGTCTGGTTGGCGGTATCGGCGTGTTCATGCTGACCGGCAAGGGGCGCGACACCCGCGAATTCCTCTCCGAGTCGCGCTTCGAACTGCGCAAGGTGGTCTGGCCGACGCGCCAGGAAGCCATCCGCATGACGTGGGTCGTGATCGTCGTGGTGCTCATCCTCAGCCTGCTGCTGGGTGGCTTCGACTTCCTGATCCAGAAACTGACTCAGTGGTTCCTGAGCCGCTAAGGAGAATTGCATGAAGCGTTGGTACGTCGTTCACGCCTATTCGGGCTTCGAGAAGTCGGTGGCGCAGGCTCTGCGCGATCGCATCGTCCGTGACGGCATGGAAGAGCGCTTCGGCGACGTCCTGGTCCCGACCGAAGAAGTGGTCGAGATGCGCGCTGGCCAGAAGCGCCGCTCCGAGCGCAAGTTCTTCCCGGGTTACGTGCTGGTTCAGATCGAGACCCACGAAGAAGCCGGTATTCCGCGCATCGACAACGAAAGCTGGCACCTGGTCAAGGAAACCCCGCGCGTGATGGGCTTCATCGGCGGTACTGCCGATCGTCCGTTGCCGATCGCCGATTCCGAGGCCGAGGCCATCCTGAACCGCGTTCAGGAAGGTGTCGAGAAGCCGCGTCCGAAGGTGCTGTTCGAACCGGGCCAGATGGTCCGCGTCACCGACGGCCCGTTCAACGATTTCAATGGCGTCGTCGAAGAAGTCAACTACGAGAAGAGCCGTCTGCGCGTCTCGGTGCTGATCTTCGGTCGTGCCACTCCGGTCGAGCTCGAGTTCGGCCAGGTCGAAAAGGCCGTCTGACCCGTCTGTAGAGTCGAGCGATGCTCGGCTCCGGACCAGAAACCGGGCCTGGCCCGGTTTCGTTCGTTTACGTGCCGCTTCAGGCATGTGAAGAAAAAACCTGTTATAGTGCGCGGCTCCCCGCTGGGAAAGCCAGCAGGACGAGGCCGCCGCAAGGTGGCCTTCAGCATGATTTCAAAACGCGATGCCGGGACGCGTGATTCCCGGTCCGATGGGGAGCCTGTTGTCGAAAGGCGCTAGCACCCGGAGAGCACTCACATGGCAAAGAAAGTTGTCGGTTACATCAAGCTGCAGGTGAAGGCCGGTCAGGCCAACCCCTCGCCGCCGGTCGGTCCTGCGCTGGGTCAGCGCGGTCTGAACATCATGGAATTCTGCAAGGCGTTCAACGCTGCCACGCAGAAGCTCGAGCCGGGTCTGCCGGTTCCGGTGATCATCACGGCCTACTCGGACCGTACGTTCACCTTCATCACCAAGAGCACCCCGGCTACCACCCTGCTGAAGAAGGCCGCTGGCATCTCGTCGGGCTCCAAGCGCCCGAACACCGAGAAGGTCGGCAAGGTCACCCGTAAGCAGCTGGAAGAGATCGCCAAGGCGAAGGAACCGGATCTGACTGCCGCCGACCTGGACGCCGCCGTGCGTACCATCGCTGGCTCTGCCCGTTCCATGGGCCTCGTGGTGGAGGGTTAATAAGATGGCACAGACCAAGCGTGAGAAGGCCATCAAGGCCGCCGTCGTTCCGGGCAAGGCGTACGCCTTCGAGGACGCGATCAACATCCTGAAGAGCGCCACCAAGGCCAAGTTCGTCGAGTCGATCGACGTTGCCGTGCGCCTGGGCGTCGATGCGAAGAAGTCCGACCAGCAGGTCCGTGGCTCCACCGTGCTGCCGGCCGGTACCGGCAAGTCGGTCCGCGTCGCCGTGTTCGCTCCGGCCGGTGCCAAGGCTGACGAAGCCCTGGCCGCTGGCGCCGAAGCCGTCGGTATGGATGACCTGGCCGAAAAGATGCAGGCCGGCGATCTGAACTACGACGTCGTCATCGCGACCCCGGACGCCATGCGCGTCGTCGGCAAGCTGGGCACCGTGCTGGGCCCGCGCGGCCTGATGCCGAACCCGAAGGTCGGCACCGTTTCCCCGAACCCGGGTGAAGCCGTGAAGAACGCCAAGTCGGGTCAGGTCCGTTACCGCACCGACAAGGCTGGCATCATCCACTGCACCATCGGCAAGGCCGACTTCGCCGAAGACGCGCTGAAGTCGAACCTGACCGCGCTGCTGCTGGACCTGATCAAGGCCAAGCCGGCCACCTCGAAGGGCACCTACCTGCAGAAGGTTTCGGTCAGCTCGACGATGGGCCCGGGCGTCACCGTCGACCAGTCGTCGCTGACCCTGAAGTAATTGTTTCAAGCGGTCACGGTGCCTCGGGTGCCGTGACCGTGACATTTGAAGGCATCGCTGGCAGTGCATCGCCCGCGGTAGCCGTCAAAGACCGCAGGCGCGGTCGTGGCAATACCGGCGACGGGCACGGAAGCTCGATCTGGCAAGGAGTCGCCGCCGGAGCAGTCAGGAGCGCTTAATCGATTCCCCGGAATCACCCTGCGTAGATGGTGCCCTTCTGGAGTTTTTCTGGTTCACGCACGTCTGGGTTTCCCAGGTTGGCCCACTCCAGGTCTAGAACGGCCCACCCCCGGAGCATCATCCCGATGTTCCCGGCGTCCAGGACGGATGCCGCACAGGACCGCACACGGCAGGAGCCGTAAGCGGAGTTCAATAGGAGGAGTGCAATGGCTCTCAATCTGTCCCAGAAGCAAGAAGTAGTCGCCGAGCTGGCAGACGTCGCCGCCAAGGCCCACTCCTTGATCGCAGCCGAATACGCTGGCACCACGGTCGCCCAGATGACCGCGATGCGCAAGCAGGCTCGTGAAACCGGTGTTTTCTTGAAGGTTGTCAAGAACACCCTGGCTTCGCGCGCCGTTGAAGGCACCGAGTTCGCAGTCGCACAGGACCAGATGGTTGGTCCGCTGCTGTACGCGTTCTCGCTCGAGGAGCCCGGCGCTGCCGGTCGCCTGATCAAGGAAGCCGCCAAGGGCAACGACAAGCTGAAGGCTAAGGTCGTCGCCATCGGTGGTGAAGTGTTCCCGGCGAGCCACGTCGACGTGCTGGCATCGCTGCCGACCCGCGACCAGGCCCTGGCCATGCTGGCCCGCGTCCTGACCGAGCCGGTCACGATGTTTGCCCGCGCCATCAAGGCCGTTGGCGAGAAGCAGGGTGGTGGCGATGTCGCCGCTGACGCTGCCGAGCCGGCCGCCGAGACCGCCTGAGTTTCGACTTACCGTGGTTCCTGACGGAACCTCAACCCAGAAAATCATCCAAAGGTATTAATCATGTCCCTTACCAACGAACAGATCGTCGACGCCATCGCCGAGAAGTCCCTGATGGAAGTGATGGAGCTGGTCAAGGCCATCGAAGAGAAGTTCGGCGTCTCCGCCGCTGCTCCGGTTGCCGTGGCTGCTGCCGCTGGCCCGGCTGCTGCTGTTGAAGAGCAGACCGAATTCGTCGTCACCCTGAAGACTGCCGGCGAGAAGAAGGTCGAAGTCATCAAGGCCGTCCGCGCCATCACCGGCCTGGGCCTGAAGGAAGCGAAGGACCTGGCCGAAGCCGGCGGCGTCCTGAAGGACAACGCTTCGAAGGACGAAGCCGAGAAGATGAAGAAGGACCTGGAAGCTGCTGGCGCGACTGTCGAAGTCAAGTAAGCAGTTACCTTGCATCGTCACCGATTCACGGCGATGCAGCCAAGGCTGGGGGCGTAAGCCCCCGGCCTTTGGTCGTTGTTGCGGTACCGGTAGGGTCGACTGTCAGTCGACTGTTTCAAAAGCAGGAAAAAGCCCAACACGGGCTGCAGTCAAACCCCGGCAGGCCAGCGCAGAGCGCGGCAGCGGGGGCGTGGTAGCAGACGAGTTGGCAGTTGGAAGTAGCGGGAGAAGGCGTGCTGGTGCCGGCAATACCAGCGACTTCCAACTGACAATTTCAAGTTCCCTTCGGATCGTGGGCGCACGATCCGCACAACAAGGTGGAAGACCTCATGACGTCCTATTCGTTCACCGAAAAAAAGCGTATCCGCAAGGATTTCGGCAAGCAGCGCTCGATTCTCGAAGTGCCGTTCCTGCTCGCCATCCAGGTGGATTCCTATCGTGAATTCCTGCAGGAAAACGTCGATCCGGCCAAGCGCACGGACCACGGCCTGCACGCTGCGCTGAAGTCGGTCTTCCCGATCGCCAGCTACAGCGGCAACGCTGCCCTGGAATACGTCGGCTACAAGCTGGGCGAACCGGTCTTCGACGAGCGTGAGTGCCGCCAGCGCGGCATGAGCTACGGCGCCCCGCTGCGCGTGACCGTGCGCCTGGTGATCTACGACCGCGAGTCGTCGACCAAGGCCATCAAGTACGTGAAGGAGCAGGAGGTCTATCTGGGCGAAATCCCGCTGATGACCGAGAACGGCACCTTCATCGTCAACGGCACCGAGCGCGTCATCGTCTCGCAGCTGCACCGCTCGCCGGGCGTGTTTTTCGACCACGACCGTGGCAAGACCCACAGCTCGGGCAAGCTGCTGTACAGCGCCCGCATCATTCCTTACCGCGGCTCCTGGCTGGACTTCGAGTTCGACCCGAAGGACGCGCTGTTCACCCGTATCGACCGTCGCCGCAAGCTGCCGGTGTCGATCCTGCTGCGCGCGCTCGGCTACAGCAACGAAGAGATGCTGGCTGAGTTCTTCGAGATCAACACCTTCCACATCAACCCGGATGAAGGCGTCCAGCTGGAGCTGGTGCCGGAGCGCCTGCGCGGCGAAACCCTGGGCTTCGACCTCGCCGACGGCGACAAGGTCATCGTGGAAGCCGGCAAGCGCATCACCGCGCGCCACATCAAGCAGCTGGAAGCCTCGGGCATCGCCGCCCTGGCCGTGCCGGACGATTACATCGTCGGCCGCATCCTGTCGCACGACGTGGTCGATGCCTCGACCGGCGAACTGCTGGCCCAGGCCAACGACGAGATCAGCGACGAGCAGCTGCAGAACTTCCGCAAGGCCGGCGTCGACGCGGTGGGCACCCTGTGGGTGAACGACCTGGATCGTGGCCCGTACCTGTCCAACACCCTGCGCATCGATCCGACCAAGACCCAGCTGGAAGCCCTGGTCGAAATCTACCGCATGATGCGTCCGGGCGAGCCGCCGACCAAGGATGCCGCGCAGAACCTGTTCCACAACCTGTTCTTCACCTTCGAGCGCTACGACCTGTCCGCGGTCGGTCGCATGAAGTTCAACCGTCGCGTGGGCCGCAAGGAAACCACCGGCGAAGCCGTGCTGTACGACAGCAAGTACTTCGGTGAGCGCAACGACGAAGAGTCCAAGCGCCTGGTCGCTGCCCACGGCGACAGCTCCGACATCCTGGACGTGATCAAGGTCCTGACCGAGATCCGCAACGGTCGCGGCGTGGTCGACGACATCGATCACCTTGGCAACCGTCGCGTGCGTTCGGTCGGCGAAATGGCCGAGAACGTGTTCCGCGTCGGCCTGGTCCGCGTCGAGCGCGCGGTCAAGGAGCGCCTGTCGATGGCCGAGTCGGAAGGCCTGACCCCGCAGGAGCTGATCAACGCCAAGCCGGTCGCCGCTGCCATCAAGGAGTTCTTCGGCTCCTCGCAGCTGTCGCAGTTCATGGACCAGAACAACCCGCTGTCGGAAGTGACGCACAAGCGTCGCGTCTCGGCCCTGGGCCCGGGCGGTCTGACCCGTGAGCGCGCAGGCTTCGAAGTGCGCGACGTGCACCCGACCCATTACGGCCGCGTCTGCACCATCGAAACCCCGGAAGGCCCGAACATCGGCCTGATCAACTCGCTGGCCGTGTACGCCCGCACCAACAAGTACGGTTTCCTCGAGACCCCGTACCGCAAGGTCGTGGACGGCAAGGTCTATGACGAAGTCGAGTTCCTGTCGGCCATCGAAGAGAACGAGTACGTCATTGCGCAGGCCAACGCGCTGACCGACGCCAAGGGCACCCTGACCGAGCAGTTCGTTCCGTGCCGCTTCCAGGGCGAATCGCTGCTGAAGCCGCCGGCGGAAGTCCACTTCATGGACGTTTCGCCGATGCAGACCGTCTCGATCGCGGCCGCGCTGGTCCCGTTCCTGGAGCACGATGACGCGAACCGCGCACTGATGGGCGCCAACATGCAGCGTCAGGCCGTGCCGACCCTGCGTTCGCAGAAGCCGCTGGTCGGTACCGGCATCGAGCGCGCCGTGGCGCGTGACTCGGGCGTGACCGTGAACGCCCGTCGTGGTGGTGAGATCGTGCAGATCGACGCCGCTCGCATCGTGGTCAAGGTGGTCGAGGAAGAGATCGTCGGTGCCACCGACGCCGGCGTCGACATCTACAACCTGGTCAAGTACACCCGTTCGAACCAGAACACCTGCATCAACCAGCGTCCGCTGGTCCAGGTGGGTGACGTCATCGCCCGCGGCGACGTGCTGGCCGACGGTCCGTCCACCGACATCGGCGAACTGGCCCTGGGCCAGAACATGCTGATCGCGTTCATGCCGTGGAACGGCTACAACTTCGAAGACTCCATCCTGCTCTCCGAGCGCGTGGTGGAAGAGGATCGCTACACCACGATCCACATCGAAGAGCTGACCTGCGTCGCGCGTGACACCAAGCTGGGGCCGGAGGAAATCTCCGCCGACATCCCGAACGTCTCCGAGCAGGCGCTGAACCGCCTGGACGAGAGCGGCGTGGTGTACATCGGTGCCGAAGTGCGCGCCGGCGACATCATGGTCGGCAAGGTCACCCCGAAGGGCGAAAGCCAGCTGACCCCGGAAGAGAAGCTGCTGCGCGCGATCTTCGGCGAGAAGGCTTCGGACGTTAAGGACAGCTCGCTGCGCGTTCCGCCGGGCATGGACGGCACCGTCATCGACGTGCAGGTCTTCACCCGCGACGGCATCGAGAAGGACAAGCGCGCCCGCCAGATCGAAGAGTCTGAAATCAAGCGCGTCAAGAAGGACTTCGACGACCAGTTCCGCATCCTGGAAGCCGCCATCTACATGCGTCTGCGTTCGCAGATCGTGGGCAAGGTGGTCAACGGTGGCGCTGGCCTGAAGAAGGGCGACGTCATCAGCGACGCCTTCCTGGACGGTCTGAAGAAGGCTGACTGGTTCGCCCTGCGCATGAAGGACGAGGACGCTTCGGAAGCCATCGAGCGCGCGCAGAAGCAGATCCAGGCGCACGAGAAGGAATTCGAGCGTCGCTTCGCCGACAAGCGCGGCAAGATCACCGCCGGCGACGACCTCGCCCCGGGCGTGCTGAAGATGGTCAAGGTGTTCCTGGCCGTGAAGCGCCGCATCCAGCCGGGCGACAAGATGGCAGGCCGCCACGGCAACAAGGGTGTGGTCTCCAACGTGGTGCCGGTCGAGGACATGCCGTACATGGCCTCGGGCGAAACCGTGGACATCGTGCTGAACCCGCTGGGCGTGCCGTCGCGTATGAACATCGGCCAGATCCTGGAAGTGCACCTGGGCTGGGCCGCCAAGGGTCTGGGTCGCAAGATCCAGGCGATGATGGAGGCCCAGGCTGCGGTCGCCGACCTGCGCAAGTTCCTGGACGACATCTACAACCACGACGACACCAACGTGGCCAACCGCGTCGACCTGTCGCAGTTCAGCGATGAGGAACTGCTGCGTCTGGCCCGCAACCTGACCGACGGCGTGCCGATGGCCACCCCGGTGTTCGACGGCGCCACCGAAGCGGAAATCAAGCGCATGCTGGAACTGGCCGACCTGCCGAGCAGTGGCCAGACCCAGCTGTATGACGGCCGCACCGGTGAAGCGTTCGATCGCCACACCACCGTCGGTTACATGCACTACCTGAAGCTGAACCACCTGGTCGACGACAAGATGCACGCGCGTTCGACCGGTCCGTACTCGCTCGTCACCCAGCAGCCGCTGGGCGGCAAGGCGCAGTTCGGCGGCCAGCGCTTCGGTGAAATGGAAGTCTGGGCGCTGGAAGCCTACGGCGCG
>DQIG01000403.1:0-387 GCA_003525885.1 Stenotrophomonas sp.
TCGGCAGCCACATCTTCGGCGCCACCGATGCGCACCGCCTGGCGGCGCTCGGCGCGTTTGAGTTCATAGGACACGCGCAGCAGCAGGCCCATCGCCACGCAGGTCATCAGCACCGACGAACCGCCGGAGGAGATCAGCGGCAGGGTCAGGCCCTTGGTCGGCAGGATGCCCAGGTTCACGCCGATCGAGACGAAGGTCTGCATGCTGATCCACAGGCCGATGCCAAAGGCGATGTAGCCGGAGAAGTGGCGCTTCATTTCCACGCAGCGCATGCCCAGCCAGAAGGTGCGGCCGACCAGCAGCGCGTACAGCGCGACGATCACGCAGGTGCCCAGGAAGCCGAATTCCTCGGCGGTGACCGAGAAGATGAAGTCGGTGTGCGCTTCG
>DQIG01000403.1:545-821 GCA_003525885.1 Stenotrophomonas sp.
GTGTGCGCTTCGGGCAGGTAGTACAGCTTCTGCACCGAATTGCCCAGGCCGACACCGGTCCACTCGCCACGGCCCACTGCCATCAGCGCGTTGGACAGCTGGTAGCCGTCGCCTTGCTGATCGGCCCACGGGTCCAGGAAGGAGGTGATGCGGCGCATGCGGTATGGCTCGATGATCGCCAGTGCGCTCATGCCGACCAGGCCGATGATCACCGGCATCGACATGCGCGGCATGTTCACCCCGCCCAGCACCAGCATGCCGGCGGTGATCGCCAGC
>DQIG01000403.1:972-1255 GCA_003525885.1 Stenotrophomonas sp.
CATGCCGGCGGTGATCGCCAGCAGCAGGGTCGAGGAACCGAAGTCCGGCTGCAGCAGCAGCAGTACGACCAGCGCACCGGCTACGCCGAGCGGCTTGAGCATGGCCGGCCAGGTTGCGTTGACCTCGTCGCGGAAGCGCACCAGGTAGCTGGACAGCCAGACGATGTAGAGCACCTTCACCGCTTCGACCGTCTGGAACTTGGAGATGCCCAGGTTGATCCAGCGGCGCGCGCCGTTGACCGTGCTGCCCAGGCCCGGCGTGAACACCGCCAGCAGCAGCACG
>DQIG01000403.1:1404-19946 GCA_003525885.1 Stenotrophomonas sp.
GAACACCGCCAGCAGCAGCACGAAGCAGCCCAGCAGCAGCATCTGGTTGTACTGCTCGATGGACTTCAACTCGGTGCGGGCGGCGATGACTGCCAGCACGATACCCACCGCCAGGAAGATCAGGTGGCGGTTGAGGTAGTAGAACGGGCTGCTCATCAGCGCGATCGAGCTGGACGCCACCATCACCACGCCCACGCCCGTGAGCGCGATGATCGCGCCCAGCAGCCACTTGTCGTAGCTGCCTTCGATGGCTTCAAGTCGTGTTGCCTGGCGGGACAGGTCGTTCATCTCAGCGCACCTTCAACGTGGCCAGGCCGATCAGCACGAGCACGACGGAGATGATCCAGAAGCGCACGATCACGCGCGGCTCCGGCCAGCCCTTCAGTTCGAAATGGTGGTGGATCGGCGCCATGCGGAACACGCGCTTGCCGGTCAGCTTGAACGAGGCGACCTGGATCATCACCGACAGCGTTTCGACGACGAACACGCCGCCCATGATCACCAGCACCAGCTCCTGGCGGGTGATCACCGCGATCGTGCCCAGCACCGCACCCAGCGCCAGCGCACCGATGTCGCCCATGAAGACCATGGCCGGGTAGGTGTTGAACCAGAGGAAGCCGAGGCCGGCACCGGCGATGGCCGCACAGATGATGACCAGCTCGCCGGCGCCCGGGATCTGCGGGATCTGCAGGTAGTTGGCGAACACCACGTTGCCCGAGGCATAGGCGAACACGCCCAGCGCGCAGGCCACCAGCACGGTCGGCATGATCGCCAGGCCGTCCAGGCCGTCGGTCAGGTTCACCGCGTTGGAGAAGCCGACGATCCAGAAGTAGGCGATGGCCACGAAGCCGATGCCGGCCAGCGGCAGCGCGATCGACTTGAACATCGGGATGTAGAAGGTCAGCGCTGCCGGCACATCGGCCGTGTAGAACAGGAACAGGCCCGCGGCCAGGCCGAAGATCGACTGCAGCAGGTACTTCCAGCGCGACTTCAGGCCGTTCGGGTCACGGCGGACGATCTTGATCCAGTCGTCATACCAGCCGATGGCACCGAAGCACAGCATCACCGCCAGCACCAGCCACACGTAGCGGTTGCGCAGGTCGGCCCACATCAGCACCGACAGGGTGATGGTGAGCAGGATCAGCGAACCGCCCATGGTCGGTGTGCCGGCCTTGGAGAAATGGGTCTGCGGACCGTCCTTGCGGATCGGCTGGCCGCCCTTGAACTGGGCAAGCTTGCGGATCATCGCCGGGCCAAGCCACAGCGACAGGAACAGGGCCGTCAGCGCGGCAAGGATGGCGCGGAACGTCTGGTAGTTGAACAGCCCGAACAGGCTCTCCAACTGCTGCAACCATCGAGCCAGTTCATACAACATGCGGGGATTCCTCTCCTTGCGCCAGCAGCGCTTTGACGATCAGGTCCATGGCACTGCCACGGGAACCCTTGACCAGGCAGCGCACACCAGCGTGCAACTCATCCTGCAGCGCCTGTGACAGCGCACCATGGGTAGCGAAATGGCGACCACCTTCACCGAAGGCGGCCGCAGCGGCGGCACTGAGCGGACCCAGTGCATACAGCCGCTTCAGGCCGGCGGCGCGTGCACGGATGCCGGCCTGCGCATGCAGCGCCTCGGCATCCGGACCCAGCTCGCGCATGTCGCCCAGCACCAGCCAGCCCTCTTCCGGAGCGGCGGCCAGGGCATCGATGGCAGCGGCCAGCGAACCGGGGTTGGCGTTGTAGCTGTCGTCCACCAGCACCGCGCCGTTGCGCAGCTGATGGGCAATCTGGCGGCCCGGCACCGGCTGCGCTTCGGCCAGGCCGGCCGCAATCAGTGCCAGATCGACGCCGGCGGCCAGCGCCAGGCTGGCAGCGGCCAGCGCATTGCTGACGTTGTGGCGACCCGGCAGGCCCAGCACCACGCGGGCCTCGCCGGCGGGCGAGACCAGGGTGAACTGGCTGCCCTGCGCGCCGGCGCGGATATCACGCGCGGTGACCTCGGCGGTGTGCTCCAGGCCATAGCGCAGCACACGGCAGCGCGCCGGAGTGCTGATGAAATGCTGTTCGAACCAACGGCCGTAGGCGTCGTCGGCGTTGATCACCGCCACGCCATCGGCCGGCAGCGCGGCATAGATCGCGCCCTTGGTCACCGCCACGCCGAGCAGGCTGCCCATGCGCTCCAGGTGCGCCGGGGCGATGTTGTTGACCAGCGCATAGCGCGGGCGGGCGATGTCGGTCAGGTAGGCGATATCGCCCGGCTTGCCAGCGCCCATCTCGTAGACGGCGTAGTCGGCATCTTCCGGTGCGTCGATCACCGCCAGCGGCAGGCCGATCTCGTTGTTGCGGTTGCCCGGGTTGGCGTAGACCACCTTGTGCGCGTGCTGGGCCACCTGCTGCAGGATCGACAGCAGCAGGCTCTTCACGCTGGTCTTGCCATTGCTGCCGGTGATCGCGAACACCTCGGTGCCACGGTCACGCTGCATGCCAGTGGCGATCTTCGCCAGCGCCAGTTCGCTGTCAGCCACCAGCACCTGCGGCAGCTCGATCGGCAGCAGGCGCTCGACCAGCAGCGCGCTGGCACCACGCGCCTGCGCGTCGGCGGCAAAGTCATGGCCGTCAAAACGCTCGCCGCGCAGCGCCACATAGAGGCTGCCCGGGCCGAGGTTGCGGGTGTCGTTGCTGACCGCATCGATGGCCACGTCGTCGCCGTGGATCTCGCCGCCGGCCCAGTGCGCGATCAGCGAAAGCAGGGTGCGCTTCATGCCGCGCCCTCCCCGGCCTGGGCCGCCAACACACCGGCCTTGGCAGCCAGTGCAGCCGCCGCCACTTCGGTGTCGTCGAAGTCATGGCGCACGCCATTGACCTCCTGGTACGGCTCGTGGCCCTTGCCGGCGATCAGGATGATGTCGCCGGCACCGGCGCGCTTCACCGCCAGGCCGATCGCGCGCGCGCGGCTGCGCTGCACGGTCACGGCATCCGCGTTCTGGAAGCCGGCCAGGATGTCGGCCACGATCACGTCGCCATCTTCGCCACGCGGGTTGTCGTCGGTAACGATGACCTGGTTGGCCAAGCGCTCGGCAATCGCCGCCATCTGCGGACGCTTGCCGGTATCGCGCTCGCCACCGCAACCGAACACGCAGAACAGCGCGCCGTGCAGATGGCCGTGCAGGCTGTCCAGCGCCTGTTCCAGCGCGTCCGGGGTATGTGCGTAATCGACCACCACGGTCGGCAGGCCATCTTCACCACCGAGGCGGTTCATGCGGCCACGGATCGGCTGCAGCGCCGACAGCACCTCGGCGATACGCGGCAGCGGGTGGCCCTGCGCGTGCAGGGTACCGGCCACGGCCAGCAGGTTGTCCACGTTGAAGCGGCCCAGCAGCGGCGACTGCACTACCGCGCGCTGGCCATCGATGACCAGTTCGAAGGCAATGCCACGGCCGTCCAGCTGCAGCGCTTCGGCGCGCACGCTGGCGTCGGTGGCACCGCGCGAGCTCAGGCCGATCGGCTGCACGCCGGCCGGCAGGCCTGCGAACAGCTGGCGACCGAAGGCATCGTCCAGGTTGACCACCGCCGCCTTCAGGCCCGGGCGATGGAACAGCCGCGCCTTGGCCGCGCCGTAGCTGGCCATGTCGCCGTGGTAATCCAGATGGTCGCGGGTGAGGTTGGTGAACACCGCCACGTCGTAATGCACGGCGTCGACGCGGCCCTGGTCCAGCGCATGCGAGCTGACTTCCATCGCCACCGCGCGCGCACCGGCGTCGCGCAGCTGCGCCAGCAGCGCATGCATCTGCAGCACCAGCGGCGTGGTGAAGCCGGTCGGTTCGACCGAACCATAAAGTCCGGCGCCCAACGTGCCGATACTGCCACTGGGCGTTCCGAGCAGGTGCCAGGCCTGGGCCAGCAGCTGCACGGTGGAGGTCTTGCCGTTGGTGCCGGTCACGCCCACCATCGCCATCGCCCGCGACGGCGCGCCATGGAACTGGTCGGCCATCGCACCCATGCGCGCGCGCAGGCCCGGCACGGCGATGGCATCGCCCGGTGCCGGCAGTTCGGTGGGCGCCGGCGGTTCGAACAGGATGGCGCTGGCACCGGCCGCGCGGGCCTGCTCGACAAAGCCCAGCCCATGCGCACCGAAACCGGCGATGGCAACGAAGGCATTGCCGGGGCGCACGGCACGGCTGTCCAGCACCAGGCCGGTCAGAACGGGATCGTGCCCTGCAAGGGCAACGTCCGGAAGCAACTGCGAAAGCAACATCGAAGGACTCATTGCGTGCCTCCCGTAGCGGGCGGCGTCTGGGCTTGCGCGCTCGGCAGCGCAGCATCGAATTCAGCAGCGGCATCGACCGGCAGTGCAGCTTCGGCCGGCGGCGCGGGCAGGATCGAGGCCGAGTGGCCGACCTTGCCCGACTGCTGCGCGGCCAGCCACGACTGCAGGTCATCCAGCGGCACGTCCATCAGGCGCAGGGTGCCTTCCATCACGTTGTGGTAGACCGGCGCCGAGACCAGGCCGCCGTAGAACTTGCCGGCCTGCGGATCGTTGATGACGATGACGGTGGCGAAACGCGGGTTGGTGGCCGGCACCACGCCGGCGAACAGCGCGTTGTAATGGCCGCGTTCGTAACCACCCGGGCCGGCCTTGCGCGCGGTACCGGTCTTGCCGGCCACGCGGTAACCCAGCACCGCCGCCTGTTTGGCGCCGCCCTGGGTGACCACCGTTTCCATCATCGCCACCACCTGCCTGGCGACGTTCTCGTCGATGATCTGCTGGCCTTCGTTGCGCTGGCCCTTGACGAAGGTCGGCGCGATCAGGCGACCGCCGTTGGCCAACGCCGAGTACGCGGTGGCAATCTGCAGCGGCGTGACCGACAGGCCATAGCCATAGGACATCGTGGTCTTGGTGGTACCCGACCAGCGTGCCGGACGCATCACCACACCGGCCGATTCACCCGGGAAACCGCTGTGCGGCGCCGAGCCATAGCCGAAGCGGCGCACGCCGTCATAGAAGGTCTGGTCGGGCATCTTCGCCGCGACCTTGGCTGCACCCACGTTCGAACTGCGGGTGATCACGCCGGTCACGTTCAGCACGCCGTTGTTGCGCGGCACGTCGCGGATGGTGAAGCGGCCCAGGGTCATGTAACCCGGGTTGGTATCGATGATGGTGTCCTTGGTCACCGCACCGGCCTGCAGCGCGGTGGCGATGGTCAGCGGCTTCATCGTCGAACCCGGCTCGACCAGATCGGTCACCGCGCGGTTGCGGCGCGTATCGGGGATCGCGCCGGTCAGCGAATTCGGGTTGTAGGTCGGCAGGTTGACCATGGCCAGGATCTCGCCGGTGGTCACATCCATGATCACCATCGAACCGCCGGCCGCCTTGTTGGCCACCAGCGCGTTGCGCAGTTCCTTGAAGGCCAGGTACTGGATGCGGCGGTCGATGCTGAGGGTCAGGTCCTTGCCCGGCTCAGCGGCGCGCAGCAGGTCGCTCTCTACCGTCTCACCCTTGCGGTTGCGGATCACCCGCTTGGCACCGGCCTTGCCGCGCAGCCATTCGTCGAACGCCAGTTCCAGGCCTTCCTGGCCGCGGTCGTCGATGTTGGTGAAGCCCAGCACGTGCGCCATCGCCTCACCCTGCGGGTAGAAGCGGCGGAACTCGCGCTGCGCGGCCACGCCCGGAATCTTCAGCGCGACCACCTTCTCTGCCTCGTCCGGATTGATCCGGCGACGCAGGTACATGAACTCCTTGTCCGACTTCTGCGACAGGCGGCTGCTCAGCTCGTCCACCGACATGCCGACCGCCTGGGCCAGTTCGGGAATGCGCTCGGGCGAACGCAGCAGGTCCTGCGGGTTGACCCAGATCGAGGCCACCGGCGTGGACACCGCCAGCGGCTCGCCGTTGCGGTCGGTGATCATGCCGCGCGAGGTCTTGATCGGCAGCTCGCGCAGGTAACGGGCCTCGCCCTGGCGCTGGTAGAAATCGCTGTTGATGATCTGCACGTACGCCGCGCGACCGACCAGCGATACCGAGCACAGGCCGAGTGCCAGCGCGACCCAGCGCAGGCGCTGGCGCAGGTTGAAGGCGTTGCGCGGGCGGTTGCGGCCGGTCTTGCTCATGGCCGCACCACCACGATGTCCCCGGCTTCGGGGAACTTCATGCCGAGCTTCTCGCGGGCGATGCGATCGACGCGGTTGGCCTCGGCCAGGGTCGCCTGCTCCAGCTGCAGGCGGCCGAACTCAAGGTTGATGTCATCGCGCGTGCGTTCGGCGCGCGACAGCTCGATGAACGTCTGCCGATGACGGTGACGCACGAACACGACGCCGATCGCCGAGGCCACGGTGCAGGCCAGCAGGATGATCAGCAGAAGCCGGCTCATGCGCCGGCCTCCCGCTTCTGTGCCACGCGCAGCACGGCGCTGCGGGCGCGCGGGTTGGCGGCCAGCTCTTCGTCAGTGGCCTTGATGGCACCGCCGATCAGGTCCAGCGTCGGCACGAACGCGGCCGCCTCGGGCAGGCGGCGGTTGGCCGGCGGCGCCTTGGCCAGGCGGTTCATGTACTGCTTGACGATACGGTCTTCCAGCGAGTGGAAGCTGATCACCGCCAGCCGGCCACCGGGCTTGAGCCGTTCCACCGCCGCATCGAGACCGGCCTCCAGATCAGCCAGCTCGCGGTTGATGTGGATGCGGATGGCCTGGAAGCTGCGCGTAGCCGGGTGGATTTTGTCCTTGCCGCGCGGCATCACCGAGGCGATCAGCTCGGCCAGTTCGGCGGTACGGGTGAACGGCTGCTTCTCGCGGCGCGCCACGATGGCGCGGGCGATGCGCCGGCTCTGGCGCTCTTCGCCGTAGGTCCACAGCACGTCGGCGATCTCGCGGTCTTCGACGCGGTTGATCCACTGCGCGGCGCTTTCACCGCTGTCCGGATCCATGCGCATGTCCAGCGGGCCGTCCTTGCCGAAGCTGAAGCCACGTTCGGCGACGTCCAGCTGCGGTGACGACACGCCGAGGTCGAACAGCACGCCATCCAGGCCTTCAGCCGTCGCATCCCACTGCAGCAGCTGGGCGAAGCTGCCACGGAAGATGGACACGCGCGGGTCCGGCGCGAAATCGCGCTCGGCAACGGCGATGGCTTCCGGATCCTTGTCCATGACCAGCAGGCGCCCCTCGGGACCGAGCTGGGTGAGCACGCCACGTGCATGACCGCCACGACCGAACGTGCCATCCAGATAACGTCCGTTTTCGATCACCCTCAGGCCTTCAAGGACCTGGGTGTACAGGACCGGCAGGTGCACCGCCGGCGACTGCGACACCGGAAGGTGACCGGTCTGCGCTTCTGGGCGCATCCGGGCACCCCGGCTCACAACTTCAGGTCGAGCAACCCATCACCCAGATCCTCGTCAGACAACGTCTGCTGGATCAGGGCCCGATGCGCCTGCTCGCTCCACAATTCGAACTTGTCGCCCATACCGAGCAATACCGCCTTCTTCTCAATGCCCACCGCACCGCGGTGGCTGGCGGGGATGCTGATGCGACCGTTGCCGTCCAGTTCCAGATGGGCGGCCGAGCCGACCAGCTTCTGCTGCAACAGGCGCACGACGCGCTGGGTGTTGGGCTTGGACATCACATCGTCGCGGACCCGCTCCCATTCCGACTCTGCGTACAGCCACAGGCAGCCGGCTTCGAACGGGTTGTAGGTCAGCACGAGACGGTTGTTGCTGGCGCGCGCGACGAGGTCGCGGTAAGCGGTGGGAACCGCCATGCGCCCTTTGTCGTCAACTGTGATGGCCGTCTCGCCCTGGAACACGACGCCTGCACCTTGTCCTTCGCCCGGTGAAACATTGAACCACGAAAACCCACAAAACACCCGGATTTCCCTCTGATGCCCACCTTAGCAGCGGGCCGAGGGTTGTCAACAACTTTTCAGCAGGGAAATCGCCAGCCGCATCAATGGCTTGCAACAACCTTTAGAGAATTGTTCAAGGCTTATCCACAAGTTGCTGATCCGTCTCAATTTTTGAGATTGAACAGAAGTTCAGGGGCGTGGAGAGCGCGTGAAACATCGCCCGCGCATTCATCCGGAACGGGCCGGAAACGGCGCCGGACTGCGCAAACCGTGCACAATGAGGCCATGTGCCTGCTCGCTCTTGGCTGGATGCACCACCCGCGCTGGCGGCTGGTGATGATCGGCAACCGTGATGAGTTCCACGCCCGCCCGACGGCGGCGCTGGCCCCCTGGCAGGATGAGACGTCCGTCATCGGGGGGCGCGACCTGCGCTCCGGCGGTGGCTGGGCCGGGGTTGGCGCTTCGGGCCGGATGGCGGTGGTCACCAACGTCCGCGACCCGCTGGCGGCCCAGACTGGCCCGTCGCGGGGCGCGTTGGTGGCCGACTTCCTGCGTGGCCGCGATCCGGCCGCTGTGCATATCGACCGATTGGCGACGGTGGCTGGCGCCTACGCCCCATTCAACCTCCTGCTGGCCGATGGCGACAGCCTGGAGTACCTGGGCAACCACCCCGCCGAACGGCAGAGCCTGGGCCCAGGCGTACATGGCATGTCCAACGGCGCACTGGACGCACCCTGGCCGAAGACCCGGCGGCTGATGGCTGCGCTTTCCGCCTGGCTGAAGGAAGACGGGGTCAGATCCCTTTCCCAAGGGGAAAGGGATCTGACCCCGCTCTGGGAGGCCCTGGCCGACGAGCAGCGCCCCGTCGACAGCGACCTGCCCGATACCGGCATCGGTCTGGAACGCGAGCGCTGGCTGAGCCCCGCCTTCATCCGCGGCGACGACTACGGCACTCGCGCCAGCACCGTGCTGCTGATCGACGCCGACGGCCACGGCGAGATCCACGAACGCCGCTTCGGCCCGCAGGGCGCCTCCAGCGGACAGAGCCACGTCATTTTCTGACCGGGTAGTGCCGGCCGCTGGCCGGCAACTTCATGGCGCATCCGAAGATCCAGAGGTTGCCGGCCAGCGGCCGGCACTACCCCGCACGCGTGTCGTCATCGACGTGACGACAGCCGTCATCGCAACGGGCCTGAAACGTCATTCAGCTTCCAGCCTCGACCGTGATCCGTCCGCACCCCAGGGGTTTCAGCATCGCCGCCACCCGACTGTGCCCTTTTCGCAATCGGCACTGTGTCTATAAATGTCGCCCCTGACCTCCCAGGGTGGTCGCGCCCGGCACCGCGCCGCGTAATCGACCGCAACCCCAAGGAGGCCCCATGCGCCGCATCCTCATTCTGCTCGCCACCCACCTGCTCACCCTCGGCCTGGGCTTCGGCCTGGGCGTCTACCTCCTGCCGATCCTGATCGCCCCCGACGACCCGCCGGTCGCGCAGGTGCAGGCCGCCATGAACGACGCCACCTACCGCACCACCTTCCGCCGCGACCTCAAAGGCAGCGACGCGGTGCACTGGGCCGAAGGCAAGGTCAGCGTCAGCGCCACCCAGGTCGCCTTCGACGGCAAGATGGGCCCGGGCCCGGATTACAAGGTCTACCTGGTCCGCGATTTCGTCGACAACAAGGCCGACTTCCTGAAGATCAAGGCACAGGCCCAGCGCATCGGCGAGGTGAAGACCTTCAACCGTTTCCTGGTGGAGGTGCCCGCGAACGTGGACGTGAATGACTACACCACGGTGGTGGTGTGGTGCGAGCGCTTCGCGCAGTTCATCTCCGCCGGGCAGTACCGCACGCCGGGCTGAGGACCGCGCCACGTCGAGGTAGTGCCGGCCGCTGGCCGGCATCACCGATGCGCGGAACACGCATATAGATGGAAGCACGCATATAGAAGAAGGAGGCGGAGCCGGCCGATAAGCCGGGTTCTGTCGTGGACAGTCATTCCTCTAGGCGTTACGTCACCGCAACGCTCAAGCAACCTACCCGGATCCAACGCGGGCCGCGCCAAAGGATCCCTATTTGGTCTTGCTCCAGGTGGGGTTTGCCGTGCCGGTCTGTTGCCAGACTCGCGGTGCGCTCTTACCGCACCATTTCACCCTTACCGGCCTTCCGAAGAAGACGTAGGCGGTATCTTTCTGTTGCACTTTCCGTCGGCTTGCGCCGCCCAGGCGTTACCTGGCACCTTGCCCTATGGAGCCCGGACTTTCCTCGGCACCCCCGAAGGGATGACGCGACTGTCTGACCGGCTCCGCCAACACATATTCTAGCGTACGCACGCGCTTCCTGCCGTGCTGATCGCGGCGTCCGGTTCGGTTCATCCATCCACGCATGGCGTGGATCTACCGATTCCGCTGCTCTGGAGGGTGCGGATTCCGCTTTGGTGGGTGCGGACCTTGGTCCGCACTGATGCCGCCATCCACGCATGGCGTGGATCTACCGGGCATTGGCTTCGGTAGGTGCGGACCGTTGGTCCGCACGAACCCGGCAAACTCAGCCTTCCAGCTCTTCCCAGCGCGCGTAAGCAGCATCCAGCTCGGCCTGCACCTTGGCCAGCTGCTGCGTATGCGCCGTCACTTCGGCACTGCTGCGGGTGTAGAACGACGGGTCGTTCATCGCCGAGGTCAGCCCTTCGACGTCGCCTTCCAGCTTCTCGATGGTCTTCGGCAGCTGCTCCAGTTCGCGCGCTTCCTTGTAGGCCAGCTTGCGCTTGGGTGCGGCCGGAGCTGCGGCAGTCGGGGTGGCCGGTGCGGCGACCGCCGGCTTGGCCGCAGGGGCCGCGGCAGGCGCTGCGATGCTGGCCGCATAACGCTGCCAGTCGCTGTAGCCACCGACGTACTCACCAATCACGCCATCGCCCTCCATCACCAGCGTGGAGGTCACCACGTTGTCGATGAAGTCACGGTCGTGGCTGACCAGCAGCAGCGTGCCGGTGTATTCGCCCAGCAGCTCTTCCAGCAGCTCCAGGGTTTCCACGTCGAGGTCGTTGGTCGGTTCGTCCATCACCAGCAGGTTGGACGGCTGTGCGAACAGCTTGGCCAGCAGCAGGCGGTTGCGCTCGCCACCGGACAGGCGGGTGATCGGCGCACGCGCGCGTTCCGGGGTGAACATGAAATCCTGCAGGTAGGCATGCACGTGCTTGCGCTTGCCGTTGAACTCGAGGAAATCGCGGCCTTCGGCCACGTTCTCGATCGCGCTCCAGTCTTCGCGCAGCACCGCGCGGTACTGGTCGAAGTACGCGATCTGCAGGTTGGTACCGGCGTTGACTTCGCCCTTGGCCGGCTGCAGTTCGCCCAGCAGCAGCTTCAGCAGCGTGGTCTTGCCGCTGCCGTTGGGGCCGATCAGGCCGATACGGTCGCCACGCAGGATGGTGGTGGTGAAATCGCGAACCATGGTGCGCTCGCCGAATGCGAACGAAATGTCCTTGACGTCGATCACCTTCTTGCCGGAGCTGACGCCCTGGGCAGCTTCCATCTTGACGTTGCCGCTGAGGTCACGGCGCTGCGAGCGTTCGGTGCGCATCGCCTTCAGGCGGCGCACGCGGCCTTCGTCACGGGTACGACGGGCCTTGATACCCTGCCGGATCCAGACTTCTTCCTGCGCCAGCAGCTTGTCGAAGCGGGCATTCTCCTGCGCCTGCGCGTTGAGGCGTTCCTCGCGGCGGCGCTCGTAGTTGGCCCAGTCGCCCGGCCAGCTGGTGACCTGGCCGCGGTCGATCTCGACGATGCGGGTGGCCAATGCACGAAGGAAGCGACGATCGTGGGTGACGAACACCACACTGCCGCTCCAGCCCTTCAGGAACGCTTCGAGCCAGTCGATGGCTTCGATGTCCAGGTGGTTGGTCGGTTCGTCCAGCAGCAGTACGTCCGGGCTGGACACCAGAGCGCGCGCGAGCAGCACGCGGCGCTTCATGCCGCCGGACAGGCGGCCGAACTCGGCCTCGCCGTCCAGATCGAGCTTGGTCAGGGTTTCGCTGACGCGCTGGTCCAGGCCCCAGCCGTTGGCGGCATCGATCTTGGCCTGCACGTTGCCGAGGGCTTCGCCATCGAACACCTCGGCATGGCTGAGGTGGTGGAATTCGGCCAGCCACTGGCCCAGCTCGCCAAGGCCGTCGGCAACGACATCAAACACCGAGCCGGCTGCGCCGTGCGGTACTTCCTGCTCCAGGCGGGTGACGCGCACGCCCTGCTGCACGCGGACTTCTCCGTCATCGGGCTTGTGGTCGCCGGACAGCAGCTTGAGCAGGGTGGATTTGCCGGCGCCGTTGCGACCGATCAGGGCGATGCGTTCGCCCGGCTCGATCGACAGTTCGGCCTTTTCCAGCAACAACGGGCCGCCGACGCTGAAGTCGACGTTCTGCAGAGTAATCAGAGGCATCCGGCTATTGTACGGGTTGGGGGCGTCGGCCGGGTTGCACCCGGCACCCGCAGAGGCAACGGCCGAAGAAACAGCCAAAGCGGCTTATGGTGGCAGGCGGGTCGGTGTGGGGCTGCAGGACACGCATTGAACCCATCCATGGGGGCTCGATGGCGCCATCCATGGCGCCAACGGTCCTGCAGCCCCACACCGACCCACCTCCGACAGTTTCCCGCGATCTGTCGGAACGGCATTCTGCTCTGGTGGGTGTCGACCTTGGTCGACACGGTAGATCCACGCCGCGCGTGGATGAACGCTGCAGAGACTGTCGATGGATGGAATCGACTGGGAATCTGATGGATTACCGGACTTCTCCCAGCAACACCTGCAACCTCGGCAGCCAGTGCTTGCCAGTGGAGCGAACCGACCACAGTCGGCCTACCCGCCTGTACGGCTGCCGGGAATCAGTGTGCAGCCTTGATCTTTCTGACCTCAGGGGTCACAGCAAAGCAATCCTCCCAGCGTCCCCCCTCCAGCGACCAGTACTCGATCAGGACACCATGCTCCTGACGATCCTCAAGAAGCGCGGAGAGTACGGCGGCGATGCTGCGATCATCAGGCTTCGCGCCCGAGCAGAGCAGATCATTGCTTACGTCCAAGGCGAGGGTCATGAGCTCCTGCCTGACATCCGGCGGATAGCCGCAAGCGTGATATGCCGCCATGTACCGGTCCAGCCACTCGCGGGTCCGGTACTGGTCGGGCAGTTCATACGCCCAGTCCTGGGTATGGCTTTCAGCGGGCGGCAAGCCCAGGTCGCGGCTAAGTCTCTCTATCGCACGCATGGTCATTTCTGGTCGCCAACACGAGGGGGCAGGTTTACATCCCCCAGCAGCGCCTGCAATCCCGGCAGCCATTGCTTGCCCGGGTGGCGTACCAGCCAGAGGGTGCGCTGCAGGGGCGGTAGCGGGGTTTCGAGCACGCGCAAGCGGCCCAGGGCCAGCGGCTCTTCCAGCGCGTGGCGCGACAGGCAGGCCAGGCCGAGGCCGGCGATCGCGGCCTGCTTGATCGCTTCGGTATTGCCCAACTGCAGGGTCTGGGCGAAGCCACGCAGGTGCGGAAGCAGCGCCTGCTCCACGGCTTCACGGGTGCCGGAGCCGGGCTCGCGCAGCAGCCAGCGTGCACGGCGCAGTTCGTCCAGCGACCAGCGCGCGGGGGCATCGGCGGCAGCGACGATCACCAGCGGATCCTGCTGCCAGGCCGTGACCTGCAGGCCGCGTTCGTGGCAGGGGCCTTCGATCAGGCCGGCGTCGACGTCCAGGCGCTGCACGGCGGCGACAACGCCGGCACTGTTGTCGATGCGCAGATCAACCTCGGCCTGCGGCGCCTGGCGCAGCAGATCGGCGATGCGCGGTGGCAGCAGGTAGTTGCCGATGGTGGTACTGGCCGCCAGCACCAGCCGCAGCGGTGCACCCTGCGCCGGGTCGCCTCCCGCGGCCAGCTGGCGCTCCAGGTCGGCGGCGTTGACCAGCAGCGTGCGGGCAGGCTCCAGCAGCGCGCGGCCGTGCCCGTTCAGCGCCAGGCGGCGGCCGATGCGGTCGAACAGCGGGGTCCCGAAGTGTGCCTCCAGCTCCTGCAGGGCGGCGCTGCTGGCCGACTGCGAAAGCGCGATGGCCTGGCCCGCAGCGGTAGTGCTGCCGTGATCGGCGATGGCGACGAAGACCTGCAGCTGGCGCAAGGTCAGGCGCATGGCACTTACCTTCTAGGTGGGTAGGTTTCACCAATATTATTCGTTTTACAGGTCATCGTCTGAGGCGCACGCTTGCCCCATCACTCCAGCCCTGCCCCTGCCATGAACGCCCCCGCCCTCTCCCCCTGGTCCCTGCCCGCCCTGCGCCAACGCTGGCAGCCGCGTCTGCCCGGCCTTCTGCTGGTGGGCCTGATCGCGGCGGCGTCGCTGTACCTGGCCGACCTGCCCTGGCTGCAGGCGCATGGCCTGAGCGCACTGACCGTGGCCATCGTGGCCGGCATCGTGGTCGGCAACACCTTCTATCCGCGGCTGGCACCGAGCAGCGCGGCCGGTGTTGGTTTCTCCAAGCACTGGCTGCTGCGCGCCGGCATCGTGCTGTACGGCCTGCGCCTCACCTTCCAGGACATCGGCCACGTCGGTGTCAGCGGCGTGCTGATGGACGTGCTGGTGGTTGCCAGCACCTTCGGCCTGGCCTGCTGGCTGGGCGTACGCGTGTTCAAGATGGAACGCGAGGCGGCAATGCTGATCGGTGCCGGCAGCGCAATCTGCGGCGCGGCGGCGGTGATGGCGGCCGAGCCGGTGGTGCGCGGCCGTGCGGCGCAGGTCACGGTGGCGGTCTCTACGGTGGTGGTGTTCGGCACGCTGGCGATGTTCCTGTACCCGGTGCTGTATGCGCTGGTGCAGTCGCATGGCTGGCTGGCGATGGACGCGCGGCAGTACGGCCTGTTCACCGGTGCGACGGTGCACGAAGTGGCGCAGGTGGTGGCTGCCGGCCGTGCGGTGAACGAAGCCGCCGCCGATACCGCCGTGATCACCAAGATGGTGCGAGTGATGCTGCTGGCGCCGTTCCTGATCACGCTGTCGCTGTGGCTGGCGCGGGGCGGCAAGGCCAGCGCCGACGGCAGCAAGGCGCGCATCGTGGTGCCCTGGTTCGCGTTCGGTTTCGTGGCGGTGGCCGGGTTCAACTCGCTGCATCTGCTGCCGGCCGGCCTGCAGGCGGGGCTGGTGCAGCTGGATACCGTGCTGCTGGCGATGGCGATGGCTGCGCTGGGCCTGACCACCCACGTCTCGGCGCTGCGCCAGGCGGGCCTGAAGCCGCTGCTTCTCGCACTGATCCTGTTCGCCTGGCTGCTGTTCGGTGGCCTGGCGATTCATCAGGGCGTGTTGGCGGTGATGGGCTGAGGGCAGTGCCGACCAACGGTCGGCACCCACCAAAGGGGGCGGTCGGCACCCACCCGTAGATCCACGCCATGCGTGGATGGTGGCCCAGGACGGGCGCTGCCGCGCAGATAGGTACAATGCGCCATGACTGACTTCTCGACCCTGCCGCTGAGCCCGGCCCTGCAGCCCGGCCTGGACGCCCTCGGCTACACCACCCTCACCCCCGTGCAGGCGCAGAGCCTGCCGGCCATCCTCGATGGCCGCGATGTGATCGCACAGGCGCCGACCGGCAGCGGCAAGACCGCCGCCTTCGGCCTGGGCCTGCTGCAGGCCATCGACCCCAGCCTGATCCGCGTGCAGGCCCTGGTGCTGTGCCCGACCCGCGAACTGGCCGACCAGGTCGGCAAGCAGATCCGCAAGCTGGCGACCGGCATTCCCAACCTGAAGCTGTTGCTGCTGGTGGGTGGCGTGCCGCTGGGCCCGCAGCTGGCTTCGCTGGAAGGCCACGACCCGCACGTGGTGGTCGGTACGCCCGGCCGCGTGCAGGAACTGGCACGCAAGCGCGCGCTGAATCTTGGCGCGGTACGCACGCTTGTGCTGGACGAGGCCGACCGGATGCTCGACATGGGCTTCGAGGAACCGATCCGCGAGATCGCCGGCCGCACCCACAGAGATCGCCAGAGCCTGCTGTTCTCTGCCACCTTCCCCGACAGCATCCGCGCCATGGCGCGTGACCTGCTGCGCGACGCCGTGGAAGTGACCGTGGAAGGCGCGGACCAGGCACCGGCCATCCGACACGTGTTCTGCGAAGTGGAACCTGCACATCGCCAGAAGGCGCTGGCCGGCCTGCTGCTGAAGTACACGCCGGAATCGGCAGTGGTGTTCTGCAACACCCGCAAGGACGTGGACGAAGTGGCCAACTCGCTGCAGCAGTTCGGCTTCTCCGCACTCGCCCTGCACGGCGACATGGAGCAGCGCGACCGCGAGGAAGTGCTGCTGTTGCTCGCCAACCGCAGCTGCAACGTGCTGGTCGCCAGCGACGTGGCCGCACGCGGCCTCGATGTTGAAGAGCTGGCGGCGGTCATCAATTACGAGCTGCCGACCGACGTGGAGAGCTACCAGCATCGCGTCGGTCGTACCGGCCGTGCCGGTGCCAGTGGCCTGGCGATCAGCCTGGTGGCCGGCCGCGAGAAGACCCGCGCCGAAGCCATCGAAGCACAGCGCGGCGAACCGCTGGACTGGCAGAAGACGCCGCTGGCGACCTCGCGCCCGGCCGAATTGCCGCAGGCCGCGATGCGCACCCTGCGGATCGACGGCGGCAAGACCGACAAGCTGCGCGCAGGCGACATCCTTGGCGCACTGACCGGCGATGCCGGCCTGTCAGCCAAGTTCATCGGCAAGATCGCAATCTTCCCGACCCGCTCCTACGTGGCGATCGCGCGTGAGCAGGCCAACAAGGCCGTGGCGAAACTGGAAGCCGGCAAGATCAAGGGCCGTCGATTCCGCGTGCGGATGATGTAAAGAACAGGGTGGTCGCCGGGCGTGGCCCGGCGCTACCCGCATGCCGTGTGTAGCGCCGGGCCACGCCCGGCGACACGCTCAGAACACCAGTTCGGTGTGCAGCGGCAGGTCCGATTCCCAGCGGGCGCGACCACCGAGGCCGTCCAGTTCGACCAGTACACCCGCACCGACCACCTCAACGCCCAGGCGGCGCACCAGCGACAGCGCAGCGACCAGCGTGCCGCCGGTGGCCAGCACGTCATCGATGATTGCTACGCGGGCACCGGCCGGCAGCGCATCGGCGTGCACCTCGATGCAGTCGCTGCGGTATTCCAGCGTGTATTCCTCACGCAGCACCTGGCCCGGCAGCTTGCCCGGTTTGCGCACCGGTACGAAGCCCACGCCCAGCTCCAGCGCCATCGCGGCGCCGAGGATGAAGCCACGCGATTCGATGCCAACCACCGCGTCCAGCTTCTGGTCGCGCCAGCGGTCGGCCATCGCGGTAATCGCGCCGCGGAAGTCCTCGCCGTGGGCGAGCAGCGGCATGATGTCCTTGAACAGGATGCCGGGCTTGGGGAAGTCGGCGATGTCGCGCAGGCGGGAGGCCCACTGCGGAGCGACGATGGCGTCGGTCATGTCACATTGGCTATCTGATGGCGGCATAGGGTACCTGTTCCGGGCGCCGCCTGCCTGTTGGGGGTGTTCGGCCGCGCTGCGCCCGGCACCCGCAGAGGCTTCAAGCAACGGCAACGGCAACAGCAGAAGCTGGTTTCCTGTGGGATGGCGGGGTGGGTCCGGTGGCGGGAGACGCCGTAAACCCGTCCCTGAAGTGACCCCCAGGAGTTGGACACCTGATCCGACTCCGAGGGTTACATGAATAGATATGAGGCTTGTTTCAAATTGCAGGTCGCCAAAGAGGCCTGCAAGACCTCCACATCGGTCAAGGCGGTTGCTCGCCGCCATGGTTTGGAGTTCTCCACGGTCAGGCGGTGGGCAGCGACCTACCGGCTGCATGGACGGCAAGGGTTTCACCGCAAGCCCCGATCCTACGATCTCCCCTTCAAGCTGGCTGTCCTGGAGAAGATGAGCCAGGACGGCATGTCGGCGCGTGAGGCCACCACCTACTTCCAGATTGGCGATGCCGGCGCGGTGGGGCAGTGGCGGCGGCTGTATGCTGAGGGCGGCGCTCAAGCGTTGGCGCCGCCACCATTACCGCCCCAAAAGCCGATGAAAAAGACCCGCTCGTCCAAGCCTGCCGAGGACATGAGCCGTGATGAACTCCTCAAGGAAGTGGCCTATCTGCGTGCGGAGACGGCTTACCTAAAAAAACTCGATGCCTTGATCCGGGAAGAGCAGGCAGCGCAGCTCGCAAAGCGCAAGCCGTCCAAGGATTGAGGCAGACCTACGCACTGCCACTATTGCTGGAGGCGGCTGAGCTGTCACGCAGCACGTTCTATTACCAGATCAATGCCTTGGCCCGTCCAGGTGGGAGCGAGGAGGAGCTGCGTGAGCGCATCCGCGCGATTTACGCTGAAAACCTAGGGCGCTACGGCTACCGGCGCATAACACTGGAACTGGCCAATCAGGGCGAAACCATCAACCACAAGCGGGTGCAGCGGCTGATGACCGAGCTGGGCCTGCGGTCGCGGGTACGCATCAAGCGCTACCGCGCGTTCAAGGGCGCAGCCAATGTCGTGGTCTCCAACGACCTGGACCGCCAATTTGAGGCCGAAATGCCCAACCAGAAGTGGGTGACCGACGTAACCGAGTTCAAGGTGCAGGGCATGAGACTCTATCTTTCGCCGATCATGGACCTCTACAACGGTGAGATCGTGGCCTACCAGATGAAGCGCCGGCCGGTGTTCGACCTGGTGGGGGATATGCTCGACCAAGCGAT
>DQIG01000278.1 GCA_003525885.1 Stenotrophomonas sp.
TGCGGACCGTTGGTCCGCACACCTCCATCAATTTCAGACGATATCGTCGACCACGCCACCATCCACGCGCAGCGCTGCACCGGAGGTCGCCGAGGCCTGTGGCGAGGCCAGGTACACCACCATATTGGCCACTTCCTCGACCGTGGCGGTGCGCTGGATCAGCGAGGACGGCCGGTGCGCCATCACGAACTCGCGGCCGATCTGCTCCAGTGGCTTGCCGCTGCGCTGGCGTTCATCCTCGAACATCGCTGCGAAGCCATCGGAGAGGGTCGGGCCGGGCAGCACCGCGTTGACGGTGACGCCGCTGCCGGCCACGCGCTTGGCCAGGCCGCGCGACAGCGACAGCTGCGCGGTCTTGCTGACCCCGTAGTGGATCATGTCGGCCGGGATGTTGCGCGCCGACTCGGAAGAGATGAACAGTACGCGGCCCCAGCCGGCATCGACCATCGCTGGCAGCAGCGCACGCGACAGGCGTACGCCGGACATCACGTTGGTCTGCCAGTAGCGCTCCCAGGTCGCGTCATCGGTTTCGAAGAAGTCCTTTGGGCCGAAGATGCCGGCGTTGTTGACCAGGATGTCGACCTTCGGCAGGCCGGCCAGCAGTGCATCCACACCGGCGGCATCGGAGAGGTCGGCGGCGACGCCGAGTACGTCGGCTTCCGGCACGGTGGTGAGCAGATGCTGGCGGGCACGCTCGACGCTGTCGGTGCTGCGCCCATTGAGAACGACGCGTGCGCCTGCGGTGGCCAGGCCCTGGGCGATGGCCAGGCCGATGCCGGCGGTGGAGGCGGTCACCAGCGCGGTGCGGCCGCTGAGTTCGATCTTCATGGGGGAGTCCGTGGGCAGGGGATCACCCAGTATCCGCGCGGCCGCGTGATCGGGGTGCAGCGCCAGGCGCAACGCGCTGTTGCGCACGGCACAGTAGATCCACGCCATGCGTGGATGCAGCACCGGTAGCGCCGGGCCATGCCCGGCGGTACGTTGTCAGGCGAGCGTACGCACCGCCTCATTCGCCGCTGCCCGCACCTTCGGCAGCATCCGCAGTACCAGCGCCATCTGCGTGCGGATCAGCTGCAGTTTCGGCGGCATTGCCTCGTCGATCTGCTCCAGCTCGGCGGCCACCGCGCGGTCGGCGTCATTGTCATCTTCGGCGACCGGTTGCCGCGTGGTCAGGGCCGAGGCCAGCTGCTGCAGTGCCTTGCGCACGCGCTCACCGGCCGCCAATGCCAGCGGATCGCCGGCATAGCTGTCCACCTGGTCGCGATGTGCGCCCAACGCCGAGAGATGGCCGAGCAGCGTGTTGGACAGCGCCAGGAAGTGGAAGCCGGCATCCAGGTTGCGGCGCACATGGCCGGGTTCACGCAGCATGTTCGACAGCGCGGTGGACAGCGCGGCATCGGCGTTGTGCATGTCACGCCGCGCGATGCGATAGGCCAGGTCGTCGCGCATGCCGCTGCGGTACTGCCCCAGCACCGAATCCAGGTAGCGCGCGGCGGTGTCCAGCACGCGTGCCAGTACAAGATGCAGCTGGCGGCCCTGCCAGTCGGGCAGGATCAGGAACGCCGCCGCCGCTGCGATCGCGCAGCCCAGCACCGTATCGACCATGCGCGGCACGATCAGCACGAAGCCATCGCCGATCAGGTTGAAGCAGGTCAGGGCCATCACGGTGATCGCGGCCGACGCCACCAGGTAGCGGTCGGTTCGGGTGAAGAAGAACAGCAGTGCCGACAGCAGGGCGATCAGCAACTGCACGTGCAGTTGCGGGAACAGCTGCAGCAGCGCCCAGGTCAGCACCAGGCCGGCCAGGGTGCCGACGATGCGCTGGGCCAGGCGCTGGCGGGTAGCGCCGAAGTTGGGCCGGCACACGAACACGATGGTCAGCAGCACCCAGGAGCCGTTCTGCGCATTGAACAGGCGGATCGCTGCAAAGCCGGCGATCAGCGCAAGCGCCATGCGCAGGCCATGGCGGAACAGCACCGAGCCGGGCGTGAGCTGCTGGCGGATGCGCACACCCATCTCGCGCAGGGTGTGCGGGTTGCTGTCGCGCAGGCGGGTATCGACGTTGTCCAGGCTGGCTTCGGAGCGCTCGGCGTCGAGCAGCCGGCGCTCGATGCTGCGCAGGTTGTGCACCAGCAGGTCCAGCGAGCCGAGCAGGCGTTGCCACTGCGGCCGCTGCTGGTCGCGCAGGTAGGCCAGCGCATCGGCCAGGTCGCGCCCGGCCTGCTGGTTGCTCTCGCCGTATACGAATGGACGACGCAGCCGGATCGCCTCGCCCAGGCGGGCACAGGCCTGACCCTGCAGGTCGAGCAGGCGCTGGCAGCGGTACAGCACGTCGCTATGGAAGAACGCGTCGACCAGCGCGCCATAGGGGTAGTGCGAGGAACTGGCGCGTTCGTGGAAGTCCTGCGCCATGTAATACAGGCGCAGGTACAGCCCGGAATTCACCCCGGGCCGGCCGGAGCGGCCGAAGCGGGCCAGGATCGCCGTCTTGGCTTCGTTCAGCGCGCCGACCACGCGGCGGTTCTGTTCTGCCAGGTCGAGCTGGCGACGTTGCAGGTCGGCTTCGCGCACCGGCTCGAACAGCGCTGCTTTCAGCTGCAGGTAGCGGCCCAGCTCCTGGTACAACCGCGCTACGCGCTCGCGGACCGGTCGGTTGGCGAACAATGCGGTCCACAGGATCGACAGCAGGCCGTACCAGACCGCACCGGCCAGCAGGTGGCTGACCGCTTCCAGCGCGCTGTGCCGGTCACTGGCACCGTGCTGCTCCAGGCCGATCATGGTGTAGATCGCCAGCGTCACCGTGGCCTGCGCAATGGACGCGTAGCGCTCACCGAGCGCGCCAAGCAGGGTCAGGCCGAAGGTGGACAGTGCCAGCGCGCCGATGAAGATCCACGGCCACGGGAACAGCCAGATCACCGAGGCCGCAGCGATGCAGAAGCACAGCAGTGACAACAGCACCGCCTTGGTCCGGCCCCACCAGTTGTCGTCGGTTTCTGCGATGGCGCTGGCGATGATGCCGAGGAACACGCCCGGTAGGGCGGTCAGTGCATCAAACTGCCAGCACACGGCAACGGCCGAGGCCAGCGCGATGAACACGCGGAGGCCGTAGCTGGCCTTTTCGTGAGCCCAGAGGCGGCTGAGGCGGGATTCGCGGGCGGGCATGCAGGCTCGGTGGAAGGGTCTTCCACCATTATTGCGGGGTGCGCGTGAAATATGGAGTGCGGACCAACGGTCCGCACCCACCGCCCATGTGCAGGCCAAGGAGGCCGCACCCATGGTAGTGCCGGCCGCTGGCCGGCAGATTCGCTGCACCGGGGAAGCCAGCCAGCGGCCGGCTCTACCCGTAGATCCACGCCATGCGTGGATGCGGTTTCTTAGGCCCGCTGCGCGCGCTTGAGCAGTTTCGCTTCGCGCTTGCGTGCGCGACGTGCGCGCCAGCGCTCGGCCAGGCAGGAGAAGATCACGTACAGCGCCGGCGTGCTGAGCAGGGTCAGGCTCTGCGAGAACAGCAGGCCGCCGATCATCGCGATGCCCAGCGGGCGGCGCAGCTCGGACCCTTCACCCAGTCCGATCGCCAGCGGCACCGCGGCCAGGATCGCGACCATCGTGGTCATCATGATCGGGCGGAAGCGCACGATGCTGGCCTCGCGTGCGGCATCGCGCGGTGCCAGCCCATGCTCGCGCTGCGCCACCAGTGCGAAGTCGATCATCATGATCGCGTTCTTCTTGACGATGCCGATCAGCAGCACCAGCGCGATCATCGAGATCACCGACAGCTCGGTGTTGGTGCCGAACAGCGCCAGCAGCGCACCGACGCCTGCCGCCGGCAGCGTGGACAGGATGGTGACCGGGTGGATCAGGCTCTCGTAGAGCATGCCCAGCACCAGGTACACGGTCAGGATCGCCGCCAGCACCAGGATCAGCATGTCGCTGGGGTCGGAGTTGAAGCCGAAGCCCGCATCATCGGCCAGGCGGATGTCGCCGGGCATGCGCATGCCGGCCACGGTGGCATCGATGATCGCCTTGGCCTCACCCATGCTCACGTTGGGAGCCAGGTTGTAGCTGAGGTCCATCGTCGTGTACTGGTTTTCGTGGGTGATCTGCGAAGGGGCCAGGCCGGGCATCTGCGTGGCCACCGCGGTGATCGGCACCATGTCGCCGTTGCGTGCACGCACGTACACCTCATCCAGCGCCGACGGGGTGGCGGTCTGCGAGGGCAGGGCGTTGACCACCACGCTGTACTGGTTGATGTCCGAATAGATGGTCGAGATCTGGCGCTGGCCGAAAGCACCGTACAGCGCGCCGTCGATGGCACCCACCGTGATGCCCAGGCGCGCGGCCTTGGCGCGGTCGATCTGGATGTTCTGGCGCAGGCCGGCATTGTCCACGTCGGTGCCGACGTCGCGCAGCTTGGGGTTCTTCTTCAGTTCCGCCTGCAGCTTGGGCAGCCATTCCTGCAGTGCGGCCAGGTCGTTGCCCTGCAGCGAGATGCGGTACTGCGCGCCCTGGCTGGAACCGCCGCCATCGTTGCTGGGCAGGTCCTGGATCGCGCGCAGGCGCAGCTGCAGGTCCGGGTAGCGATCGGCCTTGGCACTGAGGCGTGCCAAGGCATGTGCCGTGGTTTCCCGGCGGCCGTCGCTGCGCGACTTCAGCTCGATGTTGAACTGTGCGCTGGAGCCCTGGCGGCCGCTGCCCAGGCGCACGCCCACGGTTTTCACCGCCGGGTCGGCCATCAGCATGTCGGTGATGCGGCGCTGGCGGGCGACCATGTCCTCGAAGGACACCGTGGCGCTGGAGTTGGCGCGGCCCCAGATCAGGCCGGTGTCCTGCGGCGGGAACGCGCCCTTCTTCACCGCCCCGAACAGGAACACGGTGACGCCGATCAGGATCAGCGGGGTCAGCGACATCAGCAGCGCGTGGCGCAGCGAGAAGTCGAGGAACACGGTGTAGATGCGCAGCATGCGTTCGTGGCCGGCATCCAGCCAGCGGCCGAAGCGCGACGGCGGCGCGCTGTGGTCGTGCGCACTGAGGAAGCGGCTGCACAGTGCCGGGGTCAGCGTCAGCGAGACGATCATCGAGACCACGATGGCCGCTACCAGGGTGACGGTGAACTCGCGGAAGAACGCGCCCATCATGCCGCTGGCAAACAGCAGCGGGATGAACACCGCCACCAGCGAGGCGGTGATCGATACGATGGTGAAGCCGATCTCGCGCGCCCCGGTCAGTGCCGCTTGCATGCGTGGCATGCCCTCGTCGAGGTGGCGCATGATGTTCTCGATCACCACGATCGCATCGTCGACCACGAAGCCGATCGCGATCACCAGTGCCAGCAGGCTCAGGTTGTTCAGGGTGAAGCCCATCACGTACATCACCAGCGCGGCGCCGGCCAGCGACAGCGGCACGGTCACCGCGGCGATCAGCGTCGGTGCCAGCCGGCGCAGGAACAGCGCCATGGTCAGCACCACCATCGCCAGGCTGATCAGCAGGGTGATCTGCACTTCATGCAGCGACGAGCGGATGGTCGGCGTACGGTCGAAGTACGGCGTCATCGTGGTGCCGGGTTGCAGGTAGTCGCGCAGGGTCGGGATCTGCGCCTTGACCCGGTCCACGGTCTCCACGATGTTGGCGCCGGCACGGGTGAACACATACATCACCACCGCCGGCTTGTGGTCGAACCACGCGGCCTGGTAGGCGTCCTGCTGGCCGTCGTAGACATTGGCGATGTCCTTCAGGCGGATTACCCGGCCATCGCCCTGGGTCTTGACCACCAGGTCGGCGAAGTCGGCGGCGCGCGCCACCGAGTCGTTGGCGATGATCGCGGTGGTGGTGTTGCCATCACTGAGGAAGCCGGTGGGCGAGGTCACGTTGGCCGCGCGAACGGCGTTGCGCAGGTCATCGGCGGTCAGGCCCAGCGCGTTCATCAGGCGCAGATTGACGTCCACGCGTACCGCGGGCGTCGAGGCACCGGCGATGTCGACCGAAGCGACGCCGCTGATCTGGCGGATGCGCTGTGCCAGCAGCGAATCGGCGACGTTGTACAGCTCGTCGGCCGACTGCGTCTGCGAGGTCAGCGCGATCGCGATCACCGGGTCGTCGTTCGGGTTCGCCTTCTGGTACATCGGCGAGCCCATGCCCGAGGGCAGGTCGGCCTGTGCCGAATTGATCGCCGTCTGTACGTCCAGTGCCGCCGAATCGATGTTGTGGCCGCTCTGGAAGATCATGAACACCAGCGAGCTGCCTTCCGAGCTCGACGAGCGCATGCGGTCGATGCCCGGCAGCTGGCCGAGGTGGCGTTCCAGCGGCGCGGTGACCGTGGACGCCATGGTCGCCGCATCGGCGCCGGATTGGCTGGCGTGCACGAAGATCACCGGGATCTCGATGTTCGGCAGCGCCGATACGCCCAGGCGCAGGTAGCAGATCAGGCCGACCATGAACAGGCCGATGGCCAGCAGCGCGGTGCCGATCGGGCGGCGGATGAAGGGGCCGGACAGGTTCATCGTGCGGCCCCTCGCAGCAGCGGGGCGTGGATCATGCCTGCGGCTCCTGCAGCGAACCGTTGCGCAGCGCGCGCTGTTCGCGGCGACGGGCCAGCCACTCGGAGAAGCGCTCCATGTACAGGTAGATCACCGGCGTGGTGTACAGGGTCACCAGCTGCGACAGCAGCAGGCCACCGACGATGGCGATGCCCAGCGGGCGGCGCAGCTCCGAGCCGATGCCGGTGCCCAGCGCCAGTGGCAGCGCGCCGAGCATTGCCGCAGCGGTGGTCATCATGATCGGGCGGAAGCGCAGCAGGCAGGCACGGCGGATCGCTTCATGCGCGTTGGCACCGGCGCGGCGCGCCTCGATCGCGAAGTCGACCATCATGATGCCGTTCTTCTTGACGATGCCGATCAGCAGCACGATGCCGACGATGCCATCCACCGACAGGCTCAGGCCGCACAGCATCAGCGCCAGCAGCGCGCCGACACCGGCAGGTGGCAGCGTGGAGATGATCGTGATCGGGTGGATGTAGCTCTCGTAGAGCACGCCCAGCACGATGTAGATCACCACCAGCGACGCCAGCAGCAGCCACACCACATCGGTCTGGCTGCCGGTGAACTCGGCGGCCTTGCCGATGAACTCGGCATGCAGGTGGGTGGGCATGTCCAGGCTGTCCTTGGTCTCCTGGATCGCACGCACGGCTTCAGACAGCGAATAGCCCGGCGCCACGTTGAACGAGACCGTCACCGCCGGCAGCTGCTGCTGGTGGCTGACCACCAGCGGCGCACTGCTGACCTTGCCTTCGGCCAGCGCCGACAGCGGGATGATGTTGCCGGCACCGACGGTGATGCCGGTGTTCTGTGCGCCGATGCCGGTGGCGGTGGACGAGTTGGACGAAGTGACCTGGCCGAAGCTGGTGGCGTTGGTGCCGGTCAGCGCGCCGGCACCGTTGGAGGCGACCGCCAACTGTTCCATCAATGCCGTGCTGGTGCGGAACTCCGGTGCCACTTCCAGCACCACGCGATACTGGTTGAGCTCGGTGAAGATGGTCGAGATCTGGCGCTGGCCGAATGCATCGTAGAGCGTGTCGTCGATGGTCTGCATCGGTACGCCCAGCACGCTGGCCTTGTCGCGGTCGATGTTCAGCTCCAGGGCGCGGCCCTGGTTGGACAGGTTGTTGTCGACGTCCGCCAGTTCCGGACGCTTGCGCAGCGCTTCGGTCAGGCGCGTGGCCTGGGTCGCCACCGTCGCCGAATCCACGTCCGACAGCGAGTACTGGTACTCGGTAGCGGCCACACGGGTATCCAGGGTTACGTCCTGTACCGGCTTCAGGTACAGCGCCACGCCCGGAATGCCGGCCACCGCCTTCTGCAGTCGCGGCAGGATCTCGTCCAGGCCATCGCGCTGGCTGCGTTCCTTCAGCACGATCGACAGCTGGCCCTGGTTGAGCGTGGGGTTCATGCTGCCGGCACCGATGAACGCCGACACGCCGGTCACGTCCGGATCGTGCCGCAGTGCTTCGGCGACCTGCTTGGTGCGCTGCTCCATCTGCGGGAAGGCGATGTTCTGGTCGGCCTGCACCACGCCGGTGATCAGGCCGGTGTCCTGCTCGGGCAGCAGGCCCTTGGGAATCAATACGTACAGCAGCACGGTCAGCACCAGTGCGCCGCCGGCCACGGCCAGGGTCATGCGCTGGTGGCCCAGTACCCAGTCCAGGCTGTGCTCGTACAGGCCGACGGTGCGCGTCCACAGGTTCTGCCTGCCGGCCGCCGCCGCGCGCTCATGCGCGTCCTCGCCCTCGGGCAGGGCATCGGGCTTGAGCAGGTAGGCGCACATCATCGGAGTGAGCGTCAGCGAGATCAGCATCGACAGCACCACGGCGATGCTCAGAACCCAGGCGAACTCGTGGAACAGGCGGCCGGTGACGCCGGGCATCAGCAGCAGCGGCAGGAACACCGCCACCAGCGAGACGGTCAGCGACAGCACGGTGAAGCCGATCTGGCGCGCGCCGATCTCGGCCGCTTCCTTGCCACTCTTGCCCTGCTCGATGTAGCGCACGATGTTCTCGATCATCACGATCGCATCGTCGACCACGAAGCCGGTGGCCACCACCAGCGCCATCAGCGAAAGGTTGTCCAGCGACATGCCAGCGAAGGCCATCACCGCGAAGGTGCCGGCCAGTGACAACGGCACCGCCACCGACGGGATGATCGTGGCCCACAACCGGCGCAGGAACACGAAGATCACCGCCACCACCAGGCCGATGGTGAGGATCAGGGTGAACTGCACTTCATGCACCGAGGCGCGGATGGTCTCGGTGCGGTCGTTGAAGATTTCCAGGTGCACGTCGGCCGGCAGCACGCCCTGCAGCTGCGGCAGGATCGCGCGGATGCGCTCGACGGTCTGCACGATGTTGGCACCAGGCTGGCGCCGCACTTCCAGCAGCACCGCCGGCTTGCCATCGGCCCAGGCGGCCAGCTGGTCATTCTCCACGCCATCGATCACCTCGGCCACGTCCGACAGCCGCACCGGGCGGCCGTTCTTGTAGCTGATGATGGTGTCGCGGTACTCGGCCGCGCTGGCCAGCTGGTCGTTGGTGCCGATGCTGTAGGACTGCGTCTTGCCGTTCAACGAACCCTTCGGCGCATTGACATTGGCCTGGGTCAGCGCGCTGCGCAGCTGCTCCAGGGTCAGGCCCATGTTCGACAACTGCGCCGGATTGACCTGGATGCGCACGGCCGGGCGCACGTTGCCGGCAATCGAAACCAGGCCGACACCCTGCACCTGCGACAGGCGCTGGGCCAGGATGGAGTCTGCGTAATTGTTGACGTCGCGCAGCGGACGCGTGTCAGAGGTCAGCTTCAGGGTGACGATGGCCGCGTCGGCCGGATTCACCCGGTTGTAGACCGGCTGGTAGGGCAGCGACGAGGGCAGGGTGGCCTGGCGGATCGCCGCCTGCACGTCCTGCGCGGCGATGTCGATGTCGCGGTCCATCGAGAACTGCAGGATGATCGTCGACAACCCGGCCGACGAGTCGGAAGTCATCAGTTCCAGCCCGGAGATCTGCCCGAACTGGCGCTCCAGCGGAGTAGTGACCAGCGAAGCCATGGTGGTGGCGTTGGCGCCGGGATACTGGGTGGTGACCACCAGGCTGGGCGCATCGATTTCCGGCAGCGCCGACACCGGCAGCTTGCGGTAACCGAGGATGCCCAGCAGCAACAGGCCCGCCATCAACAGCGAGGTGGCGATCGGGCGGCGGATGAAGATCGTCGAAAAGCCCACGGACTGATCCTTGCTGGCACTTCAATGTCGGCGCCGGCAGGTTCGCCGGCGCGAGGGAGATCAGTGGCCTGCGCTCAGCGCGGGCCACCACCGCGACGGCCACCGCCGCCTGCGTTCTTCTGCTCGGCCGCCTTCAGTTCGGCCTCGGTCGGTGCGGCCGGGGTCTCGCCCGGCTTCAGCGCGGTGACCTTGCTGCCTGGCTTCAGGCGGAACTGGCCTTCACTGACTACCCGCTCGCCGCCCTTCAGGCCTTCGGCGATCTGCACCTGGCTGTCGCCGACCTCCACGCCGCTGCGCACGGTCTGCATCTTTACCGTGTTGTCGCCCTGCACGATGTAGACGTACTCGCCGTCCGGTCCACGCAGCACCGCCTGGGTGGGGATGACCACGCCGCCGGCAATCGTGCGCAGCTGCATGCGCACGTTGACGAACTGGCCCGGCCACAGGCCGTTGTCGGTGTTGTCGAACAGGGCGCGTGCCTTGAACGTGCCGCTGTCTGCACTGATCAGGTTGTCGACCACGTCCAGCTTGCCGTCGCCGGACAGCACGTGCGAATCGGCGCGGTCCAGCGCGGCCACCGGCACCGTGCCGGCGGCCTGCGCCTGGCGCACGTCGCCGAGCTGGCGCTCGGGCAGGTTGAACAGCACGTGGATCGGGTGGATCTGGGTCAGTGTGACCAGTGCGGTGCCGGCGTTGACCACGTTGCCAGCGTCGACGGCACGGATGCCGGCGATGCCGGAAATCGGTGCAGTGACCTTGGTGTACTGCAGCTGCACCTGCGCCGAGCGCATGCTGGCTTCGTTGGCGGCTACGGCGCTTTCGTACTGTGCCACTTGGTTTCGCTGTGTATCCAGATCGGTCTTGGCGACGTACTGGCGATACTCCGGCGCATTCGAGCGCTGGAAGTTGGAGCGCGCGGTGGCCAGCAGGGCTTCGTTCTGGCGCTTGGCCGCGGCGGCCTGGTCATAGCTGGCCTGGGCCGTGCGCGGGTCGATCACCGCCAGCACATCGCCCTGCTTCACTTCCTGGCCTTCGCGGAAATTCAGGCTCATCAGCTGGCCGCCGACCTGCGGGCTGACGGTAACGGTGTTCATCGCGGTCACCGTGCCCAGCGCACTGGCATATACCGGCACGTCCTGGCGCGTGGCGTCCACTACAGTCACCGGCACCGGACCGGCATTCGGATCCTCGCCGCCCTGGCGCGCGCCTGCAGCCGCACCAGCGGCCTTGTCCTTGCCCCCGCCCATGACGCGCAGGCCGACCACGGCCAGCACCAGCACTGCCACGACCAGCAGCACGATCTTCCAAACACGTGACATTACGAGGACTCCGAGAGGGCTGGACCGGGCGGGACGCCGGGACAATGCGCAAAGCATACCTGTGCCACATCACGTTTCCTGCATGACGGATGGGACGGGCGCTAAGACCGGATCCGGCGCCGGAGGTTCCCGTGGGGGCGGCGTTGCCCTACATTCAGCTGGAACCCCCTGCCGTGGAGATTGCGATGCGCCGTTCGCTGCTGCTGTCCGCCCTGCTGCTGGCCCTGCCGGCCCTTGCCCACGCCCAGGACGGGCAGCGTCCGGAAGTGACCGCCGCCGCGCAGCGGCTGCAGGCCAAGGTGGTCGAATGGCGCCGGGATTTCCATCAGCATCCGGAGTTGTCCAACCGCGAGGCGCGCACCTCGGCCGAGGTCGCCAAGCGCCTGCGCGCGATGGGCCTGAAACCGAAGACCGGCATCGCCCATCACGGCGTGGTGGCGATCATCGAAGGCGGCAGGCCGGGCCCGAAGATCGCGTTGCGCGCGGACATGGACGCGTTGCCAGTGACCGAGCAGACCGGCCTGCCGTTCGCCTCCAAGGCCACTGACCAGTACCGCGGGCAGACCGTGGGTGTGATGCATGCCTGCGGCCATGACGCGCACACCGCGACCCTGCTCGGCGTGGCGGAGGCACTGGTCGCGATGAAGAAGGACCTGCCCGGGCAGGTGATGCTGATCTTCCAGCCGGCCGAGGAGGGCGCCCCGCCGCCGGAAGAGGGTGGCGCCGCACTCATGCTGAAGGAAGGCCTGTTCGCCGATTTCAAGCCGGAAGCGGTGTTCGGCCTGCATGTGTTCTCCAGCGTGCAGGTGGGGCAGATCGCGGTGCGCGGCGGCCCGCTGATGGCCGCCTCGGATCGGTTCGGGATCAAGGTAATCGGGCGCCAGACGCACGGTTCGGCGCCGTGGAACGGTGTTGATCCGATCGTCGCCACCGCCGACCTGGTGGGCACGGCGCAGACCATCGTCAGCCGCCGCGCCAATCTGTCCAAGCAGCCGGCGGTGCTGACCTTCGGCGCGATCAACGGCGGCATCCGCTACAACATCATTCCCGATGAAGTGGAGATGGTCGGCACCATCCGCACCTTCGACGAAGGCATGCGCCAGCAGATCTTCGCCGATCTGCGCAACGTGGCCGAGCACACCGCCGCCGCGCATGGTGCCAAGGCAGTGACCGAGATCTACGAGGCCGATGGCAACCCGGCCACGGTGAACAACCCGGCACTGACCGCGAAGATGCTGCCGAGCCTGCAGGCGGTGGTGGGCAAGGACAACGTGTACGAGCCGCCGCTGCAGATGGGCGCGGAGGATTTCTCGCTGTACGCGAAGGAAGTGCCGGGCATGTTCTTCTTCGTAGGGTCCACCAGCGTGGGCATCGACCCGGCGACGGCGCCGGCGAACCATTCGCCGAAGTTCCTGCTGGATGAGAAGGCGCTGGATGTGGGATTGCGCGCGTTGCTGCAGGTGAGCCTGGATTACCTGCACGGTGCCGGCACTCCGGCGGGGTGAGGGGTTACCGGCAGGGCTTGCAGCCCTGCACCCGCCTAAATCAACGTCAACGTCAAAAGCGGGTATTCCGTGGGATGGCGGGGTGGGTCCGGTGGCAGGGGACGCTGCAAGTACG
>DQIG01000121.1:0-1849 GCA_003525885.1 Stenotrophomonas sp.
CCAGCAGCACATCGTCGGGAATGCCGATCTTGCCGATGTCATGGAAGCGCGCGGCCAGGCCGATCTGTGCGCAGCCGTCGTCGTCAAGATCGCAGTGCGCGGCCAGGCGCTGCGCGAGCAGGCCGACGCGGTCGCAGTGGTGGCGGGTGTAGGCGTCGCGCATCTGCAGCGACATCGAGAGGGCATCGATCAGGCAGGCCTGCGCGTGCAGCAGGTCGGGGGCGGGTACGGCGTCAGGAAACATGGTCATCCGCCCGCACCGGGTGGGGACCGGTGCGGGGTGTTCGGGGGGGCGATCAACCCGGGGCGAGGGTGGTCAGAAGGGCGCGGGCCGCATTGAAGCGGTCTTCCGGCAACGGCAGCGGGTGCTTGATGCGCAGCTTGTCGGGCCCTTCCATGGCGTACAGGTTCGGTTGCTTCTGGATCAGCTGGATCACCGCCATCGGGTCGATGTTCGGCTTGGATTCGAACACGATGCGGCCACCGTTCTCGCCCAGGTCGAGCTTGCGGATGCCCAGCGTATTGGCTTTCAGCTTCAACTCGGCGATGGCGAACAGGTGCTTGGCCGCATCCGGCAGCAGGCCGAAGCGGTCGATCATCTCCACCTGCAGCTCGCGCAGCGCATCGCTGTCGCGCGCGCTGGAAATGCGCTTGTACAGGGTCAGGCGGGTGTGCACGTCCGGCAGGTAGTCTTCCGGAATCAGCGCCGGCACATGCAGTTCGACCTCGGCACCGCGCACTTCCTCGCCGGCATCCAGGTCGGGCAGCTTGCCCTGCTTGATGCTGCGCACCGCGCGCTCCAGCAGCTCGGTGTACAGGCTGAAGCCGACCTCGGCCATCTGTCCGCTCTGGTCCTCGCCGAGCAGTTCACCGGCACCGCGGATCTCCAGATCGTGCGTGGCCAGGGTGAAGCCGGCGCCGAGCTCGTCCATCGAGGCGATCGCTTCCAGGCGCTTCTCGGCATCCGGCGTGATCGAGCGGCGGTCGGGGGCCACCAGGTACGCGTAAGCGCGATGGTGCGAACGGCCGACGCGGCCACGCAGCTGGTGCAGCTGGGCCAGGCCGAAGCGGTCGGCGCGGTTGATGATGATGGTGTTGGCGTTGGGAATGTCGATGCCCGACTCGATGATCGTGGTCGACAACAGCACGTTGAAGCGCTGCTTCTGGAAATCCAGCATCACCTTTTCCAGCTCGCGTTCCGGCATCTGCCCGTGGGCGATGCCAATGCGTGCTTCGGGCACCAGCTCGGACAGCTCGCGCTGCATGCGGCCGATGCTTTCCACGTCGTTGTGCAGGAAGTACAGCTGGCCGCCGCGCGCGAGCTCGCGCTGGAAGGCTTCGCGCAGCAGTGCGTTGTCCCACTGGGTGATGAAGGTCTGCACCGCCAGCCGGTTCGGTGGTGGCGTGGCGATGATCGACAGGTCGCGCAGGCCGGCCATGGCCATGTTGAGCGTGCGCGGGATCGGCGTGGCGGTCAGCGTCAGCAGGTGCACGTTGGCGCGCAGCGCCTTCAGGGCCTCCTTCTGGCGCACACCGAAGCGCTGCTCCTCATCGACGATGACCATGCCCAGGTCCTTGAACTTCACGTCCGGCTGCAACAGGCGATGGGTGCCGACGATGACGTCGATGGTGCCGGCGGCAACCTTCTCCAGTTCGGCCTTGATTTCCTTGGCGGTCTTGAAGCGCGACAGCACTTCGACCTTCATCGGATAGTCGGCGAAGCGGTCGCGGAAGTTGCGGTAATGCTGTTCGGCCAGCAGGGTGGTCGGCACCAGCACGGCCACCTGCTTGCCGGCACTGGCGGCAGCGAACGCCGCGCGCACCGCGACCTCGGTCTTGCCGAAACCGA
>DQIG01000121.1:2007-2861 GCA_003525885.1 Stenotrophomonas sp.
CCGAAACCGACGTCGCCGCAGACCACGCGGTCCATCGGCTGGCTGCTGGCCAGGTCGCGCAGGGTGGCATCGATCGCGGCCAGCTGGTCCGGGGTTTCCTCGAACGGGAAGCCGGCCGCGAACGGCTCGTACATCGCGCGGTCGACCTGCAGCGCCAGGCCGGCACGCGCCTGGCGGCGGGCCTGGATCTCCAGCAGTTCGGCAGCAACGTCGCGTACTTTCTCGGCGGCCTTGCGCTTGGCCTTGCTCCACTGCTCGCCACCGAGCGAATGCAGCGGCGCGGTTTCCGCCGAAGCACCGGAGTAGCGGCTGATCAGGTGCAGCTGGGCGACCGGCACATACAGGCGGTCGCCCTTGGCGTATTCGATTTCGAGGAACTCGCCGGGCATGCCGCCGACGTCCATCGCGATCAGGCCACGGTAGCGGCCGACGCCATGGTCCTCGTGCACGATCGGCGCGCCCTCGGTCAGTTCGCCGAGGTCGCGGATGATCGCTTCCGGCTCGCGGCCGGCACGGCGCGTGCGGCGGGTGCTGCCGGCGCGTTCGGGGAACAGCTGGCGCTCGGTCAGCACCGCGATGCGCGGATCGTCAAGCGCGAAGCCATCCTCCAGCGGCGCCACCGCGATCGCGAAGCGCGCATCGTCGGCGAGGAAGCTGGGCAGGTCGGCCACCACCGGTGGCTTCAGCTCGGCGGCCTGCAGCACTTCCAGCAGGGCCTCGCGGCGGCCGGGTGAATCGGCGGCGATCAGCACCCGGCCGGGGTAGTGGCCGAGGAAGGATTTCAGTGCGTCGCCGGCCGGCGCGTCGCGCGCGGCCACCGGCAGCGGCGGCAACGGCTGGTCGCCCAGCGGGTG
>DQIG01000004.1 GCA_003525885.1 Stenotrophomonas sp.
ACTGAATGGAGCGGGGTGCCAAGGTTGCTGCTGCGGGTCGGGTAGGCTATAAAGGCCCGCTTTCCCGGGCCCCGGGGAATCCAAGGAAGAGCGTTTCGTGGCTGCTAAAAAAACTGCAAAGAAGGCCGCAACGGCCGCCAAGAAAACCGCCAAGCCTGTTGTGAAGAAGTTGGCGGCAAAGCCCGTTGCCAAGAAGCCGGCCAGCAAGCCGGCGACCAAGGCAGCGTCCTCGCAATCGGCGGCCAGGAAGGCCACCGCAAAGAAAACGCCGGTCAAGGCAACCAAGCCGGTGGCGAAGAAGGCCGCTGCGCCCGCCAAGGCCAAGCCAGCCGCTGCCAGCAAGAAGGCACCGGTGGTGAAGAAGGCCGTCAGCAAGGCTGCGCCGGTGAAAAAGACCGCCGCCAAGCCGGTGGTCAAGAAGGCAGCAGCCAAGCCGGCGCCGAAGGCGGTGGTGAAGAAGGCTGCAGCCAAGCCGGTCGCCAAACCGGCGGCAAAGAAGGTCGTTGCGGCCAAGCCGGTCGCCACGCCTGCAGCTGTAAAGAAGGTTGCCAAGAATGTTGCCGCGCCGGCCGCAAAGCCGACCCCGGCCCCTGTAGTGAAGTCCGCACCGAAGCCTGCTGCCAAGCCGGCTCCGGCCAAGCCTGTCCCGGCCAAGACCGTGGCAGTGGCAGCAGCCCAACCGGCCTCCAAGCCGGCCCCGGCCGCCGCTCCTGCTGCTTCGAAGGCCCCGCAATCCAAGAATCCCGTGCCCGTTTCGAAATCGCCTGCCAAAACCGCCGTGAAATCCGATTCCGCCCCGAAGACCGTGTCGCGCCCTGTCGGCAAGGTTGCCGTGGCCGTCGCCGCCCGCTCGGCGGCACCGGCCCCGCGCAGCAAGTACAAGGTGGTCGAGTACAAGACCGACGAGGCCACTGGCCGCCCGATCCTGCCGGCTGGCTACAAGCCGTCCTCGGAAGAGGAATACATGAGCTCGCTGCAGCAGGAGTATTTCCGCCAGCGCCTGCAGAACTGGCGCGCGGACCTGGTGGAAGAGTCCAAGCAGACCATCGAGAACCTGCGCGAGGAAGTGCGTGACATCGGCGACGAAGCCGAGCGTGCGACCCGCGAGACCGAGAACTCGCTGGAACTGCGTACCCGCGACCGCTACCGCAAGCTGATCGGCAAGATCGACAGCACCCTGAAGCGCCTGGAAGCCGGCGACTATGGTTACTGCGTCGACACCGGCGAAGAAATCGGCCTGGAGCGCTTGGAAGCGCGCCTGACCGCCGAGCGCACCATCGACGCCCAGGAGCGTTGGGAGCACCTGCAGAAGCAGCAGGGCGACTGATTCCTGATCGTTGTCTGGTCATGCAGAAAACCCGGCTTCGGCCGGGTTTTTTGTTGGGGATCGTTGGTACGCGGCCGTGGTTGGCACGGGCAGCTATGGCCGTTGACTTGGGTCCGCCTTGTAGCGAGCCGAGCACCGCAGGGGAATCAGGGGCGAAGAGGCGCCGCTGTTTGAGCGCAGCGAGTTCGGCGCCGTCCCCTGATTCACCGAGGAGCACAGGGCACCGGCGCGCAGCGCCGGCTCGCGGATGGCGGCGTGTTTCTTTGGTGACTTTCTTTGCACGAGCAAAGAAAGTTACACCCCGCCGCGGTCGCGGAAGAAGCCCGCCGGGCGCGGCCCGGCGCAACCGCTGCGTGGGCGCACGGAAATGCGCAGCCGAGCATGGGCTCGGCTCTACAGGTTCACTGCAGGTCGCGAAGATTCAGTTTCCGCAGCGTCGGGTTCTTCCATGCGGTGATCCCGGCCACGCTCAGCACCGCGAACCCGCCCAGCACCACTGCCGGTACCAGGCCGAGCAGCTTTGCCATCGTGCCGGCATAGAACGCGCCCAGTTCGTTGGACGAACTGATGAAGATGCCGTTGATCGACGACACGCGTCCGCGCATTTCTTCCGGCGTGGCCAACTGCAGGATGGTCGAGCGGATCACCACCGAGACGCCATCGAAGGCGCCGTAGAACAGCAGGATCAGCGCCGACAGCCAGAAGTGCTGCGACAGCCCGAAGCTGATCACGCACAGGCCGAAGCCGGCCACCGCGAACAGCAGCACGCGACCGGCATTGCGGTGCAGCGGGTGGCGAGCCAGCCACAGGCCCACGCACACCGAGCCCAGCGCCGGCATTGCACGCAGGATGCCCAGCCCTTCCGGGCCATGGTGCAGGATCTCGTGCAGGAACGCCGGCAGCATCGCCACCACGCCGCCGAGCAGCACCGAGAACATGTCCAACGCCATTGCGCCGACCATGATCCGGTTGCCGACCACGAAGCGCGCGCCTTCGGCGATGCTCTTGAAGATCGGGGCAGCCGGGCCGGCATGCGTCGGCTCTTCCACCTTCAAGGTGGCCAGGCAGGCCATCGCCACCAGCGCGAAGACGGTGGCCACCGCGTAGGACAGGCCCTTGCCGCCGAAGCCGACCAGCACGCCACCCAGTGCCGGGCCGGCGATCATGCCGGCCTGGAACACCACGGCACCCAGGCCAGCGCCACGGGCGAACTGGTCACGGGCCAGTACGCGGGCGAACAGTGCGTTGTAGATCGGTGACAGGAAGGCGCGGACCATGCCGGTCAGCGCGATGGCCGCATAGATCGGCCACACGCCGTCGATGGGCAGCCAGCCCATGGCCACGCTGGTCAATACCAGTGCGGTGGCGATCAGCCCGCAACAGGCGACCATCCCCAGCCGACGGCGTGGCAGGTGATCCACCAGGTAACCGGCGAACGGGGCCACGCAGAAGAACGGTACGACCTCGGCCAGGCCGATCAGGCCCAGCGAGAACGGATTGCGGGTGACTTCGTAGATGTGCCAGCCGACGGTGACCGCGACCACCTGGTAGGACAGCATCGCGAAGATGCGGTAGGCCAGCAGCCTGGCGAAACCGGGGCGGGACAGCAGGCCCAGTGCGCTGTCTTCGGCTGTGGCAGGTTCGCTCACGACGGATCGCGCTGCAGCTGCGCCTGCGCGGTCTCGCGGATGAAGGCCAGCATTGCCGCCACGCCATTGCTGCGGGTCGGCGAGAGGTGGCGGGCCAGGCCGATGTCCTGGATGTAGCTCGGTTCGGTGGCCAGGATCTCCTGCGCCGAGCGCCCGGAGTACACGCGCAGCGCCAGGAAGATCAGGCCGGAGACAATCGCCGAATCGCTGATGGCATGGAAGCGCAGCGACTGCGCATTGCCTTCGGGCACGATCCACACCATCGACTGGCAGCCGAGCAGGCGATGCTCTTCGGTCTTCCAGGCATCCGGGAAGGCCGGCAGCTTGCGGCCGAGGTCGATCAGGTACTGGTAGCGCTCGGACCAGTCGCCGAAGAAGCCGAATTCCTCGGCGATGGCGCTCTGGGCCTCGGCGGCGGTGGGTTCAAGCGGGAACGGGGAGTCGGTCACAACAGTCTCTACGGTGGGAGCGTGGCCGGCGGACCGGCCACGGGGCAGGGCGGGTCAGCCGCGCTTGCGCGACCAGCGCACGCCCTGCGGGGTGTCATCCAGCACGATGCCTTCGGCGGCCAGCTGGTCGCGGATGGCATCGGAGCGGGCGAAGTCGCGCGCCTTCTTGGCAGCCGCACGCTCGTCGATCAGGGCCTGGATGCGGGCATCGTCGCCGCCGTCGCTGGCCGCGGTGCCGAACCACTGCGCCGGGTCGGCCTGCAGCAGGCCCAGCGCCAGGCCGGCACCGAGCAGTTCACCCTTCAGGCGCGCCTGCTCGGTCGGCTCGGTGGCGCGACGCGCATCGGCGGCGATGCGTGCCACTTCGGCCAGCGCCTGCGGGGTGTTCAGGTCGTCGTCCAGGGTCGCCTCGACCGTGGCCGGGATTGCCACGACCGCCTCGACCGATGCCAGTTCGCGCAGGGTGCCATACAGGCGGTCCAGGGTGCGCACCGATTGTTCGATCAGGCCATCGGACCAGTCCAGCGGCTGCCGGTAGTGGGCCGACAGCAGGGCCAGGCGCAGCGCTTCCGGCGGATGCTGGCGCACCAGGTCATGCACGCGCTCGATGTTGCCCAGCGACTTGCTCATCTTGGCGCCGCCGAAGTTGAGCATGCCGTTGTGCAGCCAGAAACGGGCGAAGATCCTGCCGCCGTGGGCGCATTCGCTCTGCGCGATCTCGTTCTCGTGGTGTGGGAACTGGAGGTCGACGCCACCGGCGTGGATGTCGATGGTCTCGCCCAGATGGGCGGCGGCCATCGCCGAGCACTCGATGTGCCAGCCCGGGCGGCCACGGCCCCATGGCGATTCCCAGCCGGGCAGGTCGTCGCTGGACGGCTTCCACAGCACGAAGTCGCCCGGGTCGCGCTTGTACGGGGCGACATCGACGCGGGCACCGGCCAGCATTTCATCCGGGTCACGGCGCGAGAGCTTGCCGTAGCCGTCGAAGCTGGCCACCGCGAACAGCACGTGGCCTTCGGCGGCGTAGGCATGCCCGTTGGCGATCAGCTGCTCGATCATGGCGATGATCTGTGGCATGTGCGCGGTCACTTCCGGCTCGATGTCCGGCGGCACTACGCCCAGCGCGGCCATGTCTTCACGGTAGGCGGCGGCGAAGCGATCGGTGATGGTACTGATCGGCACCCCCTGTTCGCGCGCGGCGGTGTTGATCTTGTCGTCCACGTCGGTGATGTTGCGGGCGTAGCGCAGCGCTCCGAAACGGCGCCGCAGCAGGTCGGCCAGCACCCCGAACACCACCGGGCCACGGGCGTTGCCGATGTGCACGTAGTTGTAGACCGTCGGGCCGCACACATACAGGGTCGGACAGGCCGGGTCGAGCGGAGTGAACGGTTCGAGCTGGCGAGTCAGGTTGTTGTGCAGGCGCAGGGTCATGGGGCTGTGGCTGGGGGACAAGCCTGTGATTTTAGAACGTGTCGGCCCCCTTTGGGGGCACTGGCTGCCACCGGTGGACGCTGGCTCTCCCGAGGTGGGGTGGGCAGGAGCAGCGCGGACGGGTAATGTTCAGCCCCTTGCGCTCGCCACTGCCTACACTATTGCCGTGTCCTTGCTCCCGTCGCCAATGAAATCCACCGCGTTGCTGACCCTGGCCTGCCTGTCGGCGCTGCCCGCCGTGGCGCTGGCCCAGGAGGCCGAGCCCCGCAACCGGGTGGTGATCGTGGAGAACGTGAAGTTCGACTACGCCCAGGTGCTGAACGTTGAGCCGGTGTTCCAGACCCTGCGCGCGACCCGCACCGAAGAGCACTGCGAGCCGGTGTCGACCCGGACCCTGGCTCCGGTCAACGTGACCGGCGAGGAGCCGGTCGAGGACAAGGGCCGGATCAGCCGCTTCTGGGACTCGGTGCGCTCGATGTTCAAGCGCAGCGATGAGGAGGGCGTTGAGGAGGTCGGAACCGAGACACCGGCCCCGGCCCCGGCCAACAATGGCCCGATGCTGACCCGCGACTGCCGCATCGTGCCGGTGGGGCGTGAATTCCGCCGACCCATCGCCTACGACGTGGATTACGTCTACAAGGGCACCAAGTACCGCTCGCGGCTGCCGGAAGACCCCGGCAACCGGCTCAAGATCCGGGTGTCGATCACTCCCTGGGTCGGCCCCGAGCAGGGTACCGCCAGCAATCCCTGATTCTGCGACCCCAGCCCCTTGCGCCGGCCCCGGCCGCATGCAAAGATATTTGGCCATGAAGCTCACCGACTTCCAGCACGACAGCAGCGCAGCCCGACAGGCGTCTGGCATGACCTCGCGTGCGCGTCGACCGGAACCCCACATTCTCGCTGGGTAACCGGAGCTTTTTGCTGTTCGTCCGAAAAAAACCCAGCCCGCCGGCTGGGTTTTTTCGTTTCTGCGTTCTGAAAGCTGCAACTGCAACCTTTTCGCTTCACCTTTGGTTCCTGCTTTTCCCTTCCACTGCGTCGAACCCGGCGCCGCCTCGCAAGGAAAGATGATGTCCCCCAAGCACTTCCTGAACACCCAGGACTGGAGCCGCAGCGATCTCGACGCGCTGCTGACCCAGGCCGCGCTGTTCAAGCGCAACAAGCTCGGCGACCAGCTCAAGGGCAAGTCGATCGCGCTGGTGTTCTTCAACCCGTCCATGCGCACCCGCACCAGCTTCGAGCTGGGCGCGTTCCAGCTCGGCGCCCACGCGGTGGTGCTGCAGCCGGGCAAGGATGCGTGGCCGATCGAGTTCAACCTCGGCACGGTGATGGACGGCGACACCGAAGAGCACATCGCTGAAGTGGCCAAGGTGCTGGGCCGCTACTGCGACATCATCGCCGTGCGCGCGTTCCCCAAGTTCATCGACTGGGCCTACGACCGCCAGGACATCGTCCTCAACAGCTTCGCCAAGTACTCGCCGGTGCCGGTCATCAACATGGAGACCATCACCCACCCGTGCCAGGAGCTGGCCCACATCATGGCCCTGCAGGAGCACTTCGGCACCCAGGACCTGCGTGGCAAGAAGTACGTGCTGACCTGGACCTACCACCCCAAGCCACTGAACACCGCCGTGGCCAATTCGGCGCTGACCATCGCCACCCGCATGGGCATGGACGTGACCCTGCTGTGCCCGACCGCCGACTACATCCTCGACGACCGCTACATGGGCTGGGCCGAGCAGAACGTGGCCGAGAGCGGTGGCTCGCTGAAGATCAGCCATGACATCGACAGCGCCTACGCCGGCGCCGACGTGGTCTATGCCAAGAGCTGGGGCGCGCTGCCGTTCTTCGGCAACTGGGAACCGGAAAAGCCGATCCGCGACCAGTTCAAGCACTTCATCGTCGACGAACGGAAGATGGCGCTGACCAACAACGGTGTGTTCAGCCACTGCCTGCCGCTGCGCCGCAACGTGAAGGCCACCGATGCGGTGATGGATTCGCCGCAGTGCATCGCCATCAACGAAGCCGAGAACCGACTGCACGTGCAGAAGGCGATCATGGCCGCGGTTGCCGGGCGCTGAATCAAACACGGGGTGGGGCCGACCGTTGGTCGGCTGCTCCCGCACTGGCGCATCCAACATTTCAGCCGACCAGCGGTCGGCTCTACCGAAATCTCATCCCCAAGTGGACCTGACCCCCATGAGCAACAAAGACGTCGTTCTCGCCTTCTCCGGCGGCCTGGATACCAGCTTCTGCGTGCCGTACCTGCAGGAGCGTGGCTACAACGTGCACACCGTGTTCGCCGACACCGGCGGCGTGGATGATGAAGAGCGTGATTTCATCGAGAAGCGCGCCGCCGAGCTGGGCGTGGCCAGCCATGTCACCGTCAATGGTGGCCCGGCCATCTGGGAAGGCTTCGTCAAGCCGTTCGTGTGGGCCGGTGAAGGTTACCAGGGCCAGTACCCGCTGCTGGTTTCGGACCGCTACCTGATCGTCGATGCCGCACTGAAGCGTGCTGCCGAGCTGGGCACCAACATCATCGCCCACGGCTGCACCGGCATGGGCAACGACCAGGTCCGCTTCGACCTGGCCGTGAAGGCGCTGGGTGACTACCAGATCATCGCGCCGATCCGCGAGATCCAGAAGGAACACACCCAGACCCGCGCCTACGAGCAGAAGTACCTGGAAGAGCGCGGCTTCGGCGTGCGCGCCAAGCAGCAGGCCTACACCATCAACGAGAACCTGCTGGGCGTGACCATGTCCGGCGGCGAGATCGACCGTTGGGAAGCCCCGGGCGAGGGCGCGCGTGGCTGGTGCTCGCCGCGCAGCGAGTGGCCGGAACAGGCGCTGACCGTCACCCTGAAGTTCGTCGAAGGCGAAGCCGTTGAACTGAACGGCAAGGCGCTGCCGGGCGACCAGATCCTGGCCCAGCTCAACAAGCTGTTCGCCCCCTATGGCGTCGGCCGTGGCGTCTACACCGGCGACACCGTGATCGGCCTGAAGGGCCGCATCGTGTTCGAAGCCCCGGGCCTGGTCTCGCTGCTGGCCGCGCACCGCGCGCTGGAAGACGCTGTGCTGACCAAGCAGCAGAACCGCTTCAAGCCGGACGTGGCACGCAAGTGGGTGGAACTGGTGTACGAAGGTTTCTACCACGACCCGCTGAAGACCGACATCGAAGCGTTCCTGAAGTCCTCCCAGGCCAAGGTCAACGGCGAGGTGGTGCTGGAAACCCGCGGTGGCCGCGTCGATGCGGTTGCAGTGAAGTCGCCGCACCTGCTCAACACCAAGGGCGCCACCTACGCGCAGTCGGCCGACTGGGGCGTGGAAGAGGCCGAAGGCTTCATCAAGCTGTTCGGCATGAGCTCCACTGTCTATGCGCAGGTCAATCGCGGTTGACCTGTGACAGGGGTGCCGGCCGCTGGCCGGCTTGTGGCACGGCTGGATCATTGCGGAGCCGGCCAGCGGCCGGCACTACCGATTTCGAACCTTACGGATATTCAGACACATGCTTGAACAGACGATCTCGCACCTGCAGGCGCTGGTGTCCTTCGACACCCGCAACCCGCCGCGTGCGATCACCACCGGTGGCATCTTCGATTACCTGCGCGCGAACCTGCCCGGCTTCAATGTCGAGGTGATCGACCATGGCGCGGGTGCGGTGAGCCTGTATGCCGTGCGTGGGACGCCGAAGTACCTGTTCAACGTGCACCTGGATACCGTGCCGGACTCGCCGCACTGGAGTACCGATCCGCATGTGATGCGCCGCCTGGATGACCGCGTGGTCGGCCTGGGCGTGTGTGACATCAAGGGCGCGGCTGCTGCACTGGTGGCAGCAGCCAATGCCAGCGATGGCGATGCTGCGTTCCTGTTTTCCAGCGACGAGGAAGCCAACGACCCGCGCTGCATCGCTGCGTTCCTGGCGCGTGGCCTGCCGTATGAAGCGGTACTGGTGGCCGAACCGACCATGAGCGAAGCGGTGCTGGCGCACCGTGGCATCAGTTCGGTGCTGATGCAGTTCGCCGGCCGGGCAGGGCATGCCTCGGGCAAGCAGGACGCGGCTGCCAGCGCGCTGCACCAGGCCATGCGCTGGGGCAACCGCGCGCTGGACCATGTGGAATCGCTGGCCTCGGCCCGCTTTGGTGGACTGACCGGCCTGCGTTTCAACATCGGACGCGTCGAAGGTGGGATCAAGGCCAACATGATCGCACCGGCTGCCGAAGTGCGTTTCGGGTTCCGCCCGCTGCCGTCGATGGACATCGATGGCCTGCTGGCGACTTTCGCCGGTTTCGCCGAACCGGAAGCCGCCGTGTTCACCGAGACGTTCCGTGGTCCCAGCCTGCCGGCCGGTGACATCGCCGAAGCCGAGCACCGCCGCCTGCTGGCGCGCGACGTGGCCGATGCGCTGGAACTGCCGATTGGTAACGCGGTGGACTTCTGGACCGAGGCGTCGCTGTTCTCCGCCGGTGGCTACACCACGCTGGTGTTCGGCCCGGGTGACATCGCCCAGGCCCATACCGCCGATGAGTTCGTGACGCTGGAGCAGCTGCAGCGCTACACCGACGCCGTGCACCGCATCATCGCCGCCGGCGCCTGATTCTTCCCTTCTTGACGAAACCGAAATGTCTCCTGCCCTCCAGCCCCACCGCCAGACCCGCCAGACCATCGTGCGCCTGCTTTCCAGCATGGCCAGCGCGAAGGAGATCAGCCAGTACCTCAAGCGCTTTTCGCAGCTGGACGCCAAGCGCTTCGCCGTGGTCAAGGTCGGCGGCGCGGTGCTGCGCGACGACCTCGACGCGCTGACCTCTTCGCTGTCGTTCCTGCAGGAAGTCGGGCTGACCCCGATCGTGCTGCACGGCGCCGGCCCGCAGCTGGATGCCGAACTGTCGGCCGCCGGCATCGAGAAGCAGACCGTCAACGGCCTGCGCGTGACTTCGCCGGAAGCGCTGGCGATCGTGCGCCGGGTGTTCCAGCAGTCCAACCTGCGCCTGGTCGAGGCGCTGCAGCAGAACGGTGCACGCGCCACCTCGATCACCGGCGGCGTGTTCGAGGCCGAGTACCTGGACGTGGATACCTACGGCCTGGTCGGCGAGGTGAAGAAGGTCAACCTGGCGCCGATCGAAGCCAGCCTGCGTGCCGGCTCGATCCCGGTCATCACCAGCCTGGGCGAAACCGCCGGCGGCCAGATCCTCAACGTCAACGCCGACTTCGCCGCCAACGAACTGGTGCAGGAGCTGCAGCCGTACAAGATCATCTTCCTGACCGGCACCGGCGGCCTGCTGGACGAGCAGGGCAATGTGATCGATTCGATCAACCTGTCGACCGAGTACGACCACCTGATCGCGCAGCCGTGGATCCACGGCGGCATGAAAGTGAAGATCGAGCAGATCAAGGATCTGCTCGATCGCCTGCCGCTGGAATCGTCGGTGTCGATCACCCGCCCGGCCGACCTGGCCAAGGAACTGTTCACCCACAAGGGCTCGGGCACGCTGGTGCGCAAGGGCGAGAAGGTGCTGCGCGCCACCGCCTGGAACGAACTGGACCTGCCGCGCCTGAAGGGCCTGATCGAATCCAGCTTCGGCCGCACCCTGGTACCGGAATATTTCGAAAAGACGAAGCTGCTGCGTGCCTATGTCAGCGAGAACTACCGCACCGCGGTGATCCTCACCGACGAGGCAGAGGGCGTGTACCTGGACAAGTTCGCCGTGCTCGACGACGCGCAGGGTGAAGGCCTCGGTCGTGCGGTCTGGAACGTAATGCTGGAGGAAACCCCGCAGCTGTTCTGGCGTTCACGCCATGGCAACCCGATCAACCACTTCTACTATGCCGAATCCGATGGCTGCTACAAGCAGGACCACTGGAAGGTGTTCTGGTTCGGTGCCGATGGCATCGACCGGATCAAGACCTATGTCGACCATTGCGCGCGGCGCGCACCGAGCCTGCAGGGCTGAGCGATGAGCAACCCCGGCACCTGGAACACCGTTCCCACCCTGCACGGCCAGCACGTGACGCTGCATCCGCTGCAGCACGAGCATGTGCCGGGCCTGCGAGATGCCCTCGAAGGCAGCGGCCTGGACCAGCTCTGGTACACCCAGGTGCCGTCGCCGCAGCAGGTCGAACACTATGTGGAGGCCGCGCTGCAGGCGCAGGCCGAAGGCAAGGTGCTGCCGTTCGTGATCTGCGATGCGGCCGGCGGCATCATCGGCAGCACGCGCTTCTACGGCCTGGAGGCGGACGTGCCCAAACTCAGCCTCGGCTACACCTGGTACACGCCGCGCGTGCAGCGCACCGGTGCCAACACCGAGGCCAAGCTGTTGCTGCTGCAGCATGCGTTCGAGGCCATGGGTTGCATCAGCGTGGTGCTGGAAACCAGCTGGTTCAACTTCACCTCGCGCACCGCCATCGCCCGCCTCGGCGCCAAGCAGGATGGCGTGCTGCGCAACCACAAGCGGCACGCCGACGGCACGCCGCGCGACACCGTCATCTTCTCCATCATCGATGCGGAATGGCAGGGCGTGAAGCGCCACCTGCAGTACCGCCTGGACAGTCACGCATGAACGATTCGACTTTTACCCTTGGCATCGTCGGTGCCCGCGGGCATACCGGCGCCGAGCTGATCAAGCTGGTGGCTGCCCACCCGCGGCTGAAACTGGCCTTTGTCTCTTCGCGCGAGCGCGCCGGACAGCGCCTGTCCGACCACCATCCGGAATTCCAGGGTGACCTGCAGTACGAGAACCTGGATGCCGATGCGGTGGCCGCCAAGGGCGTGGACGCGGTGATCCTGGCCCTGCCCAATGGCCTGGCCGCACCGTTCGTGGCTGCGCTGGAAGCGGCGAAGCCGGACACCGTCATCGTCGATCTCTCGGCCGACTACCGTTTCGACAACAGCTGGTACTACGGCCTGCCGGAGCTGACCCGCGATCGCTACAACGGCCAGAAGCACATCAGCAACCCGGGCTGCTATGCCACGGCGATGCAGCTGGCGGTGCATCCGCTGCTGGACCTGCTGGCCGGCCCGCCGCAGTGCTTCGGTGTGTCCGGTTACTCCGGTGCCGGTACCACGCCGTCGGACAAGAACAACGTCGAACTGCTGGCCGACAACCTGATGCCATACGCGCTGACCAACCACGTGCATGAGCGCGAGGTGTCGGTACAGCTGGGCGTGGCTGTCGAGTTCATGCCGCATGTCGCGCCCCATTTCCGTGGCATCACGCTCACCGCCAACCTGTGGCTGAACCGCGTGCAGACCCGCGAACAGATCGTCGAGCGCTTCCAGCAGGCCTATGCCGGCGAGCCCCTGATCGAGGTGGTGGATGAAGCGCCGTGGGTCAGCCGCATCGCCGGCCGCCACGGTGCCCAGGTCGGTGGCTTCACGCTGGCCCCGGGCGGCAAGCGGGTCGTCGTGGTGGCGACCCTGGACAACCTGCTCAAGGGCGCGGCCACCCAGGCCATGCAGAACCTCAACCTCGCGCTGGGCATCGACGAACTGACGTCGATCCCGCACTGAACACGCATTCCGGAGCCCCCATGGCAGACCTTCTTTGGCAGAAGCCCGGCGTCGCCGTCGACGCACAGATCCAGACCTTCCTCGCCGGCGACGACGTGATCCTCGACCGCGAATTCTTCCTGCATGACATCGCCGCCAGCGCCGCGCATGCGCAGGGCCTGCAGCACATCGGCATCCTCAGCGCCGACGAACTGGCCGGCCTGCTGCGCGAACTGGAGATCCTGGCGCAGGACTTCCGCGAGGGCCGCTTCGTGCTGGATACGCAGTACGAAGATGGCCATTCGGCGATCGAAGCGAGGTTGACCGAACGCCTCGGCGACGCCGGCCGCAAGATCCACACCGGCCGCAGCCGCAACGACCAGATCCTGGTGGCCACCCGACTGTGGTTGAAAGAGAAGCTGCAGCGTGTAGCGCAGCTCAGCGCCGACGTGGCCAAGGTCGCGCTGGACCGCGCACAGGCCGAGAAAGACCTGCCGATTCCCGGCTACACCCATATCCAGCGCGCCGTGGTGTCCTCGGCCGGCATGTGGTGGGCTGGCTGGGCCGAGGCCTTCATCGACAACGCTGTCCGCGCGCACGACACCCATGCGCTGGTCGACGCCAATCCGCTCGGCACCGCCGCCGGCTACGGCGTGAACCTGCCGCTGGACCGCGAGCACACTACGGCGGCGCTCGGTTTTGCGCGCATGCAGATCTCGCCGATCTACGCGCAGCTGTCGCGCGGCAAGTTCGAGCTGGCGGCGCTGGAGGCGCTCGGTGGCGCCACGCTGGACCTGCGCCGCATTGCCTGGGACCTGTCGCTGTTCACCAGTGCCGAGTTCGGCTTCGTTGCACTGCCGGCGCAGTACACCACTGGCAGTTCGATCATGCCCAACAAGCGCAATCCGGATGTGATCGAGCTGATGCGCGCCACCCACGCGAGCGTCGCTGCCGCGCGCACCGAGATCGAGCAGCTGCTGTCGCTGCCGTCGGGCTATCACCGCGACCTGCAGTCGTCCAAGGGTGCCATCTTCCACGGCTTCGGCCGTGGCCTGGCCGCGCTTGAGCTGCTGCCGGCGCTGCTGGCCAATCTGGAATGGCGTGACGACAGGCTGCGCGCGGCGATCGACTCAGGCATGTATGCCACCGACGTCGCCGTGGAAGCCGCCGTGGCCGGCGTGCCTTTCCGTGAGGCCTACAAGGCCGCTGCGGCCGGTGCCGACAGCGCAGGGCAGGGGCGTACCCCGGAAGGCAGCCTCGCCGCGCGCGTGTCGCCGGGTTCGGCCGCTGATCTGCGCCTGGACGAACTGCGCGCTCGCTGGCGGGCGCTGTCCTGATGGCGGGCACCGTCTACCTGGTGATGGCGATGCGCCGCGCCGACTTCAACGCCGCGGCGGTGCAGCCGCATCGCGATTTTCTCGATGCGTTGCAGGCGCAGGGCAAGCTGCAGCTGACCGGCGGATTCGCCGATGGCAGTGGTGGCGCCTATGTGCTGTGCAATCTGGACAGCCTGGCACAGGCGCAGGCCATCGTCGCCACCGATCCGCTGGTGACGATGCAGGCCTCCGACCTGACCGTGCACGAATGGAACACCCGCTGAGAGCCTGACCGATGACCCAGCACGCCGCCACCGTCGCCTCGCCGTTCCAGGAACAGGCGCTGCCGCCATGGCGTCGTGCGGTGCTGAAGGTCGGCAGCAGCCTGCTGGCAGCGGATGGCGGTGGATTGTCGCCACGCCACGCGCTGGGCCTGGCCCAGTTCGTATCGGCCAATGTACTGGCCGGGCGCGAGGTGGTGATCGTGTCGTCCGGCGCGGTCGCGGCGGGGCGCGCGATCCTGCCGCGGGCCGATGAACCTGGTGCGGCGATGGCCGCGCGGCAGGCCCTGGCCGCGCTCGGCCAGGCCCAGCTGATCGGGCTCTGGCAGCGCTTCTTCGAACGCCCCGTGGCACAGGTGCTGCTGACCCACGACGACCTGCGCAACCGCCGCCGCTACCTCAACGCACGCGCCACGCTGAGCGAACTGCTGCGCCTGGGCGCGTTGCCGGTGGTCAACGAGAACGACACGGTGGTGACCGAGGAAATCCGCTACGGCGACAACGACCGCCTGGCCGCGCGCGTGGCCCAGATGGTGGGCGCCGACCTGCTGGTGCTGCTGTCGGACATCGACGGTCTCTACACCGCCGACCCGCGCCGGGATCCCGCCGCGACCCACATCGAGCGCGTGGCCGAGATCACGCCCGAGATCGCCGGCATGGCCGAGGGGGCCAACGCCTCGGCCGGGGTCGGCACCGGCGGCATGGCCACCAAGATCG
>DQIG01000003.1:0-10715 GCA_003525885.1 Stenotrophomonas sp.
GCCAGTGCTGCCGCCGCCGCCGCCATGGGATTGGCCAGAGCAGGAAAGCGGCCAACCAGCGCGGTGAGAACCTCTGCTGCGTCGTCGTAGGCACCCTTCAGCTCAGTCGCCTTGCCGATCTGGTCGGCAAACGTCGAACCACCCGCACCGGCTGCGGAGTTTCCACCCAATGTTGCGGTCGCGCCGCCCGTCGTGCCCGCCATTGCGTCGGCTTCATTGCGATAGGCACGCAGTTCATCGCGCGCTGCGCGGATGGCGCGTTCATTGCTGGCCATCTGACGGGCCATTTCATTGATCAGTACTGCGCTGGCCTTGAGTACGGCATTGAGCATCTCCTGCTCCAGCCGCATGCTGTCTACCTGCGCGCTTTGCTGTAGCAGCATCTGCAGGCGCGCGCGCTCAGCCCTGTCGAGTTGCTGATACTGCTGCTGTGCGGAGGCGGTCATGTCGGCCAGGCTGCGCTTGGCAGCCTGCGTGGCGGCACCGAGGTTGCTGTTGACCTCGATATCCACCCGCGCAACACCGAGCGGTGTCTCGCTCATAGGGGTTTCCTCAGGAAAAATTGACCCCGCCGGCTGGCGGGGTCGGAGCGAGCCAACAGGTGGCTCATTGACTGTGCATCTCGTCGAGGGCAGCCCGCTCTATCACGCGGATGCCTGCCATTACTTCTGCGTGCTTCTCGGCAGAAAGCCCTTCACGCTCGAGCTCCTGGTAGACCACGTTGTAGTCCAGACCCGTCGGGCCACCGGCGCCGGTGCGCCACTGGGTGGAGACCCGCGAGAAGATGTCGATGGGAAGTGCACATTCTGGCCAGAGTTCGATCTGTGGCGGCTGAAAGTGCTTTGCCTTCAGGCCGAGCTGGCTCAGCTCGGCCTCGGTGGGGGCACGCCAGTACAATGCCCCCACCGCCTCGATCAGTTTCCCTTGCGAGCCACTTGCAGGGCCTGCACATAGCCACCGACGATGGCGCCATCCAGGCCGATCTGCTGCTGGAGGGCAAGTTCGACGCCCGCCGTATCCAACGCTACGTCCGCATCCCACTCAGCGACGACATCCAGGATTGCCTGGGCGGGCGTCACCTCACCGGCCGCCAGGCGCTGCAGCAGGTCCGCATATGCGGCCTGCTGCAGGTGACGGTAGGTCAGGTTGAGCTTCTGCTCGCGACCGTGGCCAGCAATGGTCAGGGTGCTCTTGAAGGTCTCAGGTGCCTTGACCTGGAACATCAGACATCCTCCACCAGGATGGAGTCGGCCAGTGCGGTGAAGGTCGCAGTGGTTCCCATCGGGGTGTTGGCGGCCATGGTCGGGTCGCCGTTGTAGCTCAGGTAGCCGTACCAGTACAGCACGTCACCGCCAACCAGCTTGGCGCGCAGGATCACCGGCTCGCCCTTGGCGTCAACGTTCTTCAGCGCCGAGTACCACGGCTTCTTGGGATCGTAGAACAGCGGCAGGGTGATGGTCTTGGCGTTCTTGAAGGTCGGCATCTGCACCTGTCGACCGGTCGGATCTTCCAGCAGGGTGCCGCTCCAGTACTGCTGCTCGCCACCGGCGGTGGTCGGGTCGCCCTGCTGGTCCAGGTCGACGAAGGCGCCGGCCTTGCGCAGTACGCCGGCACCGCTGGTGCCCGGGAACAGCACGGTGTCGGTGGTGTCGATGCCCAGCAGTTCAACGCTGCCGGTGGCTTCAGCACCGGCGCGGGTGGCGCGATTGTTCAGGGCCGGCCAGCCCGGCAGTTCGATGACCACCACATCGCCGGTGTCGACGCTGTTGGCAGCGACGCTGGCCAAAGCCGGCGCAGCCTTGGAGATCGCGCTGGTGGCGATGGCGGTGGAGATGACCGGTGCGAAACCGAACTGGGTGCCCTTGGGAAGCTTGAGTGCCATGTTGCATTTCCTCATATTGATTTAAAGAAAAACCCGGCGAGCGCCGGGTTTGGGGGTATTGCAAGGAACGGTGAAACTACGGGTTGGCATACCACAGCCCGAAATCGAGCCGCGCGCCGTACTTCCTGATCGCCGGCTCATGCACGGCAATGACGGCGCCGAACGATTCGGACTTCGGTAGACCTCCGCATACCTGATCTTCAATGTCGCGGATCAGGGTGTTGGCCTGGGCACGTGTATCTGCCCAGACGGTCAGCTGCACGCGGGCGTGCTTCTGTTCGGGAATGGAGCCTTCGTTGAACCACAGTGCCTGCCCCCCCACCTGCTGGTAGACCGCGCAGGGATAGGTGACCGGTTCCGGCGGAACATCGGGATACAGCCGGCCCTGCAGCAGAGGGCCCAGCAGTGCGTGCAGCTTCACTTCGTAACTCATCACAGTGTCCTCGCTCAGGCAATGCCTGAAGACTGTTCGGTGAACAGCACCGTGGTCTGGCGCCGGCTGAAGTCGGGTGCAACGCCGGTGATGTTGAAAACGCGACCGTCATGCACGATGCGCATGCCGACGTGGATGCCAGCCTGTCGTGCGGCCGCCATTCGGACCTGGAAGCGCTGGCGGCGGATGGTCGCTGGCAGTCTGCTTTCCAGCGTCAGCCGCTGCATGCTGTCGGCGGTATCGGCGATGATGGCGGCCCACAGTTCTACCACCGGCTGCCAGGCGTCCAACGGCTGTCCCCACGCATCGAGCTGGCCGTCCTGGCGCTCGATGCGGATGCGGCGATTGAAGTGGCCGGCGTTCATGGCGTTGCGGCCGGTCGGTACGGATCCAGCAGCGCGGCCACGCCGAACGGCAGTTCCATTGCGATGGCAGTGGTGCCCGCCGGTGCATCGAGCGTCTGCGCAGAGACAACCACGGCTTCGCGGTGGGCGTACAGGTGGCCCAGCAGCAGGCGCACCGCTGCGCGGATGCTGTCGTTGGCCGGCATGCCCTGCAGCAGGCGTGCGCTGCGTGCGGTGGCCACGGCCAGGCGGCGATCGGCCACATCGCGCATGGCCTTGGCCTTGGCCGCGTTGGTCTCGGCATTGGCGGCGGCAACCGCGGCTTCATGCCCGGTCACCGCCGCCGCCATGTCCTGCGGCAGCTGGTCCAGCGCCTGATCCAGCGCGGCCTGGTCGGCGTACAGTTCGCGGCCCAGGTAGGCTGCGGCTGCGTCGCTGGCTGCGGCCAGCAGGTCACCCAGGATGGCGTCGTCAAAATCGCCGTCGATACGGCAGTGCGCGCGGCACTGCTCAAGGGTCAGCAGGGGCATCGAATCCTCCTTCGTTGATGGATGTGGAGTGCCCCGACCCTGCGCGCACGGCAGCGCCCCACGCGGTCACCAGGACGGCGCGGGAGAAGCAGGATCGGGGCGGAAAACAGAACGGCCGCGACGGCAACGTCAGGGCCGGTGGCGATGGCCTCGCAGCGCGCGATGGCGCAAACGAAAGAAGCCCCCGGGGTCACCGGAGGCTTCTATGTCATCGTGGTACAAACGATACGCTTCAGGTGTGCACCCGTCAATCCGCAAACGGTTACCAGTCTGGTGACTTTTCCAGGCGCTGCGTGGGTGCGGTCACGGCAACGTGCCGCAGGCTGGATAGAATGGCAACGCGCTGCTTCCGCAGCCCATTTCCCGCTGGATTTCCGCATGCCTGCCACCCCCGAACGCTTCTTCGATGCGCGTACCGAACAAGGCGTGCTGCGCCTGTCCATCGCAGGCTCATTGCTGCTGGCTGCGGCTGCGGTGGTGTTCGGCCTGCTGGCCAATTCCTCGCTGATCATCTTCGACGGCATCTACGGCCTGATCGATGTGGTGATGACCTGGCTGTCACTGCTGGTCGCGCGACTGATCGCACTGTCGACCAGCACCGACGCGCTGCAGTCGCGGCTCAACCAGCGCTTCACCATGGGCTTCTGGCACCTGGAGCCGATCGTGCTGGGGGTGAGCGGCACGCTGATGATCGGCGCGGCGCTGTATGCGCTGGTCAATGCGGTCGACGCGCTGATGTCCGGCGGCCGCCACATCGCGCTCGGCCCGGCCATCGCTTTCGCTGGGTTGTCGATCGTCGGCGAAGGTGCGCTGGCCTGGTTCGTGCTGCGCGCCAACCGCCGCATCGGTTCGGAGTTCATCGCGCTGGACGCGAAGAACTGGGTGATCGCCGCCAGCATGTCAGCCTGCTATCTGCTGGCCTTCCTCGGCGGCGTGCTGGTGCAGGGCACCTCGCTGGCCTGGGTCGGGCCTTACATCGATCCGACCATCCTCGCCTTCGTCTGCGTGCTGGTGATGATCGCCCCGCTCGGCACCGTGCGTCGTGCGCTGGCCGGCATCCTGCTGGTCACCCCGCCGGAACTGCAGGCGCACGTGGACGCGGTGGCGCGCGCGATCGTCGCCAGACACGGCTTCGTCGAGCATCGCAGCTACGTCGCCCAGGTGGGACGTGGCGAGCAGATCGAGCTGTTCTTCGTGGTACGCGAGGACGACCCGCCGCGGCCGCTGGTGGAATGGGACCAGCTGCGCGACGAGATCGGCGAGGCGCTGGGCGAGGCGTCACCGGACCGCTGGCTGACCATCATGTTCACCACCGATCGCGAATGGACGATCTAGGCCAGCAGGACGATCGATCAAGTTTTTCGTACGCATTGCAACCCAACGTACGCGAAAACCGGGCAAAGTAGCCTCCAACGCACCACCCACCCACTGACTAGGAGCACCACGATGTCCATCGAAAAGGTTCTGTATACCGCCCAGGCCACCTCCACCGGCGGCCGTGAAGGCCGTTCCGTCTCGTCCGACAACGTGCTGGACATCCAGCTGTCGACCCCGCGCGAGCTGGGCGGCGCCGGCGGCCCGGGCACCAACCCGGAGCAGCTGTTCGCCGCTGGCTACTCGGCCTGCTTCCTGGGCGCGCTGAAGTTCGTGGCCGGCCAGGCCAAGGTCGCGCTGCCGGCCGAGACCACCGTGACCGGCAAGGTCGGCATCGGCCAGATCCCGACCGGTTTCGGCATCGAAGCCGAGCTGACCATCAACGTGCCGGGCGTGCCGCGCGAGCAGGTGGAAGAACTGGTGCAGAAGGCGCACATCGTGTGCCCGTACTCCAACGCCACCCGCGGCAACATCGACGTGACGCTGATCGTTGCCTGATGCGGTGCTGCCGGCCAGCGGCCGGCACTACCAACGTGAAAGGCAAAAAAATGGGCGGATGCCGGTCGAAACCGAACATCCGCCCATCCCACCTTCGTTGTCCCGCACGGGGGCATGAGGTTGCCGGCCAGCGGCCGGCACTACCAGGTCACTTCTCGCTCGTGATGAGCTGCACGACGCTGGAGAAATCCAGCTTGCCGCGGCCGGCCTGGTGGTTCATCGAGTACAGGTTGCGGGCCACTTCGCCCAGTGGGATCGAGGCGCCGACACTCATCGCCGCTTCCACCGCCAGGCCCATGTCCTTCAGCATCAGATCGCTGCCGAAACCGCCACTGTAGCCGCGCGAGGCCGGGGCGTTTTCCAGCACGCCCGGCCACGGGTTGCACACTTCGGTAGCCCAGCTGCGGCCAGTGCTGACCGCCATCATCTGCGACAGCACCTTCGGGTCCAGCCCGTGCGCCACGCCCAGCGCGATGGCTTCACCGGTCACCGCCATGATCACGCCCAGCGCCATGTTGTTGCACAGCTTGGCGACCTGGCCGGCGCCGCTGGCACCCACGTGGAAGATGTTCTTGCCCATCGCCTGCAGCACCGGGCGCGCGCGTTCCAGCGCGTCCTCTTCGCCACCGACGATGAAGGTCAGGGTGCCGGCCTGGGCACCGGCGGTCCCGCCGGATACCGGTGCGTCGATCATCTGCAGGCCACGCGCGGCGGCCGCTTCCGAGACCTTGCGGGCACTGGCCGGTGCGATCGTGCTGCAGTCGATGACCAGTGCACCCGCCGGGATCGCGGCGAGAATGCCGTCATCGCCCAGGTACACACCTTCGACATGGCGGCTGGCCGGCAGCATCGAGATCACGACCTCGGCATCGGCGAGGGTTTCGCGCGCCGACGTGGCCGCGCTTGCGCCGGCATCGACGGCGGCCTGCACCGCGGCCGGGACCAGATCGAACACGCGCACAGTGTGGCCGTTCTTGACCAGATTGGCGGCCATCGGGCCACCCATGTTGCCCAACCCGATGAATGCAATACGGCTCATGCAAGGCTCCTTTCAACAAGGGGAGTGCCCAGGCCGGCCAGCGGATGCGCGGCAGCGGCCCAAGGGGAAACGAAGAAGGTATCGGCCCACGCGCCGGTGGCCTCGGCCAGGATGGCCGGGTTCCACTGCGGATTGCGGTCCTTGTCGATCAGCAACGCGCGGATGCCTTCGGCGAAATCACCGTGGGCGGCGCAATGCAGGGCGACGATGTACTCCAGGCGGTAGATCGCGGCCAGATCCTGGCCGGCACTGCGGCGCTGCAGCTCGTACGACAACCGTGCTGACCCCGGCGCACCGGCGGCGAGGGTCTTCTGTGCCGCCTGCAGCCAGGCATCGTCGGTCTGCAGACCGGCAATGCGCGCAACGATGGCCTGCAGGTCATCGCCTTCGCACAACGCATCGACCTGCGCCGCGTTGGCCAGCAGCGGACCGGTCGCAGCGTCACTGGCATGCGACTGCAGCAGATGGGTCAGGCGTTCGTGGTTGTGTGCGGAATCACTGGACCAGGCCACCTGCAGCAGTGCATCGAATACCGCGCTGCGGCGTTCTTCAGCCACGTGCAAATCGGCCAGGCCGGCATAGATGGCATCGCCCGGGTTGAGCAACGCGCCGGTCAGGGCCAGGAACAGGCCGCCCTTGCCCGGCACGCGCGGCAGCAGCCAGCTGCCACCGACATCAGGGAACAGGCCGACGGTGATCTCCGGGAAGGCCAGCTTGGAGCGCTCGCTGACCACGCGGTGGCTGGCGCCGGACATCAGGCCGATGCCGCCCCCCATGACGATGCCGTGGCCCCAGCACAGGATCGGCTTGGCGTAGGTGTGGATGAGGTAATCGACGCGGTATTCGACGTCGAAGAACTCGGCAGCGTAGTCGTTCTCGTGGATGTCGCTGCGGCCGGCCTCGCGGAAGGCGACCATGCTCTGGTACAGGCTGTGCAGGTCGCCGCCGGCGCAGAACGCCTTTTCGCCGGCGCCCTGCAGCACCACCATGGCGATGCCGTCGTCGTCGGCCCAAGCGTTCAACTGCTTCAGCAGCAGGTGCGCCATCGGCAGCGAGAAGCCATTGAGCGTACGCGGCGCGTTGAGCGTGGCGATGCCGATGCGCGTGCCATTGCCGGCCACGCGCTCCTCGAACAGCACCGGTGCGTCGTCGGCAGCGGTGTCGGTGCTCATGCGTTCTTCCACTGTGCGGCGCGCTTTTCCAGGAAGGCGGTCACGCCCTCGACCTGGTCGGCGGTATCGAACAGATCGACGAAGGCTTCGCGCTCGGCCACCAGCGCCGAGGCATGGGTGCCGGTGCGGGTGGACTGCACCAGGGTCTTGCAGGCGGCGATGCTGGTCGGGCTCTGCTTGCCGGCCTTCTTCGCCCATTCCAGGGCCAACGCCTTGGATTCACCCTTGCCGACCTTTTCTTCGGCCAGGCCAATCCGCAGCGCGGTCTCGGCGTTGATGCGCTCACCCAGCAGGATCATGCGCTTGGCCCAGCCCTCGCCGACCAGGCGCGGCAGGTTCTGGGTGCCACCGGCGCAGGGCAGCAGGCCGACGGTGGCCTCCGGCAGTGCGACCTGGGCGTGGTCTTCGATGATGCGCAGGTCACAGGCCAGTGCGCATTCCAGGCCACCGCCCATCGCATAGCCGTTGATCGCGGCGATCGACACGCCGCGGAAGGCGGACAGCGCTTCGAAGGCTTCACCGAAGCGCCGCGCGGCCTCGCGTGCAGCGGCCTTGTCGCCCGAGGCGAACTGGTTGAGGTCGGCACCGGCGGAGAAGAACTTCTCGCCGTCACCGGTGATCACCAGCGCGTAGACGTCGCGGTCTGCGTTGAGCGCACCGACCAGGTCACGCAGCGCCGACAGGCTGTGCACGGTCCAGGTATGCGCCGGCGGGTTGTGCAGGGTGACCACGGCAGTGTGGCCGTCCACCTCGACCTTCAGGCCCACGTGCTCCTGGGTTCGCCAATCCTTCATCGCAGTTCCTCTTCGGTGTTGAGCAGGTGACGGGCAACGATCACCCGCATGATCTCGTTGGTGCCTTCCAGGATCTGGTGCACGCGGCAGTCACGCAGCAGGCGCTCGATCGGGTATTCGCGGATGTATCCATAGCCACCATGGATCTGCAGCGCTTCGTTGCAGACGTTGAAACCGGCATCGGTGGCGAAACGCTTGGCCATCGCGCACCACACGTTGGCGTCGCTGGCACCGGCGTCGAGCTTGCGTGCGGCGGTGTGCACCATCTGCCGGGCGGCCACCAGCTGGGTGACCATGTCGGCCAGCTTGAACTGCAGGGCCTGAAAATCCTTGAGCGGCTTGCCGAACTGCTTGCGGGTCTCGAGATAGGCCTTGGCCGTGTCCAAGGCGAAGGCGGCGCCGCCCAGCGAGCACGAGGCGATGTTCAGCCGTCCGCCGTCCAGGCCCATCATGGCGAAGCGGAAGCCCTCGCCTTCCTGGCCGATGCGGTTGGCCACCGGCACGCGGCAGTCGTCGAAGTTCACCTGGGCGGTCGGCTGGGCGTTCCATCCCATCTTGCGCTCGTTGGCGCCGAAGCTGAGGCCGGGGGTCCCCTTCTCGACCACGAACGCCGAGACGCCCTTGGCGCCGTCGCCGCCCGTGCGGGCCATCACCACATAGACGTCCGACACGCCGCCGCCCGAGATGAAGGCCTTGCCGCCGTTCAGCACGTAGTGGTCGCCGTCGAGCCTGGCCGTGGTGCGCATGTTGGCCGCGTCCGAGCCCGAACCCGGCTCGGTCAGGCAGTAGCTGGCGATCAGTTCCATGGTCGTCAGGCGCGGCAGATAGCGCTGGCGCAGCTCGTCGGAGCCGAAACGGTCGATCATCCACGAGGCCATGTTGTGGATGGTCAGGTAGGCGGCCGTCGGCACGTCGCCGTAGCTCAGGGCCTCGAAGATGATCGAGGCGTCCAGGCGCGTCAGGCCGCTGCCGCCGACGTCGTCCTGTACGTAGATGCCTGCGAAACCCAGGCCGGCGGCCTCGCGCAGCACATCGACCGGGAAGTGCTTCTTCTCGTCCCATTCGGCCGAATTCGGGGCAAGGCGTTCCGCCGCGAAGCCCGAGGCCATATCCTGAATGGCGCGTTGATCGTCGTTCAGCGCGAAATCCATGCGCGATATCCTCCCGAGCAGGGCAGAACCGCCCTTGGCCTTTTCTTGTCCGCTGACGTGCCGCGCGGCGGCGACTGTGTCAATCATATCCCAGTCGGCGAATTTGGATCCGCCCGTGCGTCGAAAATGGGCACGAAACGTCGCACCGCCCTTGATCATGAGACCGGTCGGTATCAAATCGCGCCCATCGGAGGCGTCGTCGTTTCGTCACATGCGCAAGTTCATCTCTCTCATCGTCGCGGTCGCGGCGCTCGTTGGCCTGAGTTCGGTCCCCGCCCAGGCGGCGGACATGGGCGTCTGGCGCAACCCCAAGGACAACGTCCGGGTCGAGATCAAGAGCTGCGGCGACAGCATGTGCGGCTACGTGGTCTACGCCAGCCGCAAGGCCGAGGCCGACGCCCGCAAGAGCGGCTACCACACCCTGGTCGGCCAGCAGTTGCTGCGCGACTTCGAGCCCACCGGCCATGGCAACATGCGCGGCAAGGTCTTCGTGCCCACCCTGAAGGTCACCCTGTCGGGCACGGCCGAGTTCATCGACGCCCGGACCATGAAGGCCAAGGGCTGCGTCCTGGGCGGCGTCATCTGCAAGTCGCAGATCTGGACCCGCGTGGACGGCATGCAGACGGCCCGCGTCGAGAACAACGCGGGCTGATCCGCCCTTAAGGGCCCTACGCCCTTGCCTCCCCGGCATGTCCGCGCGAAACCAGCGGCATGACCACGCCTCCCCTCGCGCCCTATCCCGCCACGCGCCTGCGCCGCCTGCGCCAGGCCGACTGGACCCGCCGTCTCGTCCGCGAGACCACGCTGGAGCCGTCCGACCTGATCTGGTCGATGGTGGTGCACGAGGGCGAAGGCACGATCCCCGTGGCCTCGATGCCGGGCGTCGAGCGCCTGAGCGTGAAGGAGGCCGCCAAGGCCGCCGTCCGCGCCCGCGAACTGGGCATCCCGGCCATCGCCATCTTCCCGCACATCGACGGCGCCCGTAAGGACGCGGCCGGCTCGATCGCCGCCGATCCCGACGGCGTCATCCCCCGCGCCGTCAAGGCCATGAAGGACGCCGCCCCCGAAGTCGGCATCATGTGCGACGTGGCGCTGGACCCCTTCACCGACCACGGCCACGACGGCGTGGTCGAGGGCGGCAGGATCCTCAACGACCCCACCATCGAGCGCCTGATCGAGCAGGGCCTGATGCAGGCGCAGGCCGGCGCCGACATCCTGGCCCCGTCCGACATGATGGACGGTCGCATCGGCAGGCTGCGCGCGGCGCTGGAAGGCGCGAACTTCCAGGACACCATGATCATGTCCTACGCGGCCAAATACGCGTCGGCGTTCTATGGCCCCTATCGCGACGCCATCGGCTCGGCCAAGCTCAGCGCCGGCCAGGGCGACAAGAAGACCTACCAGATGGACCCGGCCAACACCGAGGAGGCCATCCGCGAGGTGGCCCTCGACATCGCCGAGGGCGCCGACATGGTCATGGTCAAGCCGGGCATGCCGT
>DQIG01000003.1:10869-11472 GCA_003525885.1 Stenotrophomonas sp.
TGGTCAAGCCGGGCATGCCGTATCTCGACATCCTGCGCCGCTTGGTCGACGAGTTCCGCATGCCGACCTACGCCTTCCAGGTGTCGGGCGAGTACGCGATGATCATGGCCGCCGCCCAGAACGGCTGGATCGACCAGGACCGCGCGATCCTGGAAAGCCTGACCGCCTTCAAGCGCGCCGGAGCAGCCGGGATCATCACCTACTTCGCCCCGTGGGCCGCCGAGAAGCTGGGCTGACGTGACCGCGCCGAGGACCGCCTTCACCAACGGACGGTTCTACGGCGCGCCCACCATCGAGCGCCAGTTGCCGGGCGTTCGGCTGGCCCACCTGGCCGCCACCATGAGCGCCGAGCGCGTCGAGGAGCACAGCCACGACGACGCCCACTTCGTGCTGGCCACCCACGGCCGCTACCTGACCACCGCCTGGGGTCCGGAGACCGAGGGGCCGGTGCTGGTCTACAACCCGCCCGGCGTGATCCACCGCGACCGCTTCGTCGACACGGGCGGCTACTTCCTGGCCGTCAGCTTCGCCCCCGGGGACTGGCGCGCCCTCTCGGCCGCCGCCCGGTCCACCGCCGGCGACGCCCTGCGCCTGACCGGCGAT
>DQIG01000314.1:0-4166 GCA_003525885.1 Stenotrophomonas sp.
GCTGCTGAACCGGTTGAAGCTGACGCTGGACCGCAGTACCGGCAAGCTCTGGCGCAGCGCGGATTTCAGCCTGCTGCCGCTGCTGCTGATCACCTTCCTGGTGAAGTACGGGTTCGAAGTCGCATTTGCGGTGTCGCCGTCGCTGTCCGCCAATGCCGGCTTCAGTGCCGCCTACCTGCTGCTGGCGGGTGGATTCACCGGCATCTTCGTCGGCAAGTACTGCCGGTACCTGGCCTCGCTGCGGATGGATGCGGCAGGCAAGGGACTGGAAACCGCAGGCTGATTGACCTGGTAATGCCGGCCGCGGGCCGGCTTCCCCATGCAGGGTTGTGCGGGGCTGACGCAGGCGTCACGATGCCCATCACTGGCCGACATCGGAAACGTTCACGTCATGAAGACCACACCCTGGTTCTGGATCAACGTGGCCAGTCACTTCGTCATTGTCGCAGCCCTTGCCTGGCTGCCCGCGCGGTGGACGGGGCAGCTTGTGGAGGGTCTGGCCGGGACTCAGCCGGCAATCGGCGATACCCGGCATTTGACCCTCATAGGCTCTATGTTCGGCTTCTGCGTGACCGCACTGATCCTGATGGGGGCGCTGACAGTCACCGGCGAACTCCTGGGTTTCTCCAGGCCCTATGCGCGACGGCCGGAGCCCCAGAACGAAGCGCAGGCCGTCCACCGGAAGGTGCTGCTGACTGCATTTGCTTTGCTCTCGTGGGTGGCTGTGGGATCGCTCGCAGGTATTGCGTCGATCTTCGCGGCTTCGTGACGATATCGAGCGCTTGTTGTCCTGCGCGACGGAATGCGAATGGTGCTGGGCATCCAGTTGAACATCGAAGGCCCTGCGCCCTCGCCAACCGTCAGGCGCACGCATGAGATCCATTGATCTGTGGACAATGAAACGGAACGCAAGGAAGGCTGGCTTGCGGGCGGTTGGGAACTTTCTGATTGCCTCGTACACGCGTGATGTGATTTCCGGGTTTGCCATAGACCCAGCGCCGTCCTCCATCTATGTATGGACCTTCGCACTTCCGGCCTATGACGGCCTGCCATTCCTGCACATGTCTCTAGGCCAGAGAGTCGCTTGCCCGGAAGATCCAAAGGATTTTTTCCGCGGCACCCACGAAGCCCACATTGCAAAGCTCGAAGGGGTGAGAACAGCTGCAGACCTCCTGGCATATGTTGACGAGGCCGGCTTCACGGGCGACTACTGCCAATGGGTGAAGTACATATCCGCCATTCGCCTGGGTGATTTCCTGGCCGCAGACGCTGCACTGAGGGGCTTGCTTGCACTGCCGATGTCCAACGCGATTCTTGGAAGACTGGACAGGATGCAGGACGCACTCGAACGAGGCGGCGTATCAGGCGCGCAGCGGCTTCTGGAGGAATGGTCGATGCAGACGGCCCGACTGATGGGTAGAGGCAGCGCCAATGGGGACGGCGTGTAGGTCTGGGGCGTGAAGGATTGCCGCGCGGGCTCCGAGCTGTAGCGGCTCCGGCTTTACCCGGATGTCTCTCCGCGCCCCTGCAACCGGGCCTGGATGAACTCCAGCAACGCCCGAACCCGCGCCGTGACCGAATGGCGGTGGCTGTAGGCACCCAGCAGTTGCAGCGGCGCAGGCAGCAGATCCAGTTGCACTTCCTGCAACCGGCCCCGTGCCAGGTCGTCCTGGCACGGATAGGCCGCCACGATCGCGAAGCCCAGGCCCTGGCGCGCGCCGGCGACCGCCAGCTCGCCGCTGTTGACCCGATAGCGGCTGCGCACCGGCACCTTCACGATGTTTCCCGTGCCATCGAGAAACTGCCAGGGCTGGCCCTTCAGCGCACTGGCAGTGGTGATGCAGGGCAAGGTCTTGAGCTCGTGCACCCGGCGCGGCACCCCGGTCCTGGCCAGCAACGCCGGCGCGGCCACCACGATGCTGGGCAATGTCGCCAGCTCGCGGGTGATGAACGCACTGTCATCCAGCGGTCCGCGGTGGAAGAAGAGGGAAAGATCCAGGTCTTCCCGCAACACTTCCAAACCGGTCAGGCGCGTGTCGCACTCCAGTTCAATGCCGGGATGAAGGCTGCAGAATTCGGCGAGGATGGGTGCGAGCAGCCGTGGCGCTTCGTTCGGCATGCACATCCTCAGAGGCCCTTTCAATTCGCGCTGTACCGCGCCGAGCTCCTCCTCGGTGGACAGCAGGGCATCGAGCAAGGGCTTGGCGCGGGCATACAGCACCTTCCCGGCTTCGGTCATGCGCAGGTGGCGGGTACTGCGTTCAAGCAGCCGAACGCCCAGCGTGCGTTCCAGCGAAGCGACGTGACGGCTGACGTTGGAGGAGGGCAGGGCCAGCAGGCGCGCCGCACCCGAAAAGCTCTGCTCATCTACGACGGCCACGAAGACACGGACGGTGTTCAGGTCGAAGCTACTGCGCATGATTATCCCGCTGGGGGTATGAACATCTCTCACTTTTGCATGCTAGTTGGCAGGATTGGCAGAGTCCAGACTGCACGCCCGTCCCAGGGATGGCCTGCAGTGGCGCGTCCGGGCGAATCAAGAGGGCAGCATCGGAATGGAGATCGGAATACTGGGCGGAGGCATCGCAGGCCTGAGCGTGGCCCTTGCCCTGCACAGGCAAGGCCACAGCTGCCACGTATACGAGCGCCGCGCCGGGCCATCGGCCATGGGGGCCGGCGTGACGCTCTGGCCCAACGCCGGCTTCGTGCTGCAGGAACTTGGGCTGCTGGACGACATTGGTGCCGTCGGCGGCCGGCCGGCATCGGTACACCGCAGGGATGCCGCAGGTGACCCACTGGGAGGCCTGGACATCACGCTGCTGGATCGGATCATGGGCTACCCAACCCATACGATCCTGCGCCGGGATCTGCAGGCGGTGCTGCTGGACCACGTGACGCGAGCGGGAATCGAGGTAGCGTTCGAGCATCGCGTGGTAGCCATTGAACTGGATGCCAGCGGCAAGGCCATTGCGCGGTTCAACAATGGGCACAGCATCCGCCCGGACCTGCTTATCGGCGCGGATGGGCGCATGGACTCGGTGGCGCGCAGGTTCGTCGCAGGCGACAACACGCCGGTCTATCAGGGCTTCGTGAACTGGATCGGGGTTGCGCAGGGCAGGGCACTGGTAAGCGAGATCGGGATCCACGACTACTGGGGTTCCGGCGATCGCTTCGGCTGCGTTGCCGTCCGCAAGGATCAGGTGTATTGGGCGGCCGCGCAGGCACGGCCACTGCCAGCGACACCCCCCACCGCAGGCATGCACGACGAAGTGAGGAATCTGTTCGCAGGATGGCCCGAACCTGTCGCCCGTCTCATCGAGGCCACGCCGGCGCATTCCGTCCAGCGGATCGCCGTGCACGACCTGGAGCCGCTCCAAACCTGGACCCGCGCAAACGTGCTGCTGGTCGGTGATGCCGCGCACGCACCGCTGCCGACCTCGGGGCAGGGGGCATGCCAGGCGCTGGAAGACGCCTGGCACCTGGCACGCTGCCTTGGCGGGGGCGATGGTTGCCTCGACGAGGCGCTGCTGGGGTTCGCCACCGTGCGGGGGCCAAAGACCACCCGGCTGGCAGAGCAGGGCCGGATGTTTGCACGTGGCCTGTTCGCCACAGATCCTGAAGCCTGCCGTATCCGCAATCAGCGGGCCAAAGCATCCGATCCAGTGCGTGATGCGCTGGCCATGGCCGCAGGATGGTCGCAGGGCCTGCCGATGGCCGAGCACGTTGAAAGGCTGGCGGCGGACAGCGCAGGCAGCATGTATCGCCTATGACCGATGGGAATCACGCATGGCGTGACCGCGCCATCACCCACATTCACTGTGCAGCGGCGAAAATGCACCCTCGGGCGCGCCCCTGCGTGCGCCACTCACTGCCCGCAGGATCGCGAAGATGTCCAACACCCCCTTTGGCGAGTCGTCATGTGCAGCCGCAGCCAGCGGCTGCATTGAGGTGCGCGGCGCGCGTGAGCACAACCTCAAGAATGTCGACGTCTCCATACCGCGCAATGCACTGGTGGTGTTCTCCGGCGTATCGGGTTCCGGCAAGTCCTCGCTGGCCTTCGGTACCGTCTTCGCCGAGGCGCAGCGGCGCTACTTCGAGTCCGTTGCACCCTATGCACGGCGCCTGATCGACCAGGCCGGCGTGCCCGACGTCGATGCCATCGACGG
>DQIG01000314.1:4336-10341 GCA_003525885.1 Stenotrophomonas sp.
GCTGCCACCGGCGGTGGCCCTGCAGCAGCAGCGTGGCGCCAGCAATGCACGTTCATCGGTAGGCAGCGTCACCACGCTGTCCAGCCTGGTGCGCATGATGTACTCGCGCGCAGGCGCCTACCCGGCCAACCAGCCCATGCTGTATGCCGAGGACTTCTCGCCCAACACGCCGCAGGGTGCCTGCAGTACCTGCCACGGGCTGGGGCATGTCTACGAGGTGACCGAAGCCTTGATGGTGCCGGACCCGTCGCTGAGCATCCGCGAGCGTGCCATCGCCTCCTGGCCGCCAGCCTGGCATGGCCAGAACCTGCGCGACATCCTGGTCACGCTCGGCTACGACATCGACGTGCCGTGGAAGAAACTGCCGAAGAAGGACCGGGAGTGGATCCTGTTCACCGAGGAAACGCCCACCGTGCCGGTCTATGCCGGCTTCACGCCTGCCGAGACCCGGGCCGCGCTCAAGCGCAAACTCGAGCCGAGTTACATGGGCACGTATACCGGCGCGCGCCGCTATGTGCTGCATACCTTTGCCAATACCCAGAGCGCGTTGATGCGCAAGCGGGTTTCCCGCTACATGGAGGGCAAGCTGTGCCCGGCATGCCACGGAAAGCGACTGAAGCCGGAAGCGCTGTCGGTCACCTTCGCGGGCGTGGATATCGGTGAGTTCATGCGGCTGCCGCTGGATCAGCTGGCGAAGCTGCTGGAGCCCATCGCGGAAGGTGATTTCGGTGCACACAGCAAGGGCGCACGCACCAGCAGGAGTGCGCCCCCCCGCGATCGTATCCGGCGTGCCGCGAGTGGCCGCGCGACCCACGAGGGTGCCCCCGACGTGCGACTGACGTCGGCCTTGTCGGAGGAAAAGCGCCTGGCTGCACAGCGACTGGCGGGTGGAGTCATGGCGCGTGTACGGCAGCTGCGCGGGCTGGGCCTGGGCTATCTTTCGCTGGATCGCGCTACGCCCACGCTGTCCGCCGGCGAACTGCAGCGCCTGCGGCTGGCCACGCAGCTCAGCTCGCTGCTGTTTGGCGTGCTGTACGTACTCGACGAGCCTTCGGCCGGCCTGCACCCGGCCGACAGCCAGGCGCTGTACGACGCGCTGGACCGCCTGCGCGATGGCGGCAACTCGGTGTTCGTGGTCGAACACGATCTGGAGCTGATGCGCCGCGCGCAGTGGCTGGTAGATGTGGGGCCGGAGGCCGGCGAGCGGGGAGGGCGCGTGCTTTACAGCGGCGAGCCCGACGGCCTGCGCCAAGTCCAGGAGTCGCGCACGGCGCAGTATCTGTTCGACCAGGTGCCTGCACCTGCCAGCCGCCAGCGCAGCGCCGGGCACTGGCTGGAACTGAAGGGCATCCATCGCCACAACCTGCAGGGCGTGGATGCGCAGGTGCCGCTGGGGCTGCTGACGGCAGTGACCGGCATTTCCGGGTCGGGCAAGTCCAGCCTGATGGCGCAGGCGCTGCCGGAGCTGATGCTGCTGCATCTGGGTCACGAACCCGCGGACGATGGTGCAGAGACATCGCCGACCGACGGGCCGACGGTGATCGAAACCACCCGAGGCCAATTGGCCGGTGACGTGGACGCCATCCAACGCGTGGTGCAGGTCGACCAGAAGCCCATCGGGCGCACGCCACGCTCCAACCTGGCCACCTACACCGGCCTGTTCGACCACGTGCGCAAGCTGTTCGCGGCGACACCCGCCGCGCGCCGCCGCCGGTTCGATGCGGGCCGTTTCTCGTTCAACGTGGCCAAGGGCCGATGCGAGACCTGCGAAGGCGAGGGTTTCGTGAGTGTCGAACTGCTGTTCATGCCCAGCGTCTACGCCCCATGCCCCACCTGCCACGGCGCCCGCTACAACGAAGACACGCTGAAGGTGCTGTGGAATGACCGCAACATTGCCGAGGTCCTGCAGATGACGGTGGACCAGGCGCATGCGTTCTTCAGCGCGCAGGAGCCCATTGCCCGACCGCTGCAGCTGCTGCAGGAAATCGGCCTGGGTTACCTCAGGCTGGGCCAGCCAGCCACGGAGCTTTCAGGCGGCGAAGCGCAGCGCATCAAGCTGGCCACCGAACTGCAGCGCAGCCAGCGCGGGCGCACGCTCTACGTGCTGGATGAACCCACCACCGGCCTGCATGCATCGGACGCGGACCGGCTGCTGGTGCAGCTGCAACGGCTGGTCGACGCGGGAAACACGGTGGTGATGATCGAGCATGACATGCGCGCGGTCGCGCAGGCGGACTGGGTGATTGACGTTGGCCCGGGCGCAGGCGGTGCCGGTGGCACCATCGTGGCGAAGGGAACGCCGCATCAGGTGGCCCGCGCCAAGAGCAGCCGAACGGCGCCGTTTCTGGCGCGCGAGCTGGGGCAGGCCAGTTGAGTCCACCTGGCCGGGGGCAGAGCGCTTTCTGCTGTACTGTGATCAGTACTCGCAGCGCCCATCAGCGAGAGGACGTACAAGTGAACGCTTCCATGCTCCCAAGAATCGTCGGTTTCGATGTTCCACTGCTGCATGAGCGCGTCGACGCCTCCACCGACGAGGCCATCACTGCTCTACTGGATCTGGCGCCCGGCGCTCGCTGGGCAGAGCTGTTCCTCATCAAGTGCAAGGCCATGGCGTCCCAGCTCCACCTGGCGGACGTTCGCATCGAGGGCTCCAGGATCTTTTTCTACGGATCCATCAGCGATTCCCGCGGGCTGGCCGACGCGGTCATCTCCATTGTTCACGTACTGAATGATGAGCTGATGCGCGAGGGGAATCACGCGGCCGGCCGCACCTGAGTGCAGCCAAGCAGGGACCAGCATCGACCGGCAATCTCTGCTGCGCCAGGGTGGCCGCGCAGGCTCGATCGTTTCGCAAGCCTGCCTTGCAGGTCGTCGATCCATGCCGACCGGGTGCCGTGCGGATCTCTCACATAGATATCGCAGGCAAGCCGGATAACCGGCGCCACTTCATATCGGAAGCTCATCGCAGGCAGGGCGCCCAGGTTGAACGCGATTTTCCAGTGGGCCAGCTCGCGCTCGACGTCGACAACGTGCTTGCTTCTTCCCTGGATCATGGCGGTACCCCTTTTTGAAACCTCACTGTACACACTTGTTGCTGCGAGCCTGTTCATGACAGTCGTTCATATGGGGCGCTTCCCCGTACGTTCCCGTAACGGCGACACGCCCACAGTCAATCGGCAGCAGACTTGCTGCGGCGGAGAATCGAAATGAACAGCGTCCCCGAACAGAACAGGAATGACCGCTCCAACGCTTCCGCTGAAGCAGAACAGCCCGCACAGCAGGGGCAGGTCGAGGGGGGCGAACCCGGAGGGGAGGAGCCTGGCAAGCAGGGAGAGCAACAGCAGCAGGACAACAAGGATCGCGAGAGCCCAAAGCCAGCGGACGAAAAGAAGGGCGGTCTCGGCGGCGATACACGCCGCTGAGAAAGAGGGGGAGCCGCGCGCCGCGCGGCTGCTTCCGCAGTAGACAGGGAGCGTACATGTCCTCGCAGAGCCAGGCGATCAGCCTGATGACCAAGATCATGTACCAGTGCCGCCCGGAAAAAACCACAACGATGGCGCAATGCCGTTGCTGCCATGCGCCCAGCCCTGGCGGGATGGAATGCGCGCGATGCCTGACCGGAAGGCTCGGCGACATGATTCACAGTCGCGGCGCAGCCTTCAGCTGGCTTGAATCGTTCCGCAGGGTCCAGCAGGACGAAGCACACGTGTTCGCTTGCGCAAAGCGCGTCGATGCGGCATCTCCCTAGGCGTCGCATCCGGACCTGACATCGTGCAAGCGTATGCTCGGGTCATTCAGGAGCAACGCGATGACTTTTCCGATCTGCATCTACGATAGAACGGGCACCGGCCTCCGGCTGCCCGCGGGGTGGTGGATCGACCTTCAGTCCGATCTGCCTGCACTGGTGAAGGGTGCTGCGCGCATCGAACTTCCGCGATCTTCAAAAGACGAGCATCCACGCTTGGAACCTGAGGTTCTCAGGGATCTTTTCCGGCGCATTGGAGGCTCGCAGTGGCTAGGTTGAATTCAACCCAGTCCCTGGGAGTGCGCTGGCTGTTCTTTCGTCTTCGCAACGGGCAGTCCATCAGTCCTGCGAGGCTGATGTCTGTCTGGTCCGAGGCGGCGGAATCCAACGACTGCGCCGTGCGCCGTGAAATCATCGACGGCGCCGGCTACGTCTACGCCTTGTATGCGCCCAACAGCCTGCTTTCACCCAGGCGCGTGGAGCTGCGCATGAGAGCGCTGCTGGAGGAGGCCGGCTACGCCTTCACGATGGGCAGCCTGGCGGGGCGGCACCCGGGCGACGGCTGAGGCGCGGCGCTCGTCAGTCAGGCTTTGGGTCAAAGAGCGCCATCATCCGTTCGCGGCGGCACTGCTCAAGCCAGTGGTGCCATATCTCCACCTCGTCCATCAGCCCCGTGGCGCCACACGCGGGGCAAGTGAGCGTCGTGCCCGATGGACTCGTCTGGATGCCGGCGTTCTCGCTCATTGATGAGCGCAGGCCGCAACTCTTGCAGGTGGATCGCAACTGATCAAGGCGAACGATGGCGCCATTGCGCGCAAGAAGCGGCTGGATCGCATGAATCCGGAAGGCATTGGGAGGATGCATGGCCGTGTCGTCTGAGGCTGGACACGGGAGCAAAGGATTCTGCGCCGGAGAAGAGCCGTGAGTCTGCAGTGTCCTCCGCTGCAGGTTAACCCCTCATCAAGATGCATCGCGCGCTCCATCGTTGGCCTGCCGCGTGCCGCATCGCGTGACCACCGCGGAGCATCGCGATGATGCGGCCGAAGATCGGCCGGAATGCAGTCGACAGTGACTTTGAGGGAGGTTGGAAGCGCCCCACGACAGATCGGCATATATATCCTCCATGCATGGGCCATATGCGCTCCAGCTCTTCTTCCAGCATGGCATCGCAAGTAGATTTCCATGACAATCCGTCACGGAGTGACCCATGCAGACTCGCACCCGCCTCCGCACCCTGGTGCCTGGCTTTCCCGCCATACTGATCTGGATTGCGGCCTCCCTCTGCGTCACCACTGCGTTGGCCAACGAGCCACTGCAGATCGAATCGCAAGGAAGCCTTCTCGCGGGCGGCACCACAAAGACGGAATCTGGCGCGTTCGATCCACTCAAGCCGTTCAATTCGGACGGCCAGAGCTACCACGGTGACCACGTCTACGCCTTCTACCAGACGCCGGTGAATGCGCGTCCGCTGCCGATCGTGATGTGGCACGGGGCAGGGCAGTCATCGAAGAGTTGGGAAACCACCGCCGATGGGCGCGAGGGCTTCCAGAATCTGTTCCTGCGTCGCCGCTTCACGACCTACCTGATCGATCAGCCGCGCCGAGGCAAAGCCGGCCGAAGCATGGTGGAGGCCACGCTGACACCCGTGGCAGACGATCAGATGTGGTTCAATCAGTTCCGCATCGGCCTCTGGCCGAACTATTTCAGTGGCAGCCAGTTCCCGAAAGGCGAGGCCGCGCTTGAGCAGTTCTTCCGTTCGGTCACACCCAACACCGGGCCGTTCGACCTGGACGTTGTCTCCGACGGCGTAGCGGCGCTACTGCAGAAGACAGGACCTGCCATCCTGTTCACCCATTCGCAGGCGGGCGGCCCGGGCTGGATGACGGCCACAAAGAGCCCGAACGTTCGCGCAATCGTTGCGTTCGAGCCTGGCAGCAGCTTTGTCTTCGCAAAGGACGAAGCACCGGCTCCGATTCCCAGTGCCTTCGACACTGTCGCACCCGCAGTGGTGTCGCCCGAGCAGTTCAAGGCGCTGACCCGCATTCCGATTCTGGTGCTGTATGGCGACAACATCCCCGACAAGCCCGTTGACCTGCCCGCGCAGGACAGCTGGCGGGCACGGCTGGAAATGGCCCGCGCCTGGCGTGATGCCGTCAATCGGCAGGGTGGGGATGTCACCCTGGTCCATCTGCCAGACTTGGGTATTCACGGCAACAGTCACTTCCCGTTTTCGGATCTCAACAACGTCCAGATCGCCGAT
>DQIG01000314.1:10488-11068 GCA_003525885.1 Stenotrophomonas sp.
CAACAACGTCCAGATCGCCGATCTGGTGAGTGCGTTTCTGGAAAAGAAGCACCTGGATCATTGAGCCGGATCGCCATTCATAACCTCCGTGCATGACTGATATCCGGTTGATGCGCTGTTTCCATCAGTGCGCGGCGGTTAGCTTTACTTCTGATCCCCCACCAGCGCAGGCGCGCAGCGCGCACCGGGCGGGGGGAATATCCAGACTGGGAGCACTTGAATGAAGCACATCGTGCACGCCACGCTGTTGGCGATATCGCTTGGCCTGGCGACAGGCAACGCCTGCGCCGCGGACTACAGGCTCAATCCCTCCAAACTGGCCTATGAAGGTGCCATCACCCGCAACGTACCCAGCGAGGTCAACATCCATTCGGTGTCCTATCCGCTGAATGGCATCGAGATCGCGGCCAACTTCTACACGCCCGCCAACTTTGATGCCTCGCGGAAGTACCCGACCATCGTGGTGGCCCACCCCAACGGCGGCGTGAAAGAGCAGGTCGCCGGCCTCTACGCACAGCGCCTGGCCGAGCAGGGCTACATCGCCATCACCGCCGACGCGGCCTATCAGGGCGCCAGTGGC
>DQIG01000314.1:11242-48822 GCA_003525885.1 Stenotrophomonas sp.
CCAGCCGCGCAACGTGGACACGCCGTCGCACCGCATCGAAGACATCCATGGCATGGCGGATTTCATCAGCCGATTCCCTTGGGTGGATACCTCGCGCCTGGGCTTGCTGGGCATCTGTGGCGGTGGCGGCTATTCGCTGGCCGCCGCGCAGACCGACAAGCGCTTCAAGGCCATCGCCACCATCAGCATGTTCAATTCCGGCCGTGTGCGCCGCAACGGCTATGGCGACTCACAGCGCGACACTCTCCAGCAACGCCTGCAACAGGCTTCGCAGGCCCGTGCGCAGGAAGCCGCTGGCGGCGAAGTGATGTACTCCGGCGACGCCAACCTCAGCGACGAACAGATCGCCAAACTACCCTTCGATCTGTATCGGCAAGGCTATGAGTACTACTGGAAGACGCATGCCCATCCCAATTCCACCTTCCGCTACACGACCAGCAGCCTGCTGGACCTGATGCGCTGGGACGCCACCGACCAGATCGAACTGATCAACCAGCCGCTGCTGATGATTGCCGGCAGCAAGGCCGACAGCCTTTACATGAGCCAGGACGCCTTCGCCAAGGCGACCGGCACCACCGACAAGCAACTGGTGCTGCTGGACGGTGCCACGCACATCGAGACGTACTGGGTGCCCAAGTACGTGGATGCCGCCGTTGCTTCGCTCACCACGTTCTACAGCCGGACGCTTGCACCATGACTACACCTCGTAAATCACCCGCGCACACCGCGCTGCTGGGCGCTGCATTGAGCGTGGCGGCACCGTTTGCCGACGCCGGCGAGACGCCCACGCAGCAGATCACCCGGGCAGGGGCCCAGGCGTCGGTTGCCGGCCCCGCCGAGACCTTCGTTGGCCAGGTTCGCGTCGATCCGCTGTTCCCGGCGAACGATGACGTGCAGGCCGCTTCTGCCTACGTCACGTTCGAGCCCGGCGCACGTTCGGCCTGGCATACCCACCCTGCCGGGCAGCGCCTGGTGGTGACCTCTGGCGTTGGGCTGACCCAGGAATGGGGCAAGCCGGTGCAGCAGATACAGCCGGGCGATGTGGTGGTATGTCCAGCCGGCGTCAAGCACTGGCACGGCGCCGCGCCGCACAGCGCGATGACCCACCTCACGGTCACCGGCGTGGCAGGCGGGAAATCGGTGGACTGGCTGGAGCAGGTAACCGATGACCAGTATCGCGAGGCATCAGCAAGCATTGACGCCCGCGTGGACGGGCCGCTAGCGCCCAGGCAGCAATCGATCCCGCTCATTGCAGCCGCAGCGGCCAGCAGCAACATACCCCAGCTCAACGCCGCACTGAATCGAGGGCTGGATGCCGGCTTGACCGTGAGCGAAGCGAAGGAAGTGCTTGTGCAGCTGTACGCCTATGCAGGCTTCCCCAAGAGCCTCAATGCCCTGGGCGAACTGCTGAACGTGGTACGCGAGCGTGAGGGGCAGGGGATCGCCACCGCAGCCGGGCAGCCGCCCACCGCTGAAGTGCCCGTAGGCGATGCACTGCGCGCCGTGGGCACCGCCAACCAGACCCGCATCTCCGGTGCCCCGGTGACCGGGCCGGTCATGGACTTCGCGCCCATCATCAATCAGTACCTGCAGACCCACCTGTTCGGTGACATCTTCGAGCGCGACAACCTGGACTGGCAGAGCCGGGAACTGGCCACCGTAGGCGCGTTGGCCGCCATGCCCGGCGTGGAGGCGCAGTTGCGCTCACACATGGCGGCCAGCCAGCGCGTAGGCCTCAGCCGCGCGGAGTTGGAGCACCTGGCGCGGCTGCTGGCCCATGGCGGTCATGCGGCCGCGTCTGTTCGTGCAGTGCAGGCACTGGAACAAACCCCCGCGCCTTCGCCATGACCTTGCCACCGTTCAACCGCGGTAGCGCAGAGCATCGCGCAGCACGGTGAACGCAGGCGACGACTGTCTGCGGCTGGGGTAATACAGGTGGTAGCCGGGGAAGGAGGGGCACCAGTCCTGCAGCACGTGGACCAGGGTGCCTGCCTGCACGTGGGGGCGCACCAGATCCTCGGGCATGTAGGCCAGCCCCAAACCTTCCAGCGCGGCGCCCAGGCGCAGGGCGATGTTGTTGAACACCAGCTGGCCCTCCACCCGTACTTTCAGCTCCTGGCCCTTCTTCTCGAACTCCCACGCGAAGATGCCGCCGTGGGTCGGCAGGCGGATGGTGATGCAGTTGTGCCGGGTAAGGTTATGCGGTGATTTCGGCTTTGGATGACGCTGGAAGTAGGCAGGCGATCCGACCACGGCCATGCGCAGGTCGGGCCCAACGCGCACGGCAATCATGTCCTTGGCCACCTGCTCGCCCATGCGGATGCCGGCGTCGAAGCCCTCGGCCACGATGTCGGTCAGCCCGTAGTCGACGATCACCTCGATGTTCAGATCGGGATTGGCCGGCAGCAGCTTGCCCAGTACGGGTTGCATCACTGTAATCGCGGCATGCTCACCTGCGGTGATGCGCAGGCGACCGGCGGGCTTGTCGCGGAACGCGTTGAGCTGGGCAAGCTCGCTGTCGATCTCCTCGAAGCGCGGAGCTATGACCCGCAGCAACTGCTCTCCGGCCTCGGTGGGCGAAACGCTGCGAGTCGTGCGGGCAAGCAGACGTACCCCCAGGCGCTCTTCCAGTTGACGCATCGAGCGGCTCAGGGCAGGTTGGGACATGCCCAGCTGCGCGGCCGCGCGGGTAAAACTGCGTTCCCGCGCCACCAGCGCGAACATGGCCAGCTGATCGTAATTCTCGACGCTCATTGATGCGCACCGGATATAAGCGATATCCGATTATGCCTCTGTAGGAATGTGTTTTGGGGGCGTAGATTGGCGCCATGGCCATTCCACCTGGCTGACCGTTCCGCACATTGCCCGATGAGGATTCGACCATGAAGACCCGCACGCTTGGACAAGGCCTTGAAGTCTCCGCCCTCGGCCTTGGCTGTATGGGCATGAGCTCAGCGTATGGCCCGGCCGCCGACACGCGGGAGATGATCGCGTTGATCCGCGCGGCGGTGGAGCGCGGCATCACTCACTTCGACACCGCCGAAGCCTACGGCCCCTTTGCCAACGAAGTTCTGGTGGGCGAGGCCCTGGCGCCGGTTCGCGACCAGGTGGTGATCGCGACCAAGTTCGGCTTCGACATTGATCCTGCGACCGGTGCCCGTGGCGCAGGTACCAACAGCCAGCCCGCGCATATCCGGGCCGCCGTGGAGGGCAGCCTGGAGCGGCTTGGCACTGATCGCATCGACCTGCTGTACCAGCATCGTGTTGATCCGGCGGTGCCCATCGAAGAAGTGGCCGATACGGTGAAGGCCCTCATTGCAGAGGGCAAGGTTGCGCATTTCGGCCTGTCTGAAGCCGGCCTGCAGACGATCCGCCGCGCCCACGCGGTGCAGCCGCTGACGGCGGTGCAAAGCGAGTACTCATTGTTCTGGCGCGAGCCGGAGCAGGAGCTGCTGCCGTTGCTGGAAGAACTGGGCATCGGCTTCGTACCGTTCAGTCCGTTGGGGGCGGGCTTCCTGGCCGGGAAGATCGACGAGCATACCCAGTTCGATGCAACGGATTTCCGCAATTCTGTGCCGCGATTCTCCGTTGAAGCCCGCCGGGCCAACATGGCATTGGTGGACGTGGTGAAGGCGATGGCTGAAGAGAAGGGCGCCACGCCGGCCCAGGTTGCACTTGCGTGGTTGCTGGCCCAGCGGCCGTGGATCTCGCCGATTCCGGGCACGACCAGACTTCATCGGCTGGATGAGAACCTGGGGGCGGTGGATCTGGTGCTGGACGAAGCCGACCTTGTGCGTATCGCTGAGAATGTGGAGCAGATCAACGTCAGCGGCGCGCGATTGCCGGAGGCTGCGTTGAAGATGACTGGAAAGTAGGAGATCCCCAAGAAGGCAGCTGGCCCAACATGGAGCTACTGTCGTGACAGTCGGCTAGGATGATGCCGCCGGCATCTGCGTCGGCGGGGCAGGGGGCGCAATGGACATGCAGGCAGGGGGCGGATTCGATCCGCCATCGAACACCGATTCGCAGGAACTGACGTTCCACTGGCTTTACCAGCGAGTGCAGGGGCTGATTGAGCACAGCATCTACCCCAAGGCGGGCAGAGTGGAGACGTGGGCGTTTCGCATCGGCATGGGTGCGGCGATCATCGGCGTTTTCACGGGTCAGCTTCCGGATCGATGGCTGCCTGTTGGCGCAGTGCTCCAGGTGGTTATTGCCTGCCTGGCAATCGAAATCGGAGGGTTCATTGTCGGTGGCGTCCTGGCCGCCCGCAGGGGCATTCGCCAGTTCAGCCAGCCGCGGCTCTCGCACGCCCGGGAGATGGATGAAGACTTCGCTCACTGGCAAGCGGTGGTGACCGAGCTTCGCGGATTCCCGCGCGTCCAGCGCGAGCGGCGACTCAAGTTCGTCAGCACCTTGCGCACAAACATGATTGAGCGCATGGGCATGATGTATGGCGGCCTGCAGCGGCTTGGACCATTTCCATTGTTGATCGCCCTCTACCTGCAGTTCCGCGGCTGGAAATGGGGCGACTGGGCGGGCGCTTTCGATGTTGGCCTGCTGGGTGCACTGCTGATCTTCGCCATGGTGCTGCTGTATCTGTTGGGCTGGATGCTGATCGGCTTGCGCACCAGGCTGGATACCTACGTTGCCTTGTTGGAGGGCTCCATCCACGAGCCCGAGCCCTTGCAGCCAGCGCCTTTGCAGACTGGGAAAGGATCCGGGCGTCCTTGAAATGAGCATAGACAATCGATTTCTTCGGGCTTACTACATCATGTTCTTCTGGGCACTCAGGCTGGTTGCCTGTCTTGTAGCTGCCGTGAATTCAGTAATCCTTGCTTTCGTGCTGATTGATCTTGCTGATGGTGGCCGAGACTATGGGTTTGCGGGCTTGGCGTTTGTGGCTTTCTCCCTTTGCGTGGCATTTGCCATGTGGAAAATCGGATCTGCCGGCCTGCTTCGTCTCCGGCAAGCGAACGCCTCATAGGACTCGCAAGGTCGTGCCGTGCTGGAACGCAGTCTGCCGGTAGGGCCACAAGCATGCAGCCTCCTGTGGCAAGAGATGCCAAAACATGCAGCTACGGAGGGAGGGACATAACATGAATGGATTGATTCGAAAGTGCCGTTGCCTGGCTGTGGCGATCGGGCTCGGAGTGGTGCTGTTCCCGCCTGTTGCGCTTGGGTCGGAAGCAACTCAGACCTGGATAGGCACTTGGCGGATATTGATAACTACAAGGCAATCGTCTACCTGGAGGGCTCAAGAGTGGTTGTGCAGCTCATGCCACTTCCCTATGGAGGCTCCAGCATTCGCGGAGGAGGCGGGAAGTACATCGTCGAGGGCGGTCCCGATGGCGAAATGACTTTCGAGCCTTATCGCTAGCCGGCTAGCCGAGGAGGAGAGTCGAGCCATGCTCGACTACTGCCTGCCACACCGCACTGCATCAGGCACCTCACCAGCAAGAACCCGCAGCACCCGATCCTTCAACACAGGCTCCGGCACACCAGCCAGTACCTGCTCCAGATGACCCAACGGCTGCAACTGCCATTGAAAGATTGCACGCAGCTGCGGAACGTCGGGGGCCCGATCCTCGGCACCCAGTGATGCCTGCAACAACAAGTACTGCGCGCGCCTCTCCAGCCACAGCACTGGAACGCCTCTACAGTGGATCTGGAACCCGGCATCTTGATGCCACTCGACGAGCTGGAATCCCTGCCGTGGCCGAGCCTCCACGAACTGCATCGCTTGGCGGCGCAACTGTGAGAAGCGATCGTCGGGGATGTTCTGGAACCCGATAGGCGAGGGTACGAGCGGTGCCAGCCACAGCGTCTGCGCCGCAACCACCGCCACGAGGCAGAGCGCCGTGGCCGCCCAGCGGTAACGCGCCACTCAGCCGTCCGGCTGCAGGCGCGTGCTGGCATGAGCCGTGAGTCCAAGCCCGGCCATGATCAGACCTTCCATTACCCGCGGGCCGACGTATTGCTCCATCTCGCCGTTCTCGCGTGCGCGCTGCGCGGCCAGCAGGATCTCCAGCACCACGCGCAGGCCGGCCAGCGAGCAATCGGTATCCGCCAAGGCGATGCGTCTGCCTGGCATCTGGTGGCGCTCCGGCCAGGGCTGGCCATCGGAAGCAGCGCCGGAGCCGATGCTGTGCAGCAGGGCAATGAGGGTGTTTGGATCCAGTGCGGGGCCGTTTGCGGGCGCGTCGTGGATGGGGTGCGGGGCAGGGGAGTGGGGCTGGGTCATGGCTGGGCTCCTTGCGTGCAGGCAGAAGCCGCCACCGATAAAGGTGGCGGACGATGCGTGGCTCGAAATCCGGTACGCGACTTGGCCCGGTGGGCACAAGGCCCCCACGCACCGCCCGCCATAGCCGGCCGACGGATTGCCAGCCGGCACCACAAGGCGTGGTGCCGGCTGGCAAGCGCAAACTACAGTCGCGTTACCGGGATTTCGAGCCCCGTCCACCGATGCATTGGTGGCAGGGAAAGGAATACGCCCGCCCATGCGAGATGCCAAGGCAGTAAGGCCGATGCCGTCACCACATTCAACATTTTCAGAATCGTTGCATATGGCGTAATGGGGCCGGATCCTTACACTGCAAGGCTATCGGCGATATCTGCTCTGGATGCCCGCGGACTGTCGGCATTCGCCCACCGGGGTCATAAGGGAGGCGGATGCGACACGGTTGCCAGAGGTTGTTTGGACTCAATAGCTCTTCAACGCGGCCTTGGTCCGCTCCAGCCATGCGGCATTGTGGCTGCGTGCGTGGCGGGACCAGTGCTGGGCATCGTCGATGATGCTGGCGAACAGGGTGCGGGCCTGCTCGCGGTCGTCGAGCTGCGGCTGTGCCATCAGCCATTCGGCGTAGAGGCAGCGTGCGGCCGCATCGTTTCCGCATTCCACGGCCCGCTCGAACGCGGCACGGGTGCCGGGTGCTTGGGTAGCCGCCAGTGCCTGCGCGTAAAGCAGCGTCTGTTCCGGCTTGCGGCGCACATCCGGATGGCGGGCGAACAGGCCGTCCAGCGTCTCCACTGCAAGCGCGGCGTGCCCTGAATCGAGGCGAGCACGGGCGAGGCCGGTCAGGATGTAGGGATCGTCGCCCAGCGGCGAGCTGGCTGCCTGCTCGAGCAGGGTTCTGGCTTCCTCGGCCTGGCCGGCATCCAGCAGCGTCAGGCCCAGGCGAACCCGGTTCTGCACGGTGGGCGTGCGCGACAGCTCCGCGCGGGCGTTGCGCAGGTCCTGGCCCGGGTCCATGAGTTGCTTGGCGGAGCGGACGGCCTGCCGGGCGCCGCGCGAGTGACGGACTTCCGGAAAATAGATCGCCAGGAAGTAAACGACGCTGCCGAGCAGCGGGAACGAGAAGAGCAGGATGAGCCAGTAGAGGCTCTGGCCTGAGCGGATGGCGTGCACCGCGAAGTAGATGGCTGCCAGTACGTGGAGTCCGATTCCGATATAGGGCATGTATGCCGCCTCGTCCTTGTGGGGCTGGAACTATAGTGGGGGAGGGGTAGGGAGCCAATGGGGTGATGGTGATCGAGCGTGATGCGTCACCATAATTGAAGCGGATTCTGCGCAGCGCACGGGATCATCCCCCTGGCATCGAGCTCTTCACCAGCAGCACGGTTCGCTCCGTCTTCTGCGGATTTGGCCGTACCACCTGTCGGCAAACCACGGCGGAATATGGAATATCCATTGATACTCGTTCAGACTCGGCAGCGCCTAGGCTGAGGCTTGCCCGGGACAAGGCAATGAACCCCAGTCCTTGAGATCGAGGATGGAACCATGAAGAAGATCGCTCTAGCGCTTTTGACGGCTGCTTCAGGTGGTGTGAGTGCGGGGGAATTCACCAAGCCAGTAACAGTTAATCTCTTGCCTGACGGCATGATCGAACTAGCTAACGACGTCACCTACACCGATGATGCAGGCCGAAAGTGGCGAGCTCCAAAGGGAACCATTGCAGATGGAGCGTCGATTCCGCGCATGTTCTGGAGCATCATTGGCGGCCCGCTCGATGGAAACTATCGAAACGCATCCATCATCCACGATGTCTACTGCGTTAGACGCAGCATGCCTTGGAAGGCCGTACACCGTGTCTTCTATGAGGCAATGCTGGCGAGCAAGGTCGACCCTTACAAGGCCAGAGTCATGTATGCCGCCGTATACCATTTCGGCCCGCGCTGGAACGTATCAGTTCCGATAGAGTCCAAAGATGTCGCCGCCGCCAGACATGAGCTTGTGGATAAATCAGGGCTGCTCGGGCTATCAGGCCAGACCTCCGAGGTGAAATTTACGCTGGCCGCGGACTCCGGCATGTTAGGTGGCCTGCAGGGAGGTTCTACCAAGTCCATCCTTGTTTCATATTCTGCTCGAGATGTGATGGATCTTGATGGGGTCACGCTGAAGAAGCTCCTCACGACCTCTGACTCAGTTCAACTTTTTGCTACGGCAGCTCAAGTCTCACCGGCCAGTGCTGAAGACTTAGAGAAGATTAAGGAATACGTAAAAAACGATCGCAGTCTTGACGATATCGAATCTATGACCTTTGAGTAGGTTCGATCGCATTACACGCCCAGTGGACGGGAGAAGGCGGAGGAGACTCTTGGGATTTTTTGTCTGAATTGAAAGTCCCAAGATTTTTCGCATTTCGCTTGAGGCTGCCGAGGACGCAACTGACCTCCAGATCGGCTGGTCACTCGTAGATCGAGAGCTCCGATTGATCAAAGACCGGTACAAGAGCCTTCCGTGCGCAGCGCATGTACATCCCGCCGCTGACGCTGCAGGACGCTTGGATTCAATCAGACGAATGGAAAGCGTGGTACCGGGACTATCGGCATCTGCCCAGCAGAGGATGGAGCGAGGCAGATGCAGAATTGCCAGAGGCTGCTGGGCGTCAGTAGCCCTTCAATGATGCTTGCGAACATGCTGCGGGCTTGCTCCGCCAATACAGCTCAGGTGTACCACCTCGTCCTTGGTGAGGGGGGGGTGCGTTCGCAGATGCGGCATTGAGCATGACCGCACATGGCCTTAACCACCTAGTCCTCAGCCGCCAACTAAAGATAGAAATTGGACTACTTACTCTTACGCACATTCTGCCAGGTTGACTTTATCCAATCGTAAGGCGACTTCTTGGCTGTGGCGGCAGACGGCATGTAGCCAGCCCAAGATGTCTCACCCACAACCTCAATTACCATGACAGCCTTTTTATTGAAGGCAACCTTTGCCTTGTCGCGGATATCCGATGGACCCACTTCATCCTTGGTTACCAGAAGCCACATTGGCTCCACCCAATGCCACCATCCAAATTTTTCCGATTTGATCCATGAGTGAAATTCGGCAGCTTCATCTTTCGAAGGCGACTCAACAGTTACGACGAACTTTCTCATTCAGGATCATCCTCTGACGAAGCTTCGATTCTGGAATTCGACTTAACTGGCAGGCGCCTTGAAGAAGACTGCGGAAGGATGCCCTGACTATCGTCGCCACGATAGGCACTCTCTATCTGCAGCTTCTGCAATGAGAATGTCTCACTGCGAAGTGCGTCAGGGTTTTTAAGGGCGAAATACACGTACGCCGCGAGGTACAGTGCCACAGATAAACCCAAGAAGACCCCAAACATTACAGTTAGCCAGTTTGTTCCTGTCACTGACATTGAGCCGATAGCTCCTGCGGCCATCAATGCTATCAACCACGCAAGAGATTTTAGGACCGTCGACCTCGATCCACTTGAAAGAGCTTGGCTCAGCAAGTTCCACACCTCGTGAGACATTTAACCCCCTGACAAATATGCGTTGCCACACATGGCGAGTTACTCGAGATTCGGCGAATAGGCATAGCTCCAGCCCATTACGGAGCTTTACTGCTACTTTGTAATCATAGCAGCAGAGCAGGGCGAATGGAGGGCGCCCAGATCGTTTCGTATCCGAGGCATACTGCGCACCAGGATCTGCCATCCACGCGCCGATTGAACGGAACGACGCCGATCTGGAGCAATTGCGCGAATCCGACCCATTTGCACTGAATTTGAGCGTCAACCAGCATCTAGCGAAATTGGCACCAAGAATGGCAAGGAGCAAGCTCTGTTCTTCCAGTCCGGAGATGAGTAGCAGGGGCCCGATCGCACAGCACGTGCATTCGTTGGCGTTCGGGTACTCGTTGCCGGTTAACATCATATCTACGTCCACCCTGTGTGCCGCTGCCATCTACGCAGTCTGCCAGCCTAAGTGGCTGATCCTGGCATTCGCTGCGGCGGTGCCGCCGGCAGTCGTGGACTACCAGTGGGCCGGGGTAGGGTTCGTATTGCTGGCGTGGCTGGCCTTCCATCGGCAGCAGTATTGGCTACTGGTCCCGGCGTTCGCCGCGATCTACTGATTCAACGGCAACCTATGGGCGCTGGGGGCGATTCCGGTGGCGCTGGGCCTGTCTCGGGTGGCGTGGCCGGCCCCTCCGGGCCGGCAAGCCTTCTTACGGCTACTACGTTGGGCCATCTGGCCTGCCTTGGGCTGGTGGCGCTTATACTGCCGCCGTGAGCACCAGCCATTCCCTTGGTGCTCAAGCATCAGGGGGATGCCATGTTCACAAGGATTGCAGCCGGATTGCTGCTGTGTGTGCTCGCCGCGCCTGCGGCTGCCCAGCAGGTTTACAAGTGCGTCACCAAGGCCGGTACCGAATACCAGTCAACGCCGTGCGCGAACGGTGAGGCGGCCAAGACGTGGGCCGTGGAGGTTGCATCTCGATCTGAGGGCGTTATTGAGAATGAGCGCCGCCTGGACGCGATTCGGCAGCAGAATTCAGCGTCTATCGCGCTTCGACCTGCACCAACGCGGCCTGTCTATCGGAATGGCGGTGGCGGCGCCCTTCTCCACAGCATTTCCCAGTACAAGGACCCGGACGCATGCGAGGCCGCCAAGGCTGAGCGAGAGCGTGTTTTCCGCATGTACGGCTCCAATCGGCCCTATATGGTGGGTCGCCGCATGGACGATATGGTCTGGTCGGCCTGCAAATAGCCGACCCTGAAGAGCTCTTCGTGTAGGTGAGTGAGAAATGAAAGACATAGACGAACGTCTCGAACACGCTGACGAGCGCGCCAGAGAATTCTTTGCCCGATTCAATCAGCAGAATGAGTACGCGATCCCGCTGCTCCAAGGTCATCTTTACGCCGAGGAGCAACTTGAAACTATCGTTCTTTCAGTTTTCGATCATCCAGATTGCGTGATCGACGCAAGATTGAATTTTTGGACTAAGACGAAGCTCGCGATGGCGGTAGTCGGGGGAGACCCTCAGTTGTGGAAGGCTGTTGAGAAGCTAAATTCTGCCCGAAATGAGCTGGCCCACGGCAGAGACGCTGCCCACTTGGAGCGTAAGATCGATTCTCTCGTAGCAGCTATGCCACTTAGGCGCGTCGAGCAACTACTCAATGCTCAAACGAGACTGGATCGGATGAAGATCTCAGTAGCCCTCATTTGCGGCTCTCTCGCACGCATGGCTGACAACTGCCAGAGAGCATGACTGGGGTGTAGAAGCAGCGCCCCTACGGAAGCGCCTCACATGCACTGACGGCGTTTCGGCCCCGGTAGCGGCAGGCCACCAGCAGGTGGCCCGGCGTCAGGGCCAGCCATCGCCACCGCCGACCGCTGTTTGCGCCGGCTCACCACGTCCCGCAGATTGACCACAGTGGGAGGATGATGGCGAACGCCGGCATTGCGATACCGAGGAAAGAAAAGCCGACCCAAGGGCGTGCCGCGATCTCATCCTTGGCCGGGACTGAGGGCGCAGGCAAGAGCCGAGCCAGAGGCCCAGCCATTTCCATGCGGCGCCGACAAAGGCCCAGATTCGGCGGGTACGCTATTTCGCATAATGTATATTATGTTCAAGAAGCCCTAGAGGGGCGCCGGCATACTTGCCGCCTCAACCACTGACCTTGCTGAGGCAAGAAGCCAGCCTACCCAGCACGCCACCACTTGCGGCCTGGCAGCTACGGTTTCGGCTTCCTCCATCGTCCGATCTGGGTCTTGCACATGACCCAGGCGATCCAGCCACAGACCAAGCCGCCCCCGCAACAATGATCTCTTCCTGTTCAAAGGCGGGTTCATGTCGTTCTCCCGCCTGCAATCGCATCGGCCGGTCACTTGCCCTGGCAGCAGCGTGACCCATGTCCGGCGTGACGCGTCACGTTAATTGCACGCTACCGCGGGCCGCTCTGGCGCGCCCGCACCAGCCAGGAGCGATCACTAGCTCGAAAGCAGCCCCTTCGCCAGGAGCGTGATTCGGGTCGCCGCATTGAGGTCGTACGTACCCAGATCCTTCGGTTCCACCCAGGCATGGGCATCAAATTCTTCGTTGATCGTAACGTCGCGATTCAGTGCTTCGCAGTCGAAGATCAAGTAGATCATGTGGATCTGCTCGCTGGAACCGTCCGGATAGAGCTTAGTGCGGATGTCGTCGCGGAAGCTCCATGGTTGAACGGCGCCGATCTGCAACGCGTGCCCCAGCTCTTCGCGGATCTCCCGACGCAGGCCTTCCTCGATGCGTTCGTCGGGCTCCAGCCCACCACCGGACAGTGCCCATTGGCCTGGAAATGCACCACGATCCAACGGCATGCGGCACAGCAGATAGGCGCCCTGGTTCTGGATCAGCGGGCATACGATGACGCGTTGTCTCACAGTGTCTTCCTTGGATATCGGGTAGGTGCCGGATGGATTGTATGAAACGCGGCGACATCCCGATGGGTTGCAATTGATTTAGCGTGGCACATCACAACGAACCGGCGCGGCACACCGGCTTCACACGTTGCCGCCGCTCACTTCGCAATAGTGCGGGGGTCCTCGTTGTTCGAGTGGTACATGTCCCCTCCTCCTGCGCCCGCGCTTCACCTGTCACGGCGATGGCGCATTGCCATCTACATCCTGCTGGGCCTCTACGCGCTGTACATCCTGGCCGGCAACATCTTCCTCAACACGCCACTGTTCGACCAGGTCACTAACCGCAAGCCGCACAAGTTCGTGATGACCTCGGGCCCGGCCATCACCTTGCTTCCCGGCCACGTGATCGCTTGGAACGTGCACATGCGCGGCCACGTCAACCACACCGTCTACGTGCTGCATGCCGACCGGGCAAGCGCCAGGCTGGCAGTCCTGCCGCTGTTCCAGCGCGAAGTACGGGTTCCGCGCCTGCAGGCCACGGGCGTATCGGCCGAGATCAGTCGCGTTGAAGATGCCATCCCGCCGCCACTGCGCAGCGACCAGGGCTGGACGTTGCGTTTCGATGCCATCCACAGTGACAGCATCCGCAGCGCCCGTTTCGGCAAGCTGCTGATCATCGGCAAGGGCCACGGCACGGTCGGCTTCGTCAAGCAGCTGCGCGGCGGTCCGTCGGAACTGCTGGATTCAACCGTCACGCTCAAGGGTGCGGACGCCAGTTTCGACGGCGTGCAGTTGCTGGGCGACATGAACCTGGCTGCACGCTTCAGCTACCCGCGCCATTACCGGGACCAGGCGCCTGGGCTCGCCAAACTGAAGATCCTGCATGCCCAGCTGGACGTTGATGCACGCAGCCAGGGCCTGCGCATGGATACGGATGCCACCACGCCGAAGATATCCAGCGCTCCCGTGCCGGGTCGCCTGCAGCTCTCGGTACACCTGATCGACGGCCAACTGCAGCCCGGCGACCACGCTCTCTGGCAGGTGCCGCTCTATCTTGGCGACGGTGCTCCCGACCGTGGCGTGTTGGCCCTTCAGCTCAATGTGGCCAGCGACCTGCGCCTGCAGGCACGCCTGCCACCACGACCTGGCGCGGGCAGCGAAGTGGACGCGGACCTGCACATCACCGGCCGCGACATTCCCTTCCAGGATCCAGCGCAGTTGCTGGAGCGCAGTTCCGGCACGGTGCGCGGCGAATGGACCTTCACCTCGCTCAACTGGATCCCTGCCCTGTTCGTCCGCAAACCGTGGCTGCAGCTGGACGGCGGCGGCACGCTGAAGGCCGACCTGCGACTGAGCAACGGCGAGCTGAGCGAAGGCAGTACGGTGGACATTCCCTCTGCCGAAGCGGTCGCCGAGGTGGCGGGCGTCCGGCTTGCCGGTACCGCCAGCGCGCATGGGGAACTGAAGTCAGGCGTTCCGAATCAGGCCCTGCTTGCCGTCCGCCTGCCCCGCTTCACCGCGCGCCCCACCGACGCCAAGGACGTTCGGCTGTTCGACGGCCGCGATCTGGCGTTGGACCTGACCGGCGACGGCCGTTTGCAGGAGCTGCGCAAGGGCGTGCTCGCCCATTTGAGCTTCAGCGAGGCCACGATTCCGGACCTGTCCGCCTACAACCGTTATCTCGGTTCAAAACAGGTACGTCTGCTTCGCGGCACGGGCTCACTCAGCGGTGACGCCACCCTCGATACCGATGGCCGCGTTGGCCATGGCACGGCCCGCCTGCAGGGGCGAAACACCAGTGCCAAGGTCGCGGGACTGGACATGGGCGGCGATGTGGACGTGAACGCAACGCTGCGCCGGGGCGACTTCAACCAGCGTCACTTTGATCTTTCCGGCACCACGGTCGAGCTGCGCAACGTGCAGGTGGCGGGCACTGAACGCTCGACTGCGTGGAAAGGGCGTGCGGCCTTCAAGCGCGGGCGCATCGATGCGCAATCGCCGTTCCAGGTGGACGCCACCACCGACCTGACGCTCAGTGATGCGCGCCCGCTGCTGGCGTTGTTCGCTGAGCGCACGGACTACCCGCACTGGGCCTTGTCGCTACTGGATTCCGGCCAGGTGGATGCACAGGCCAGGCTGCGCTGGCGTCCGGGCCATCTGGTGATCGATGGCCTGCAGGCCGAGAACGATCGGCTGTCGGTGCGCGCGCGTCTGGATCTGCTGGAACAGCGCAAGCGCGGCGACCTTTATCTACGCTGGGGGCTGTTGGGAGCGGGCATCGAACTGGATGGCGACCAGCGCCAGTGGCACCTGGCCAAGGCGCGCGAGTGGTTTGACGAGCGCCCTTCCCTGCTGCCCGGCAGCCAGGGAGCCGGCGCCGCCGGCACCTCCGACTGAATGGCGATCCGCTAGAGCTTCACGAAACGCTGCACCTTCCGCGCCAGCCAGCCACTGAACACCAACGGCGCATCCAGCGCCGACACGCAGATGCACGGCACCCCTGGCGCGGTCACCGGCTGATGCTCCACGTCCTCGTCCAGATCCGCCACGTCGCCCGGCGCGAACAGCCCCAGCGCGTCGTTGTACGAGCCCCGCAGGATCTGGGTCAGCTCGCTGCGGCCGTGGCTGTGCATGGGCAGGCACTTTCCCGGGGCGATCTTCAGCATGATCAGCGAAGGCATCTGCTCGGCACGGATGCAGTGCACGCCCGGGGCCATCCAGCGCCAGCGCAGGCCACTGAGCGACGCACCGAAATACGGGTGAAGTGAAGCAGGAAGGTGGTCCGGATCGGCTTCCGGCCGATCTCTCGAAACGGGTCGCGACGCCACTGCCACGGCAGGCGCATCCGTCGCCAGGCGCATCAACATCGCGTCGCGCAACTGCTCGCGGCGTAGATCGCCCGTGGAAGGCTGGGTCTGTTCCAGCAATGCCGATCCGATCGCCTCGGCCTCACGCAGGCGCTGGCGACAGTGAGGGCACTGCTCCAGATGGGCACCCGCCACGATGCTCAACGGCGCCGGAAGCGCGCCGGCGGCGTAGCTCATCAGCGTGGATTCGTGCAGATGATGGTGCGGATTCACAGCGCACCTCCCACTTTCGACTGCAGTTGCAGGAACGCACGCCGCAGGTGCGATTTCACCGTGCCCAGCGGCATGCCCAGCGCTTCGGCAATCTCGCTGTGGCTCTTGGCCTCGAAGTAGGACATGCGCACCAGCCGCGCCTGCACCGCGGGCAATTCGTTGATGCGCTGGCGCAACCTGGCCTGGTCTGCGAACTGTTCGGCGCTGCTGCGTTCGACCACGTCCATCATGGATGCGTCCTCCACCGCCACCTGTACCTGCATCCAGCTGCGCTCGCGACGCACGCGGTCGATATGCAGATTGCGGGCGATGCGGTACAGCCAGGTGCTCAGCGCACCCTGCGCGGCATCATAGTCGGCCGCCCGCAGCCACAGGCGCAGCATGCATTCCTGCGCCAGCTCCTCGGCCACCGCCTCGGGCGCGCCCAGCCCGCGCAGATAGACGCACAGGCGCGACATGAAATGGTCGTAGATCCGCATGAAACAGTCGCGGTCGCGCAGCCGCGCGACACCGTCCATGTCACCGGCCCAGTTTTTCGGCTCGCTGCTGGGCTGCTGGGAGCTGGACACGGTGCGTGCGCTGTTGAAGTTGGCGAGGGTGCTGGCGGCGTCAGGGTACATCTGCGTTCGCGGCGGGCGGGTGAAGGTCTGTCCTCTGTACGCGCGGAGGCGGCAATTGGATGCAGGCGGCGCAGCGCATCCAACCGGCCATCTCTACCGTATGACCTGAGCCCTCCCCTTCCGGATGAACGCCATGCGCACTGCCTGGCTGCTGCTGTGCCTACCCCACGCCGCGCTGGCTGCGCCCTGGTTGCGAAGCGAAGGCGTCGCCACCTCCGCGCAGGGCGACCTCCTCTACCGTGAAGTCCACTGGCGACGCGAGGCAACGGAGGGTGCCGAGCGCTGGGTGCTGTACCAGTGCCCGGACGGCCAGCCTTTCGCCCGCAAGCACTTGCCGGCCAGTACCCGGCCGCAGGCACGGGGCTATTGGCTGGAGGACCGCCGCAGCGGCCAGGCCGCAGAGGTGGAGGCCGCCAGCGATTCGGTGTCGATCAGCTGGAAGGAAGATGCTGCCAGCCCGCCAAGGCAGCGCCGCCTTGAACTGCCACCGGATGCGGTGATCGATGCGGGATTCGACGCTGCCGTACGCCTGCACTGGCCCGCGCTGTTGCGGGGCGAGCGCATCACGCTGCCATTCCTGGTGCCGGCCCGTCAGCGCTACTTCCCGGTGCAGGTGCGACGCACCGGCCCGGTTCGCTGGCAGGGCATCGACGCCCAGGCAATCGAAGTCAGCCTGGACACCTGGTACGGCGGCATCGCACCGCGCCTGTCCCTGGTCTATGCCAACGCCGACCGTCGCCTGCTGGAGTTCCGTGGCACCAGCAATCTGCGCGATGCGCGCGGCAGCTACCCGCAGGTGACCGTGCGCTTCAGCTCGCCACCCGCGCAACGCCCCGCATCGGAGTGGCAACAGGCATGGGCGCAGCCACTGGTCGACCGCTGTCCCGTCACGAGCACGTGAAGCCGACGTTCACTGCAACACGTCGCATCCATTGCGCATTCTGCTGCGTACAGGAAGACACGACACCCGCCGAGATCCGCCATGGCCTCTGTATCGCCCCTCCCCCGTCGACGCTGGCGCCTGCTGCGCACCCTGCAGCGTTGGGTCGATACCGGCGACGCCGCAGATGCCGGCACGGAACAGCCCGGCCGCATCGACTGGCTGCGTGCGGTGCCGTTCGCACTGATGCATATCGCGTGCATCGCGGTGATCTGGGTAGGTGTCTCGTGGACGGCTGTGATCGTGGCCGCGGCGCTCTACGCGGTGCGCATGTTCGCCATCACCGCGTTCTATCACCGTTACTTCTCGCATCGCACCTTCCAGGCACCGCGCGCCGTACAGTTCGTATTCGCGGTGATCGGCGCGTCCAGCGTGCAGCGCGGGCCGTTGTGGTGGGCCGCCCATCATCGCCACCACCATCGGCACGCCGACCAGCCGCTGGACCCGCATTCCCCCCGCGAAGGTGGTTTCTGGCGCAGCCACATGGGCTGGTTCCTGACTCGCGAGGCGTTTTCCACCGATCTGTCGCGGGTACCGGATCTGGCGCGCTTCCCGGAGCTGCGCTGGCTGGACCGCTTCGATACAGCCGTGCCGGTACTGCTGGCTGCGGCACTGTATGCACTGGGTGCTGGGTTGGAGCGCTGGGCTCCGGGCCTGCACACCTCCGGGCCACAGTTGCTGGTGTGGGGCTTCTTCATCTCCACCATCGTGCTGTTCCATGCCACCGTCACCATCAACTCGCTGGCGCACCGCTTCGGCCGCCGCCGCTTCGAGACTCGGGACGACAGCCGCAACAACCTCTGGCTGGCCCTGCTGACCTTCGGCGAGGGCTGGCACAACAATCATCATTTCTTTCCCGGCACCGTCCGCCAGGGCTTCCGCTGGTGGGAGGTGGACCTGACCTGGTACGGATTGCGCGCGATGGCTGCGCTGGGGCTGGTCAAAGGGCTCAAGCCCATCCCCGAGTGGGTGCTGGCCAAGGCGAGGTACTGACATGCGCATCGCGGTCATCGGCTCGGGTATCGCGGGGCTGGCCAGCGCCTGGTGGCTGGATGGCCAGCACGACGTCACGCTGTTCGAAGCCAACGACTACCTGGGCGGCCACACCCACACCCACGGCGTGCAGGTGGACGGCGCGCGCATGGCGGTGGATACCGGCTTCATCGTCTTCAATCCCCTGCACTACCCGCTGCTGACGGCGCTGTTCGATGAGCTGGGCGTGGCCTCGCAGCCGACGACGATGAGCTTCTCGATGCACAGCGAGCGCAGTGGCGTGGAGTACAACGCGACGTCGCTGGATGGTCTGTTCTGCCAGCGCCGCAACCTGGTGTCGCCGCGATTCTGGGGCATGCTGGCTGATCTGCGCCGCTTCTATCGGGATGCACCCCTGTTGCTGGCCGAGTCCGAAGGCCCGACGCTCGGCGAATACCTGCACAGCCAGCGCTATGGCGAGGCGTTCATCGAAGAGCACCTGCTGCCGATGGCGTCGGCATTGTGGTCGTCTCCTGCAGCCACGGTACGGGAGTTTCCGGCCCGCTACCTGGCGCAGTTCATGGCCAACCACCAGATGCTGCAGATGACAGGTCGCCCGGACTGGCGCGTAGTCACGGGCGGATCGGCCCGCTATGTGGATGCACTGCGCCGCCGTTGGCGGGTGCATGAGCAGCTGCAATGCCCGGTCACTGCCGTCGAACGCATGCCTTGGGGCGTGCGCGTGCACAGCGCCGCTGGCGTGGAGGCCTTCGACGAGGTGATCCTGGCGTGCCACAGCGACCAGGCGCTGGCCCTGCTGATCGATGCCGATGCCCCCGAGCGCGACATCCTCGGCGCAATCCGCTACCAATCCAACGAGGCGGTGCTGCACACCGATGCCTCGTTGCTGCCGCGCAACCGCAAGGCCTGGGCTGCATGGAACGCGCATGTGCCGCAGGATCCCGCTGCGCCCTGCACGGTGAGCTATTGCATGAACCTGCTGCAGGGCCTGCCCGGCAACACGCCGCTGGTGGTGACGCTCAATCGCAGCGAGGCGATCGACCCGTGCAAGGTGCTGCGCACCCTGCACTATGCGCATCCGGTCCACGATCACACTGCTGTACGCGCACAACAGCGCTGGGCGGAGCTTCAGGGCCGCCGCCACACCTGGTTCGCAGGCGCCTATTGGGGCTGGGGCTTCCATGAGGACGGTATCCGCAGCGCCCGTCGCGTGGTCGATGCCCTGCAGGCCTGCGCCCCGCACCGCCTGGTGCCAGCCCAGGGCGAGGTGGCGGCATGAGCGCCAGTGCGCTCTACTTCGGGCAGGTGATGCACCGCCGGCATCATCCGCATCCGCATGCGTTCCGCTACCCCATCGCGCAACTGTTGCTCGATCTGGACGAGCTGGACACCGTGTTCGCCGGCCGCTGGCTGTGGTCGGTCAATCGCCGCAACCTGGCCGAGTTCCGCCGTAGCGACTACTTCGGCGATCCCGCCCGGCCACTGGCCGATGCGGTGCGCGACCACGCGGCAACCGTGCTCGGCTACCGGCCGACCGGCCCGGTGCGCCTGCTTACCCATCTTCGCTTCGCCGGGCATGTGTTCAACCCGGTCAGCTTCTACTACTGCTACCGGGCCGATGGCAGCACCCTGGACTGCATCGTCGCCGAGATCACCAATACGCCCTGGAAGGAACGGCATGCCTACGTGCTGCCAGTGGCGACGGCAATGCATGATGGCACCTCACTGCGTTGGCAGTTCGACAAGTGCTTCCATGTCTCGCCCTTCATGCCGATGGATTGCCACTACGACTGGCGGTTCAACCGACCCGATGAAGATCTGCGCGTGCACATGCAGGTCTGGCGCGACGGCGTGCGCCAGTTTGATGCCACCCAGGCCATGCAGCGACACGCCCTGGATGGCCGTGGGCTGGCCCGGGTGCTGGCCTGCTATCCACTGATGACCACCCAGGTGGTGGCCGCCATCCACTGGCATGCGCTGCGGCTGTGGTTGAAGCGCAACCCGGTGCATGACCACCCCACCCTTGCCGAGAAACCGCGATGAACTCGATGACCCCTTCGGTCGCGCTGCCGCGCCCCGGTGCTCTGGATGCGTTCCTGCGCCGCCGCCTGCTGGCCCAGCTCGCCCCACTGCGCGAGGGCCGCCTGTGCGTGCGCGACGCGCTAGGCGAAGTATGGTTGGGCGATGCTCGCGGTGAACTGCATGTCACCGTCACCATCGATGACCCGGCGTTCTATCGCAAAGTGGCGGCACAAGGCAGCGTCGGCGCCGGCGAAAGCTACATCCACGGCGAATGGCGCTGTGACGACCTGGTCACCCTGATACGCCTGCTGGTGCGCAATCGCGACCTGCTCGACGGTATGGAGCATGGCCCGGCGCGCGCAGGCGGCTGGTTGCTGCGTGGCTGGAACCGCCTGCGCCGCAACAGCCGTGAGGGCAGCCGCCGCAACATCGCCGCGCACTACGATCTCGGCAACGACTTCTTCGCCCTGTTCCTGTCGCCGGACCTGATGTATTCCTCGGCCCTGTTCGCAAAGGAGAGCGAGTCGCTGGAATCCGCCTCGCTGCGCAAGCTGGACCGCATCTGCCAGCAGCTGCAGCTCAAGCCGGGAGACCGCGTGGTGGAAATCGGTACCGGCTGGGGCGGTTTTGCGCTGCACGCGGCACAGCACTACGGCTGCCATGTCACCACAACCACCATCTCCGCGGAACAGCATGCGCTGGCCGCCGAACGTGTGCGGGCAGCTGGCCTGCAGGATCAGGTCACGTTGCTGATGCAGGACTACCGCGACCTGCAGGGTCAGTTCGACAAGCTGGTGTCGATCGAGATGATCGAAGCCATCGGTGCGGAATACCTGGACACCTACATGGCTACGCTGCAGCGCCTGCTCAAGCCTGATGGCGTTGCCTTGCTGCAGGCCATCACCATCGAGGACCATCGCTACGAGCAGGCCCGGCGCAGCGTGGACTACATCAAGCGCTACGTGTTCCCGGGCAGCTTCATTCCGTCGATCAACGCGATCATGGCCGCAAAGACGCGATCCAGCGACCTGCAACTGATCGCCCAACAGGACTTCGGCCACTCCTACGCACTGACCCTGCGCGCCTGGCGCCAACGCTTCCTGGCCAGGTTGCCCGACGTGCAGGCGCAGGGCTTCGACGCGCGCTTCTGCCGGCTGTGGGAGTTCTACCTCGCCTATTGCGAGGGCGGCTTCCTGGAGCGCTCGATCGGCGTTTCGCATCTGCTGCTGGCGCGCCCGGGGCATCGTCCGAGCGCATCATTGGGCCAAGGCGGCTGAGATGCGCAGGTTCTGGGCCAATCTGCTTGGCAACCAGCTGGTCTGGCTGTGCGCCGTGGCCGGCGCCGGGCGCGGCTGGCAATGGCCTGCGCTGCTGGCAGCGACGATCTATATCGGCAGCCAGCTACTCACGTCGCCACAACCTCGGCTGGATCTCCGCCTGATGCTGTTGGCGCTGGCCTGCGCATGGCTGGTCGATGCCAGTGCCGCCACCAGCGGCACCGTGCGCTACGCCGCATCCCCACTGGGCTGGGCACCGCCGCCCTGGATCATGGCGCTGTGGGCCGCGTTCGCGATGACGCTGACGACCTCGATGCGCTTCCTGCTGCGCCACCCTGCGCTGCCGGCCCTGTTCGGCCTGCTGCTGGCACCGCTGGCCTATCTCTCTGCAGCACGTGGTTTCGATGCGGTTCGATTCGCCACACCCCTATGGCATGGACTGCTGGTGCTGGGCGTGGGCTGGAGCATCGCGCTTTCGCTGCTGTGCATGGCCGCTCGTCGCGGTTCCCGCACCCTCCCGCCCTTCTTGGCCGGAGCATCGTCATGATCAATCTGCTGTGGGTGCTGCTGTATGCCGTGCTGGTGATGAGCTGGGGCTGGGCCTGGCAGCGCCGCCACCACAACATCGGCGTGGTTGATGTGCTCTGGGCCAAGGGTGTGGGCGCATCGGCCCTGCTGCTGGCGCTGCTGGGGGATGGCGCGATGGTGCCGCGGGTTGCACTGGGGCTGCTCGGCGGCCTGTGGGGCAGCCGACTCGCCCTGCACCTGTGGCAACGGGTCCGTCACGAAGACGAGGACGGGCGTTACCGTTACCTGCGTGAGCATTGGCACGGGCATCAGGGCAGGATCTTCGGCTTCTTCATGGCCCAGGCATTGCTGGTCGTGCTGTTCGCCCTGCCCTTCGTTGCGGTGGCTGCCAATTCCCACGCTGGCCTGACACCGTGGGTCGTGGCCGCGGCATGCGTCTGGCTGCTGAGCGTCGGCGGCGAGAGCCTGGCTGATCGCCAGCTGGCCCGCTTCCGCGCCAATCCGACGAACAAGGGACGCACCTGCCGCGACGGGCTCTGGCGCTACTCCCGCCACCCCAACTATTTCTTCGAGTGGCTGCACTGGTTCAGCTACGTCCTGCTCGCGATCGGCTCACCGCTGTGGTGGCTGGCTTGGCTCGGCCCCGTGCTGATGTTTGTCTTCCTGCGTTACCTCAGCGGCATTCCATTCACCGAAAAACAGGCGCTGCGCAGCCGCGGCGACGACTACCGCGCCTACCAGCGCAGCACGCCGATGTTCTTCCCCTGGTTTCCCCGTTCTTCCAAGGAGCATTCCGCATGAGCGCGATTCCGTCACTGAACCCGGCCGAGGACGTGGAAACCGGGTTGACCGCCTGGGCCGAGCGCGGACTGGTTCCCGATGCGGCCCTGCGTGCCGGTATCCGACGGCTGTGCGCGCAGCGCCTGCAGGAAGAATCGGCAGGCGGTATCGAGGCGCAGTCCGCGCGCTTCAGCCATCGCATCGCAGAGCTGGCCGACAGTCCGCTGGCCCTGCATACCGATGCCGCCAATCGCCAGCATTACGAGGTGCCCGCGGCGTTCTTCCAGGCCTGCCTGGGCAAGCGGTTGAAGTACAGCAGCTGCTACTACCCCACCGGGCGTGAAACGCTGGACCAGGCTGAAGAAGCGATGCTGCAGCTGTACGGCCAGCGCGCTGGCCTGGCCGACGGACAGTACATCCTCGAACTGGGCTGCGGCTGGGGCTCGTTGACGTTGTGGATGGCCGAACGCTATCCGCAGGCCAGAATCACCGCAGTGTCCAATTCGCACAGCCAGCGCCAGCACATCATGGCGCAATGCGAGGCCCGGGGCCTGCGCAACATCGAGGTACTGACCCGCGACGTCAACCAACTCGAGCTACCCGCCGCACGCTTCGATCGCTGTGTCTCGGTGGAAATGTTCGAACATGTGCGCAACTACGAACGGTTGCTGGCGCGCATCGCGCAGTGGCTGAAGCCCGGCGGTGCGCTGTTCGTGCACATCTTCGCCCATCGCACGCTGATGTACCCGTTCGAGACCGAGGGCGGCGACAACTGGATGGGGCGGCACTTCTTCACTGGCGGGCTGATGCCGGCGGCCGACACGCTCCTGCATTTCCAGCGCGACCTGCGGCTCGATCACCGCTGGCTGCTGGATGGCACCCACTACCAGCGCACTGCCGACCACTGGCTGGCCAACCAGGATGCGGCCCGCGAACGAGTGATGCCGGTCCTGGTCGCCACCTACGGCCAGGCGGCGGCGAAGATCTGGTGGCAGCGCTGGCGCATGTTCTGGATGGCCTGCGCCGAACTGTTCGGCTACGACGACGGCCAGCAGTGGCTGGTCGCCCACTATCTATTCCGCCCCCGTTGAGGTGTGACATGCGCATGCGCTCGCTGCTTCCCCTGCTGGCACTGAGCCTGTTTGGTTCCGGCTGCAGTTCCAGCGATACCCGCCCCCTGCCCCACCCGTCATCCGTGGACGTGCCACGCTTCATGGGCGACTGGTATGTGATCGCCCACATCCCATCATGGCCGGAACGCGAGGCCTTCGATGCGGTGGAGAGCTATGCAATGAAGCCGGACGGGCGCATCCAGACGACCTTCACCTATCGCAAGGGCAGTTTCGACGCTCCGCAGAAGTCGATGCATCCGATTGGACGTGTCGAGAAGAAGGGCAATGGCGCGATCTGGGGCATGCAGTTCATCTGGCCGATCCAGGCCGAGTATGTGATTGCCTGGCTGGATGACGACTATGGGCAGACCATCGTCGCCCGCAGCAAACGTGACTATGTCTGGTACATGGCCCGTACGCCGCAGGTATCGGACAGCGACTACCAACAGGCCGTGCAGCGTATCGCGGCCATGGGTTACGACACCGGCAAGCTGAGGCGCGTGCCGCAGTCACTGCGTTGACTCCATCGCTCAACGCCATCAGCACCTACTGACGGCAAGATGTATCGACATCTGCTGGCGCTGGATGTCGCGTTCATCATCGCCACTGCATCGTTCATCCCGCAGGCGCGCAGACGCTGCCGGTGCCATGCCTGCAGTTACCGCAGGCGCCCCGAGCCACCCAGCAGCAGCTGGCAACGGCGCAATCACCTGGCACTCGAGCCACGATCACTCAAGACTCGGTCACTGCGGCCGCTAACGGCCAATGCAGGGCTGTGCGCGCCGGCCACAATGGTCTGCAAGGGAACATTCCGGCCGCAGCCGATTTCACAATGGAAGGAACAGGCAGTTGAAGGAAGAACGACGGAACACATTGCAGGCCGGGCACCGCGCGATCCTCAGCTTCTGGCACAGGGTCGAGTTCTTCATACCCTATGATCTGCAGGGCCAGGTCCTTGAGTCGAATGACGCGGACTGGAGCGTACGACTGCTGTCCAGGGATCAGCTGGAGCAATTGGAACCACAGGATCTGTGGTCCCCCACCCCGCCGTTCGGCCGCAAGCTGAGTGGATTCGACGTCTACCTCGGCGTTTTCGACAAAGTCCAACTGGCCGATATCACCCAGCGGGTACTGGCTGATACGCCCAGCCAGGACGAGTCGTTGGAGCAGAACGAGCGCGCCGACCTGGAAGGCCTGACCTGCGCGGCCAGCCTGCGGGCAAACGCCGAGGGCGTGCTGCAACTGGGTGAAATCTCGGTGTCGACTGTTCCGTGGGCGCTCGGCACGATCTCGAAGCGCGGGTTGCAGGGCCTGGACTTCGACGCCTTCCAGGCAAGCCTTGAAGCACTCAAGCGGGACGCGGCAACATTCCGCAGCACCTTTCCCGCCCTCGCCGGACAGAGCGCCGCCCCAACGCCCTGCAGCCCCGCAGACCTGTTGCGCCTGCTCGACCTCCTGCGCGACTGGTCGGGTCATGACCCGTCTGCGGGCGACGCATCCGCGCCGCTGCTGGTCATCAGGGCGAAAAGCGTTGAGGACAAGCCGAAGTCGGAAGAAGCGCCAAGGGCCGCATCTCCGGTGCCCGACACCGAGTCAGTGCCGGAAGCGGACGACGCCGAGGATGAAGAAGCCCAATCCGAAGAGGATGCTGAGATCAGCATCCTCAACAGTTTCTTCGTCGAGGATATCGCGCGCGCCATCGGTGCACTCGACCAGGGCACTGCCAGTGCCCCGCTACGCGCCTACCTGAGCCCATTGCCGGAAAGCCGACGCGTAGATCTGTACACGCCAGAAGGCCAGCTGTTGATTTCGGACCGCCTGCGCCCCCGCAACATCAATCGCGGCCACTGGCCAGGCAATCCTGCGCACACGATGAGCCTGATGCAGCAGTTCGCTGTGAACAGCATCTTCGAGCAGGTGCGCGATTCAGGCATCTTCTCGGTCAACGGCCCACCCGGAACCGGGAAGACCACGCTACTGCGTGAAGTCTTCTCTGAAAACATCGTGCGGCGTGCACGTGCGCTGTCACTGTGCGCAACGCCAGCCGCTGCGTTTGACGCAACCTGCGAAGTGAATTTCGAAGGTGAGAAGCCGTGCAGGATCTCCCTGCTGAAGGCCGACCTGACCGGCTTCGAGATGGTGGTGGCATCGTCGAACAACGCCGCCGTGGAGAACATTTCGCGCGACCTGCCGAAGCGCCGGTCACTGGGCAGGCCCGGGGAATCGCGCTGGCGCGACAGCACAGGGGAAGTAACCTTCGACTACCTGCGACCGCTGGCCCGCAATCTGCTCGAATGGAATGGCAGGGGTGCCTATGAACGACCGGCAGCGGACAATGACGCCTGGGGGCTGATCAGCTGCGCGCTGGGCAAGAAGGCCAACCGTACGGCACTTTCGCAGGCAATCAGCCGGGCCGGCCCGAAGAATGGCAAAACCAGTGCACCGAGGGGATACGACCGGACCCGCCACCAGTCGCTCTGGCAATGGCGCGACAGCCCGGCAGCCATGAGCTTCCAGGAGGCCAGGCAGGCGTTCAGCAAGGCGGATGCAATCGTCAACGGGCTGGTCGAAAAGCTTGATCGGCTCGCCTCGCTCAGTCATCAAATCAGCGGTAGCGATGAGGAGAGCTTCTGCCAGCAGACCGCTTCCCAGCTTCGCGATGCTCAGCGCGCGCATGAGGAAGCCGCACAGGCGTGCATTGCGCTCGACAGCCAACGCTGCAGGTCCGATGAAGAGCTCGCCCTGCTCAAGGCGCAGCGCACGCTACTGAAGGAGGAGAAGCCCGGATGGTGGGCGCGCATCTTTGATCGGCAACGTGCGAACGGCCATGCGGCCGCAATGGCGCAGAACGCAGATCATCAGCACCGATGGACCCAGTGCCGGCTCGAACTCGGGCCGCAATGTGATTCAGCACAACAGCACCTGGGCCGCACCGCGAGCACCCTGGCCGAGGCATCGGCCGCCGCGCAGGCACGGGCGCAGCAGTGGGCTGGAATGGCGAAACAGCTGGAACAACTGAAAGCCGAATTCGGCGCCGCGGCCCATCCCGCCAACGCGGCCGAACTGGAGGAACAGGACTGGCAGATCAAAGGCGTCTGGAACAGCGAGAAACTCAACGAGCAACGCGCCAATCTCTTCGTGGCAGCACTGCAGCTTCACCAGGCCTGGCTGCACGAAGGCATGCAGAGGGGTGGCGGCTTCGCCCAGAACGTCATTGCACTGTGCCACCTGCTGGATGGCAAGCGGCTGCAGGAGCCGCGCGATGCACTGGCCCTCTGGCAGAGCCTGTTCATGATCGTGCCGGTTGTCTCAAGCACGTTCGCTTCGGTCGCACGCCAGTTCCGCCACCTGGGACCGGATTCGATCGGCTGGCTGTTCATCGATGAAGCCGGCCAGGCCGTGCCGCAGGCGGCAGTTGGTGCGCTGCTGCGCGCCAGGCGCGCGATCGTGGTGGGTGACCCGCTGCAGATCGAGCCGGTGTTCACCGTGCCGGTCAAGCTGCTGCAGGCACTGGGCCGAACCAGCGCACTGCCCGCAGACATGAACGTCTCGCCCGACAAGACCTCCGTACAGGTACTGGCCGACGAGGCCAACCCGCTCGGCGCCCGAATGGAGTCCGGCGGATCACCGCTCTGGATCGGCAGTCCGCTGCGCGTGCATCGTCGCTGCGTCGAACCGATGTTCTCCATCGCCAACACGATTGCCTACGAGGGGAAGATGATCTTCTCCAAACCCGGGGATCCCAGCGCAACACGACCACCCGTTGACAGCCTGGACATCGGTGACAGCGCCTGGGTACACGCACCCGGCCGCACCAGCGACAAGCAGGTCGTGCCCTGCCAGATCGACCTGGTGCAGCAGGCGCTGGCGGCGCTCTATCACAGTGCCGGAACCCTTCCCCCGATCTATATCATTTCGCCCTTCAAGCGCATCAAGACCGCCCTGCTCGAACGACTGCGCAGCCAGCAAGCCTGGCTTGGCCCGGATGCCCCGGCCGGCACGAAGGCGCCACGCACCGCCGAACTACGCGCATGGTGCAAGGAGCGCATCGGCACCGTGCACACCTTCCAGGGCAAGGAAGAGAGCATTGTCTGGATGGTTCTGGGCTGCGACACGGGCATGGTGGGCGCAGCACATTGGGCCTCCAGCAAGCCCAATCTGCTCAACGTCGCCGTCACCCGCGCCCAGCACCGCTGCTTCCTGATCGGGGACACTGCACTCTGGGGCGGCCTGCGCCACTTCTCCGCGGCCCATGCCGGACAGTTGCCCCGCATCACGCCGGCGCAGTTCCTGGATCGCATGTCGATCCCCCGCGTGCAGACTCGATAACCACCCTCCCCTGCCCTGACAGCGCCAACCACTCAGGGCAGGGGCGCAAGGCCGTGCCGGCGTGATGCGTCACGTTAATAGCTCCGGCAGCCACGGTGGGATGCCTGCAGCACCCCATCCATTTACGCCACAAATGAGTAAGCCCCGGCCGATCGGTTGCATTCATCGACCTTTAGGAATAGTCGTAAAAACACAACAAATTCGATGTTCGACGCGACAGCGGCGCCAGAATGAAGGCCACGCCCATGGGCGCCGACCACCTCCCGCGCATGAATGGATTTCCTGCACCGCGTCGGCTCCGCCTGGCGCTCCTGGACGACCACGAGGTTGTCCGTCGCGGCACAGCCCTGCATCTGTCGGGCGATCTCCGGTTCGACATCGTTGCCAGCCATGCTTGCAGCGAGGAGCTGATCTACAGCCTGCACCGCACGCCCGTTGATGTGGCCATCATCGACCTCACGCTCGCTCGTGGCGACCTGGGCGGCAGCGAACTGGTTGCGCTGCTGCGGCGGCAGTTCCCGCGTACGCCGTTGCTGGCCTTCGCCACCCTCTCCCCCACCACCAACCTCAACAGCCTGATCGATGCCGGACTCAACGGGTTCGTCAGCAAGGCCGAACCGCTTGCTGCATTGTCCGACGCGATCGTGCGCGTTTCCCAGGGCCTGGCCCGGGTTCCACCGGACGTCAGGCTGGCCGGCGATCGCGGCGAGCTCAGCCGCAACGAGCGCGAAGTACTGGGCCTGCTGCTGGAAGGCTTGACCGTCTCCGAAATCGCACTACGCCGGCACCGCAGCATCAAGACCGTCAGCACACAGAAGGTCGCGGTGCTGCGCAAACTGGGCTTGCGCCGCGATGTGGAAATCTACGCCCTGCGCGAACGACTGGAGTCACAGTGAGGCGCCAGGCGCCGCTGCGCCCACGCTTCCCGGCCATGGGGCTGCTGTTGCTGGTACCGCTTCTGCTGCCCGCCGCGTCGGCGGAAGATATCCGGTCACCACGCTGGCTGCCGGGCAGCAGCGTGCGGGTCTCCACCGCCCCGTCCCTGCGCCCGGTTCCCGCAGCGATGGCCGATCCTTCATCACCGCCAACGCTTGCCCATGGCTATGCCAACCTGGTGGCGCGGCACGCCCAACTCAGCTTCCTGGAACACCCCTACCCGACGACCGCCGCATCAATCCTCGCTGTGTGCCATCACGAGGCCGACCTGGTCATGGTGTTTGGCGGCGCAAGACACCAGGCTCTTCCCTGCCCCGACCTTGCCGCGTCCGGCCGTTTTCGTGGCGGCGCCACTCTGCTGGCCGGCCGCGCCGGCGAATGGTTGCCACGGGAAATGCGCGAACTCGACGGGCGGGTCATCGCCGTCGTTGAAGGCGGCCCTTACGCCGGCTGGCTGCGCGCGCATCATCCAAAGGTCCAGTTGCAACACCTGCCAGACCGGCATGCAGCACTGGCGGCAGTCGAAACTGGCCAGGCCGACGTGGCGATTGGCCTGGAACCAACATTGCGCCCCCTGGTTCGACGCTATTTCAATGGCAGCCTGCGCCTGCAACCGTTCGACAGCGACTTCTCCACCGATCTTTACCTGCTTGTCCGCCAGGAAGACCAGCAGCTGCTGGGACGCATCGAACAGGCCTTGCGGGAGATCACGCTGGAGGAGCATGCGGGCCTGCTCCACCTGTGGGCGGGCCAGACCTTGCCTGCCGCGGCCGGGAACGCATTGGACTGGATGCAGGCGTCGCCCCCGCGTGGGTGGCTGCTGCTGGCCCCACTGCTGATCGCCCTGCCCCTGCTGTGGCGCATGATCCGCCGCCTGCGTGTACGCGGCGACCACAGCAGCGCGCACGCCATCGGGGTGATCAGTCACGAGATGCGCAACTCGGCGCAGGCCGTGATGACCTCGATCGAGCTGCTTGGGCAATCGACACTGCCGAAAGGCGAGCGTGATCTGCTCGCCGCTGCCAGCACTGCCAGCCACTCCCTGCGCAGCCTGCTGAATCGCGCATTGGACTTTTCGCGCCTCGCCAGTGGTGGCTTCAGGCCGCACGCAGAGCCCTGTGATGCGGCCCAGCTTTGCCGGCAGGCACTGGAGGCGATCCGCCCACAGGCGCAACGGAAAGGACTGCAGCTGCGTCTCGATGCCCCAGCCGCACCCTCGCCGATCATCCTGGTGGACATCGATGCGCTGCGCCAGATTGCCAGCAATCTACTGGTCAACGCGGTGAAGTTCAGTGATATCGGCGGCATCGAGCTGCGCCTGCAGCTGCTACCGGCATCGCAGCCGCGGGAACTGCTGCTGGAGGTGATCGACAGCGGGATCGGCATCGCGCCGGCGCAGGTGGCCGCACTGTTCCAGCCCTTCCAGCAAGGCAGCGGCGGGCAGCAGCGTGGCGGCAGCGGCCTCGGGCTTTCCATCGCACGCGAGCTGGCCCGTGCAATGGGCGGCGACCTGACCGTGCACAGCGTTCTCGGGCGCGGCAGCCGCTTCATCCTGCGCCTGCCGGTGTGCCTGGCTGGCACCGGCGAAGATATCGAGGACATGCCCGTGGTTGGCACGCCACTGGCCGGGCTGCAACTACTGCTGGTGGAGGACCACGAACTCAATCGCCACGTCATCGCCGAGCAGTTGCGGCGCTGGGGTGCTCAGGTGTGCGACCTGGAAGACGCGGCCAGTGCCCTGGCCGAACAGCTGCGCGAGCCTCGCCCCGCCGCGCTGATCGACATTGGGCTGGGCGGCATCGATGGTCACGCGCTGGCGCGCGAACTGCGTGTCCGTAGCGGGCATCCGGTCCGCCTGATCGCATTGTCTGCACGCACCGGGCGACGCCACCTCGCACGTTGCCGCCGCTCAGGCTTCGACGCGGTGCTTGTCCAAGCCGCTGCGCGCGACCCAACTGCTCGCTGCGCTGGGCATTCCGCCGCCGGAGAGCCTGGACGCGCTTCCGCAGGCGATTGAAATGGACGCGGCGTACACCGCCGACATCCGCGATGAGCTCGACAGGATCGAGCGGGTTGTCGAGCGTGCAGACGCATTGGCACTCGGCCATCATGCACACCGATTGCAGGGTGCGCTGCAGATGCTGGGCCAATCCGAGCGCGCAGCCATCGCGGCAGAACTGGCCGATCTGGCGCATGGCGCCGCGCCGGACTGGACCGATGCGCGTCGCCTGCTGGACGCGCTGCAGGCCGGACAAGGTCCCCGCGCTGCGGGAACCCTGCCCGACCCTTGATTACGCGGCCAGACGCTCGACCTGTCGACGGGTCAGGTCGTTGAAGCGGCCCAGCGACATCAGGTGCTGGTGGATCAGGGCCAGCCAGCCGCTGCGATGCCACTCGACCACGGTTGCTTCCGGGAGCGCGACGAACTTCTCGACGTCCACGACCAGGAAGCCGTTGAGGTTGAACTCACGGCCATCCGGAGTACGCACGGTGGCGTTGCGCTCCACCAGCAGGCCGTTGTCGACCAGGGCCTTGGAGAAGGCCAGGGTCTGTTCGTGTTCGCGGGTGTACTGGCCACAGAACTCCAGCGCCTGCTGCACCATATCGGTGGCCTTGCCGTCAACGAACAGCGGCTGTCCTTCTTCGCCACCCTTGACCACGCGCGGGCTTTCCTCGTCGATACCCAGCAGGAAATCATTCTCCGCGCCAGTGTCGATGAAGATGAAGGGGTGACGGCGCAGGTAAGCCGGAATGTAGGCCTCGTCTTCCCACAGACCATCCTTGATGAACAGGTTCTGGTCGGACACGCCAACAGCGGCCATCGGAACCGCGCCCGGGCCGGCGAACAGAATCGGGAAGTGGTGCAGGGCCAGCGAGAACTCGCCCAGCACCAGCGGAATGGCGTTGTTGCCGGCAGCGAACTCGAGCTTGCCCGGCAGAATGCGCAGATCGGCATGCACATCGGCCTGCAGCGGCACCGGACGGGTATAGAACAGGGGGGCGCCGCTCTGCGCCGCTTCGGTGGTGGTGTCGCTGGTGGTGGTCATCTTGGGAACCATTCGATCATGCGCGCCTGCCATCCCGGGCACGCCAGCGGGAACAACCTGAATCCCGCATTATCAACAAGCTCGATGACAACGGCCACCCCGCCGGCGAACTATTTCAGCTGCAGGGGGTAGCGCTGCCAGAGTACGTGGACCAGGAATCCGGCCAGCTCGGTGTCGCGAGCGCTCACCGCCGCGCGGATCTTGTCCAGCAGCACCATGTCGCTGCAGGAGCGCACGTCGGCGTGGTTGGCCTGCCCTGCCCTGCGCGCACGGTAGCGCGCTGCCCGCTGCGCATCGCTCATCGCATACCCGAACTTGGGCGGACGACCGCGCTTGCGCGGCAGGGTCAGCTCCAGGGTTCCGGGGTCTTTGTCATCACGCATGGGCGGGGTGCGGGCGGCGGCGAGCAACGGGGGGTGCGCAATTTATCGTGAGGCATCACTTTAATCCAGCTTTTTCTGCAGTTTTGTTGCAATGCAGTGCAAAAAATCCCACCCCAGGGGCTGCATCCGCGCATGGCGTGGATACGAAAGCCCGAACCCACAAAAAAGGGAGCCCGCGAACGGGCTCCCCTCACCTTCTTCATGCCGCGCGTACCGGCTCATAGCCGTGCAGGTGCGCCTCACTACTTGCCCGCCCTTGGCTGAGCGAACGCAGCGAGGTGGTGTAGCCCACCAGCTGCGCCAGCGGCGCGAAGCCACTGACCTCGGCGCGACCATCCTGGTCGTCGATGCGGGCAATGCGACCATGGCGGCGGTTGAGGTCGCCGACCACATCACCCACCGACGCTGACGGCGAATGCACCGTCACCGCCATCACCGGCTCCAGCAGCTGCGTGCCACCTTCGGCCAGCGCCGCCTTGATCGCCTCAGCGCCCGCGCGATGGAACGCCATCTCCGAAGAGTCCTTGGCATGGGTCTGGCCATCGACAAGACTGACCTCGATGCCAACCACCGGATGACCCTGCGGGCCTTCCGACAGCGCAGCACGCACACCCTTCTCCACCGCGGCGATGAAGCTGCGCGGCACCACGCCACCGACGATGCGGTCGTTGAACACCACCTGGTCGTCCTCGCGCGGCGATACATCCAGCACCACGTGCGCGAACTGGCCCTGGCCACCGGTCTGCTTGACCAGCCGCCCGACGACACCGGTCATCGCACGCATCGGCGTCTCCTGGTAGGCCACGCGCGGCGAGCCCACGCCCACGTCGACCTTCCATTCGCTGCGCAGTCGCTCGACCATCACCTCCAGGTGCAGCTCGCCCATGCCCCACACCAGGGTCTCCGCCGTGTCGCGATCGGTTTCGACGCGGAACGAGGGATCTTCCTGGGCCAGGCTGGCCAGCCCCTGCGCCATCCGGATCAGGTCAGCCGCACGCGCCGGCTCCAAGCGCCACGCCAGCACCGGCGCCTGTGCCTGGATGTTCTCCAGGCGCAGCGGCTGCGCACGACCGCTCAGCGTTTCGCCACTGACCGCATCTTTCCAGCCCAGTACCGCGACGATGTCACCGGCCACGGCCTGTTCGATGTCGTGGGTCTGGTCGGCCTGCACCCGCACCAGCCGGCTGACGCGCCGACCCTGCGGATGCTGCGAACTGGCCACGGCGTCGCCCACCTTCAAGGTGCCCGAGTACAGCCGCACGAAGCTCAGCGCGCCGTGCTGCTGGTGGGTGATCTTGAACAGCAGGCCTGCCAGCGGGCCATCCGGGTCCGGCGGCAGCACCACCTCGCCCTCATCGCTTTCAGCGGTCACGGCAGGCCGATCCAGTGGCGACGGCAGGTAATCGACCACCGCATCCAGCAGCGTTTCGATGCCCTTGTCCTTGAAGGCGGCGCCGGCAAGCACAGGCACGCCCGCACCCGCCAGCGTCGCCCGCCGGATCGCCGCACGCAGCAGTTCAGCGTCGATCACGCGACCTTCCAGCCACGCATCGGCCAGCTGTTCGTCATGATCGGCCACGGCTTCGACCAACGCATCGCGCTGCGGTTGCCACTGTGCACGCGCGGCGTCGTCCCACCCGCTGACGATCGTCGCTGCACCGTCCTGCCACTGCAGCACGCGCTCATCGACCAGATCGACCCAGCCGTTGAAGCCGCTTTCGCTACCCAACGGCACGCCCAGCGCCCACGGCCGCGCGCGCAGCTTGTCCTGCAGCTGCTCCAGCACGCGCTCGAACGACGCGCCGACGCGATCCATCTTGTTGACGAAGGCGATCAACGGCACCCGATGGCGACGTGCCTGGCGCCACACGGTTTCGGACTGCGGCTGCACGCCATCCACGGCCGAGAACACCGCCACGGCACCGTCGAGCACGCGCAGCGAACGCTCGACTTCAATGGCGAAGTCGATGTGGCCGGGGGTGTCGATCAGGGTCAGCCGATGCGGCGGCAGGTCGCGCGGCGCCCACTGCGCCTGCACGGCGGCAGCGCCGATGGTGATGCCGCGTTCGCGCTCGATCGCCGAGAAATCGGTGGTCGCATTGCCGTCGTGCACTTCGCCGACGCGGTGGATTTCGCCGCTTTTCCACAGCAGGCGTTCGGTCAACGTGGTTTTGCCGGCGTCGATGTGGGCAATGATGCCAAGGTTGCGACGGCGGGAAAGGACTTGGGTGTTCATGAGAAAGGTTCCTGCAAAGCCAACTTAGGGGGCCGCGCACCCCGGTTGGCGACAGGGTGCGCGGCTAGCGTTCGGTCTCGGCGATCTGGTGCATGGCACGTTCTCCTTGGTGCTGCGGCTTGAATGAAATGACTGAAACGAAAAGAGCGCCCCGGAGGGCGCTCTGTCGAAGGTCCAGCGATGACCGTCTCAACGGCCTCGTGGGGCTCCAGGCAGACACGCCCGCTCCGCGCTTGCGCGGGTCAGGGTGAAAAACTTCAGGAGCGGCATCCGGTTCATGGGGCGCATTCTAGACCTGCCAATCTGGCGCGCAAGTGAATATTGCGCACATGAATGGAACGATGAGGCCGACAACGATCGAGGTCAGATCCCTTTGCCAACAGCAAAGGGCTCTGACCCCTTCTGCCATGCCTCACTTGCAGTCGTGCAGCTTGCGCGCCTCACCCACCGTCGCAGCCTTCTTTTCGACGGTGGACACCCAGCCCTTCAGCGACATCCCCGCGTCCACGCCCTGCGGGCGAGGCCCACCCTGGATCACCAGTTCAGTCCAGCTGTCCACGGGGGCCAGTTCGGCCAGCCGTGCGGCCTGGTCGGCATCGGTACTGATCGTGTCGCCCGGCGAGGACGGCCCCACCTTGTTCACCGTCTCGGTCTTGCGTGCTCGCACCCGCACCGTGCCATCAGGCAGACGCTGACTGGTCACCTCGTAGTGCTCCACGCCATAGGCCCACGAACCTTCACGCATGCTGCGCAGTTCGCTGCCGTCGTCCGCATACTCGATCGTTTCGCCGGTCAGGCCCACCAGCGCGGCGACACCGCCGATTCCGGCCATCATCGCCTCGTAGGCGACCATTTGCCGCTGCTCGATGGTCAGCGTGCCCACCGCCGGCTTCATGCCGGGCAGATTCAGATACGCCGCCTTGTTGCACATCAGCAGCACACGCTGATCGTCCCATCGCATCATGATTTCGCCATTGGCGAAATACTCGGTCGTGAAAGACGTCACCGCAGCGCCCGGCGCCTTCAAGTAACGGGTCTCGATGCTGGAGGCCTGCACTACAGCATCCTTGAGCGACAGCGTGCCGGCGTGCGCAACACCGGCCAGAGCGATCAGCGAAACAGACAGTGCAACGCGAAGCGCGATACGGTTCATGAGGGTCATTCCTTTGAAAAACGCGAACCGCCAATGATAGAGCGTTACGCAGTATCCGGCGCGACCCACACCGCCCCACCAGATCCAGGCTAGGTCACCACCACCAGCGGCACCCCACGCCTTGGATGCTCCAGCACCACCACGTCCTGCTGGTAGACCCGCTGCAGATTGTCCTCGGTCAGCACCTGCAATGGCGTTCCGTCTGCCGCCACCCTGCCCTGCTCCAGCAGTACGATGCGGTCGGCATAGCCCGCGGCCAGATTGAGGTCGTGCAGCACCACGATCACGCACGCACCGGCCTCGGCACAGGCGCGCACACTGCGCAGCGTGCGCTCCTGATGGCGTAGATCCAGTGCGGCGGTCGGCTCGTCCAGCAGCAGCAACGGGGTGTCCTGCGCCAGCACGCGCGCGAACGTGGTACGCGCGGATTCGCCACCGGACAGCTGCTGCACCTCGCGCAGGCGCAGTGCCTGCAGTTCAGCGGCATCGATTGCCGCTTCCACCTGGGCGTCGTCCACCACCGGATCCGGCGGATGCGGCAACCGCCCCATCGCCACTACTTCCTCCACGCTGAAGGCAAAGCGCACGCCGTGCTCCTGCGGCATCACCGCGCGCTCGCGTGCCAGCGGCCCGGCCTTGTAGCTGGCCAGCGGCTTGCCCAGCAGGCTTACCTCGCCCGCGTCGGCGCGCAGGTCTCCGGCAGCCACCGCCAGCAGCGTGGACTTGCCAGCACCATTCGGACCAACCAGCGCCGTCACCGTACCGGGCTCGAACGCAAGCGAAATGCCATGCAGGATCTCGCGCTGCTGGCGGCGCACCACCACCTCGTGCAACTTCAACAGCACGCTCATGGCGCCACCTTGCGGCGCTGCTGCAGCACCAGCCAGAGGAAGAACGGCGCACCCAGTGCGGCCGAGAACAGGCCCAGCGGAATCTCCGCCGGCGGATCAAGCGTGCGGGCAGCAGTATCTGCCACCACGATCAACAACGCGCCGAGCAGGCCGGACAACGGCAGCAGCCAGCGATGCCCGGGGCCGACCAGCAGGCGCGCCACGTGCGGCACCACCAGGCCAACGAAGCTGATCGAGCCGGCAAAGGCCACCGCCGCGCCCACCAGCAGCGCACTGAACGCCACCAGGCGACGACGCGTGCGGGTGACATCCAGCCCGAGGTGCTGTGCCTGGCGCTCCCCCAGCGCCAGCATGTCCAGCGGCGTGGCCAGTCGCTGCAGCGCAAACACGCCAATCGCAAACAACGGCACCACGGCAGCCACATCGGCCCAGTTGGCACGCGCCAGCGAGCCCATCTGCCAGAACACCAGCGACTGCAGTTCGCTTTCGCTGGCGATGTAAGTAAGGAACCCGATCAGTGCCGAACAGAAGGCGGCCATCGCAATGCCGACCAACAGCAGCGTCGCGTTGCCCGAACCTTTGCCGGGCCGGGCCAGTGCGTAAGTCAGACCGATCGCGAGCGCACCGCCAGCGAACGCGGCCACCGGCACCAGCCAG